>JADIMK010000053.1 GCA_017694785.1 Candidatus Cryptobacteroides intestinigallinarum
CCCTGGTCATCGGTCTTGAGGCCGTTAACATAGAAGTCGCCGATGGAGCCGCCCGGAGCTATCTTCATGCGGTATCCGCCGTAGTCCATGTTGACCTCATCCACAGTCACGAGATTGCCGGACACATCCCTTGTGCCTTCAGGAACGAGTTCCACAATCTTGTTCCTGTTCATGGAGAATGTGAAGGCTGTGGACCAGAAGAAATTCCTCCATGTGTTCTTGAATCCGAGGGATGCCTCGATACCCCAGTTGTTTACCTTGCCGGCATTGATGTATGCCTGCTTGTAGCCTGTGCTCGGCGGTGCATCATACTGGAAAAGCTGATTGTAGGTATTGGTATTGTAGTATGTGGCGTCCAGCCATATCATGTCGTCAAGGAACTTGACATTGAGTCCGGCCTCGACTGACTTCGTGCGCTCAGGAGTAAGGTTGACTGCCGGAGCATATGTGTCTGAAGAAATGAGACCGCCCTTGTTCACCGGAGTATTGACGCTTGTGATATAGCGCTGCGGAGCATTGCCGACCTCAGCGTATGACGCACGCACCTTCAGGAATGAGATTCCCGCCTTGGACAAGTCTGTCATTGAAGAAATGACGGCAGAAAGTCCGACTGAAGGATACGGGATATTGAGATGCTGTGTGAATGCAAGCTGTGAGGCCCATTCATTGCGGAATGTCGCATCAAGATAGAGCATTCCCTTGTAGCCGAGCTGCAGGGTTGCATAGATGGCCTGGTTCTGGTCATGGTACCTGTCAGTGTAGGCGAATGTCTGGGAGTGGGTCATATCGATGTTGTTCACTGAGAACATGTTCGGGATGTTGGCGAGATGGCCCTCGAATCCTGTTCCCTTGTGCACATCGTCCGTGATGCTGGCTCCGAGGTTGAAGAGAACGGAAAGACTGTTGTCGAAGAATGACTTGTCGAATGTCAGGAGCACGTCACCGTAGAAATTGTTGTGGGTGATGGTATTGTCCTGATAGTTTCCATATTCGGAGGCAAACAGGGTGTTCGACGATGCATATATCTTCCTGGTATAGTTCATCACCGTGTTGTCAAGACGGGCCCTTCCCATCACGCTCAGCCAGTCGGTGATCTGCCACTTGAGAGTACCGTTGAGGGTATATCTGTGGGCTGTGTTCTCAAAGAGATTGCGGTTGGTCTCCCAGTAAGGGTTCTGCGCCCCGTCAAGGAAGTTCAGATCCCAGAACTGGGCCATGATGCCCTGGGCAGGATCCCATCTCTCATATATCTGATACTTGGTGATGTCCGCGCCGCGCGGGAAAAGATAAATCGGGACAAGAGGGTTGTGATACTGTCCCTGCACGGTAGGATTGCGCTTGTACTGCTTCATGTAGCTTGCGCTCAGATCGAGGGTAAGCTTGTCCTTGACCAGTTCGGTGGTATTGCGCATCGACACATTGTATCTGTTGTATACATTGTTCGGGATGATTCCCCTTGAATTGGTCGATGCGAGGGAAATGTATGTCTGGTTGCGCTCTGTGCCGCCTGACACAGACAGGGCGTTGGTAGTATTGAAGCCTGTCTGGAAGAAGTCCCTCGGGTCATAGTCAGACGGGGTTGCGAGCTTGGCACCCCAGCTCATGCTCGGTGCAGTGGCGTCAGTGCCGTAGGTATTCTGGAACTGAGGCAGGACGAAAGGACTTGAGAAAGTCGTGTTGTTGGAATAGTTTACCCTTACCTTGCCAGCTGAGCCTTTCTTAGTGGTGATGAGGATGACTCCGTTCGCGCCCTGAGAACCATAGAGGGCAGCCGCAGTAGCGCCTGTCATGACTGTCATCGACTCGAAGTCTTCAGGGTTGAGGTTGGAGATACCCTCGAAGTCACCTCCGTCTGGAGTCTCCTGTATACCGGACACCTGGGTTGCACGGAGGTTCGGCATCGGGATACCGTCCACTACATAGAGGGCGTTGTTGTTGCCGCTGATGGACTTGACGCCTCGCATGATGACGCGGGTGGAACCGCCTGCTCCCGAGGAGCTCTGCGAAATCTGGAGACCGGCCACCTTTCCGGAGAGGGAGTTGACGAAGTTGGCGTCCTTCACGGTGTTGACAATGTCGCTGGATACTTCCTGCACATTGTAGCTCAATGCCTTCTCTTCCCTTTCGATACCGAGGGCCGTCACGACTACGCCCTCAAGGAGAGTGCTCTCCTCACTCAGGACGACATTGACCACAGCCCGGCCGTTCAGAGGCAGAGTCTGTGTCTCATAGCCGAGGATACTGGCCTGCAGCATTGTGGCAGAAGAAGGAGAATCTATTGTGATCGAGTAGTTTCCGTCAATGTCTGTTACGACTCCGGTACTTGTGCCGGCTATCATTATGGCTGCCCCTGGGACAGGAAAGCCAGCCTGGTCCCTTACGGTACCTTTTACAGTGACCGGACCCTGAGGGGTCTGAGGCTCATCTTTCTTCGTCAGGATTATGTACGCCCCGTCCATGCTCCAGGTGACATCAGTACCTTCGAACATCTGGGAAAGAGCGGTTTCGACTGGCTGTGCATCAACATCTACGGACACTGTCATATCAGTATCGATGCCTTTGTTTATGAACAGGTAACGGGACTGGTTCTCAATCTCCTTCATCACCTGTCCGACCGGGACATTGTCCTGGTCCAATGTTATGCTGACATCCCTGGTCTGGGCATTTGCGGACAGTCCGCCAAGCAACATCAGCATGGCTCCGGCTGCCGCACGGAACCTAGTGATAATTGTATTTACCATACTTTGATCGGTTATTGTTTAATTGTTATTGTTTCTGTCCGGTCAGGCTCCATATCGGTGCCCTCCGGGAAGGGTATCATGTGGTCATTACATCATAGGCAATGTGTATCTTTCTTTTATTCAATATATAAGGGATTCAGTATATCACGACTGTATTCGTCTCCCTGTTGAATCGCCACCTGAAATCTGCGGCATGCTGAAGTATCCTGAGGGCATTCTCGATGCCGTCGCTCATCCTTATCTTTCCTGAGACATCACTGATGTCCGGGACAGTGGTACCGGTTATGACTATATTGACATCAAATGCCTTCTCGAACTCTGACATCAGATCATCAAAACTCTTGTCTCCTATACCTATCAGTCCTTCTGTCCAGATGAGGGATTCCCTTGCATCCTCCACCCTGTCCTTGTACAGATGGCCGTTCTTCATCTGTATCCTGTCCTCCGGGAGCATCGTGATCTCTCCCTGGGAAGGATCTATGAGATTTCGCACCACCGTACTTCCTTCGACCAGTATTGTCTCGAAAATGCCTGATTCCCTGTCAGCGACAACATCGAATTCGGTTCCGAGGACCCTGATCTCAGAGGAGAAGGTAGTGACTGAAAACGGCCTGTCCTCATCCTTCATGACATCAAAAAGAGCTTCACCTTCAAGTGACACCGCACGGCTGTCTCTTCTGAATACTGACGGATATGTAAGGCATGACCCTGAATTGAGGAAGACGGATGTCCCGTCCGGGAGTGTGATTCTGAGCCGCTCGCCTTTCGGGGCTTCCACAGATACCATCCGTGAAGACATCTCGTCGTAGGCCATGTTACGGGAGAAGACCATGGCCCCGGCCACCAGCAGCACGATTGCAGCAGCGGCGGCAGCGCCCGAAGCTATACGTCTGAATATGGATATGCGATGTCTGCCGGCTCTTTCTGAAGCACTTCCCGAGACTTTTTCCGAGACGCTGTCTGACAGACGCACGTCTGCCATGGAAAGCTCCGCTGCATCAATTACGGCATGCAGCTCCTTCACTAAATCCCTGCACTCCTGGGGATATTTCCTCCACCATGCGGCAACCTTCTGCTCTTCCCCTTCTGAAGCAATACCCCTCAGCACCCTATATACTATATCAGCCTCTATATGATCCATATTCTCTTCTATTCACACAAAAAAGTCTGTCCCGTCCGGTTCAGAAAACATTATATAAACGCAAAAGAAGACATGTCTTACACAATTTTTTCAATAAATTCAGTAGATTTGTGCCCTCCAGGCCAAAAATACGAAAGAATATGGAAAATCCTGATATAATCATAAATCCCGGCTTTGACCTTGAGGAAAGGGTACAGAGAGCCAGGGACAATTTCAAGGTACATGGCTACAACTGCTGCCAGTCTGTGCTTCTGGCTTATGCTGATGTGATTGGTATCGACCCTCAGACCGCCGCAGTCCTGACTTCAGGCTTCGGAGGAGGAATGGGCAGACTACGGGAAGTATGCGGATCGGTAAGCGCGATGTTCATGATAGCCGGCTACATTTCACCGGCCGCAGACCCGACGATAAAGTCAGACCGGACAGCAAACTATGCTCTGGTTCAGGAGGTCGCCGGAAAATTCAGGGAAGAGAACGGCTCCATCGTATGCAAGGAACTTCTGGGACTTGTACCTAAAAGTACAGTAAACAAAGCCGGAATCGGGATTCCGTCACAGACAGGAAATGACGGGAAGCCGATAGAACTCAAGACAGAGTCTCCTGTGCCGTCGGACAGGACCCCTGAATACTACAGGAAACGTCCTTGCGAAGACCTCATCGCATGCTCGGCAAGAATAATAGGAGAAAAACTGAAGGAAGCTGCTATGAGGCAGACATCTGCCTCTCACGCTGACGTACAGTAAGAGCCCGCTGGAATTCCCTTGCATTCTTGAGGTGTTCGCCATAGGTCACTGCGAACCTGTGGGTACCGTCAAATGCCGGACTTGCGCAGAAATATATATAGCCATGCTGATCCGGATTGAGTACCGCATCGATGCAGGCCTTCGGAGGCACGTTGATAGGGGCAGGAGGCAATCCTGCATACTTGTAGGTATTGTAAGGTGAATCTACCTTGAGATGCTTCCTGTATATGCGGTCAAGCGTATATCCATAGCAGAATGCTATCGTCGGGTCGGCCTGAAGCTTCATCCCTTTGTGGAGACGGTTGAGATAGACTCCGGCTATCACAGGATACTCTGACTTCTGAAGGGTCTCCCCACTTACGATCGAAGCCATTGTGGACACTTCAAGCTCAGTCAGGCCCTGGGCTGCAGCCTTTTCCTTGCGTTCATCAGTCCAGAAGGCATCGTACTCCTTCTTGAAACGGTCAAATATATCCTTTACAGATGCAGTCCAATACATCTGATAGGTATCAGGCAGGAAAAGGGCAAACACATTTTCCGGTGTAAAGCCATATCCGGCCAGGAATGAAGAATCTTCCAGAGCTGATGCGACCTGGGCCGAATCCACCATCATCTGCCGTCCTATTGCAGCTGAGAGCTTGCCCTTGCTGCGTATGGTCCCTGAAAGAGTGAGGTTCTGCGGTGTCTGCCAGCCGTTGCATATCATCCTTATCGCATAGACTGCGGTGAACGACGGCTCTATGAGATATTTGCCGGGCTTCGCCCTTTCCTGGAGCTGTTCCTTTGAAGCGCTGCGGCGGACACTGCCGTAACGCACTGCACCGGCACCTTTGCAAAGAGAGTCTACAATGGCCTGAGGGTCAGTATCGGGATAGACATAGAGGACATACTTCCCGGAAAAACAAGGCATCCTGTTGTCCGCGACATACCTTCCCACAAAAAAAGCTGCGGCAGCTAAAACCGCTGCCACAATGACACCGAAGATAATTCTGTTATTTTTCATTGACAGTTCTTTTTCACTTTCTCAGATACACGACATCTCCTTCCCTCAGAGGATGACCGGGCTCAAATCCGTTGATCTTCTCAAGGCTCTTCATACGGACACCATAGCGCTGAGCGATGTCCCTGAGAGTCTCGTCGGAATCTACTATGTGCATCTCAACCTGCCTTGCAGCCTGGTTTTTCTTCTTCTGGAGATAGACCACAGTCCCCGGAAGAAGGGTTTCATCTGAAGACAGATCGTTGTATTTCAATATTTCCTTATGGAACAATCCGTTGGATCTTGCTATATCCGAATATGTCTCCCCCGGGACAGAATAGACGAAAGGCACTCCGTTCTGCGAATAAAGCTGACGTGAAAGAGGGAAACTGAATTTTCTGCCCTGATCCGGATCAAGAGGCTGAGCCTGCTCAAGTACTGTCGGAGATTCAGGGATAGTCTGAGCAGCATCAGATTCTGCAGCATTCTTCCTGGTCCGGCGTTTTTTCGCCTTTGCGGCAGTCTTTGAAGCTCCATCATCCTCAGCTCCTGCACCATAGCTTGCAGGCATGGTATCGAAACGGTCCAGTCCATAGTCCTCGATAAGCTTGATCAGCTTCCTCGGATATGCCGGATCTGTGGCATAACCGGCTCTCTTCAGCCCGTAAGCCCAGCCTTTGTAGTCAGTGTTCTTAAGATCAAAGAGAGACTTGTACCTGTCCCTGTATCTCAGGAAATCAGAATGGTCCCTGAACGACTCCCATGCAGAATCATACTTGCGGAAACACTCGTTCCTGCGGTCATCGTCATAGTACATCTTCGCTCCTGTCCAGTCGTGGCATTTGATACCGAAATGATTGTTACCTTTCACGGCAAGCTCTGACTGACCGTTCGAAGACTCGAGCATACCTTGAGCCAGTGTAATGCTGGCCGGGACCCCCGAACGGTACATTTCCGCTACAGCAGTCTTTGAATATCTATCAATGTAGGCCTGCTGCGGCGATCTGTCAGCAAGACAGACAGAGACAGGAATTGTCATCATGACAAGAAAGAGGGCCAGCCTCAATCCCCATACGGCAGGAACTGGTATATGATGGTACATCGGATTCATTTATTACACAAATTTATGCAAATTTTGCTGTTTCACAAAGCATTATCTGCATACCTACGGTATCATCTTCTCAAGAGGTATCTCTATGACATCGCCCTCATTGGCAAGGATGGTGGCCGGAAACACTTCCTTTGCTTCCTTCAGGAAGACTGAGGTATCGGTGAAACGGGACGAATAGTGGCCGATAAGGAGACGGCAGGCACCTGCAGCCGATGCACATTCAGCTGCCTGCCTGGCTGTAGAGTGGCTGGTCTTTTCCGCAATATCGGAAAGTTCGTCAGTAAAAGTGGCTTCATGATACAGAAGACTTACCCCGCGGACCCAGTCAGGAAGCTCAGGAAACGGAGCAGTATCGCTGCAGTAAGCATAACTGCGTGGAATGAAAGGTCTGTATGCAGCCTCACTGCATCTTATCACAAGAGGCTCCGGCCCACCGGAAAAGCGTCTGAATCCGTTGCCGATGCCAGGAGAGACATCTTCGCCCGCCGGACGGACAACATCCGCTCCCCTCTTAAGAGCCGCTATCTCCGCGATTGTAAGTCCATAGCGTTCTATCGCATCTTTCCTGACATTGAACATCGGTTCCTTTTCCCTCAGGATGAATCCATAGGTCTCTATCCTGTGGTTGAGAGGAAAGGCTTCAAGCTCAAGGTGACGCGACTCCCAGACTTTTTCAGGAGACTTCATCGAAAGCACATGATGTTCTATCTCAAATTTCGACCCTTCCCCGAAATAGGAAAGATAGAACTTCAGTATCGGACCGAAAGCCCTCGGGGCAAAGATGTCCAGATGGGCAGTCCTTCCGAGCATGGACATGGTCGAGAGCAGTCCGAAGATGCCGAAGATATGGTCTCCGTGGATGTGTGATATGCAGATGACAGATATCCTGAGATATGGTATACCCATCCTGCGCATCTGCATCTGGGCACCTTCTCCGCAGTCAAACAAAAACAAGCGCCCCCGTACATCCAGTACTTGGGCGCTAGGATATCTTTTCATAGTGGGCAGGGCCGAAGCCGTGCCCAATATGTCAAGAGTGAAATTCATCTGATGATGAGATTACTCACCTTTCTCAAGTTTGCTCTTGAGGGCAGCAAGCTCAGAAATGTCTCCGAGTGTAGTCTTCTCAATGTTTGAGTTGATCTTCTTCACTGCCTTCTTTGTGTTGTCTGACTCAGATGCAGGCCTGTCTGACTTCTTGTCCTCTACTGAAGAATAAGTCCTGACATGTGAGAGTGAAATCCTCTTGGTGCTGCGCTTGAGTTCAGTTACCTTGAACGGAAGTACATCTCCTGCTACAGGCATTGTACCGTCTTCCTTGACGAGTTCCTTTGTAGGGCAGAATACCTCTACATCATTGTCAAGAGCTACTGTAGCTCCCTTGTCAGAGATTGAGGAGATCTTGCCCTCATGTACTGTTCCGACAGCGAACTTGCTTTCTACCTCATCCCATGGATTAGGAAGGAGCTGCTTGTGGCCAAGGCTGAGCTTGTGGTTTTCCTCATCGAAGTCAAGGATTACAACATCGATCTTGTCTCCTGGCTGGACGAACTCTGAAGGATGTTTGATCTTTGTCCATGAGATATCGCTGATGTGTACGAGACCTTCGATTCCTTCCTCAAGCTCTGCAAACACACCGAAGTTGGTGATATTGCGAACGATAGCTGTATGCTTTGATCCGATAGGATATTTCTCGCGGATGTTCTCCCATGGATTAGGAACAAGCTGCTTGAGTCCGAGGGACATCTTCTTCTCTTCCCTGTCAAGGGTAAGGATCTGTGCCTCGACTTCGTCACCTACCTTAAGGAAATCCTGGGCGATGCGGAGCCTTGGAGACCATGACATCTCTGATACGTGGATAAGGCCTTCAACACCCGGCTCTATCTCTACGAATGCACCGTAGTCAGCGATGAGGACAACCTTTCCTTTCACTCTGTCACCGACCTTGAGGTTCGGATCAAGGGCATCCCAAGGATGTACTGTAAGCTGCTTGAGACCGAGGGCGATCCTCTTCTTGGACTCATCGAAGTCAAGGATGACTACCCTGATCTTCTCATCAAGGTGTACGACCTCCTCAGGATGGTTGATACGGCCCCATGAAAGGTCTGTGATGTGGATAAGTCCGTCAACACCGCCGAGGTCAACGAATACACCGTAAGGAGTGATGTTCTTGACTGTTCCTTCAAGAACCTGTCCTTTCTCGAGCTTGCTGATGATCTCGCTCTTCTGCTGCTCGAGCTCGGCCTCGATGAGTGCCTTGTGTGAAACGACCACATTCCTGAACTCCTGGTTGATCTTGACGATCTTGAAGTCCATTGTTGTGTCAACATACTGATCGTAGTCCCTGATAGGCTTGATGTCGATCTGTGATCCCGGAAGGAAGGCTTCGATGCCGAAGATATCGACGATCATGCCGCCTTTGGTGCGGGTCTTGACATAACCTTTGACAACCTCATTGTTGTTGTAAGCCTGGTTGACCATATCCCAGGAGCGGAGTGCGCGGGCCTTCTTGTGGGAAAGGACGAGCTGCCCTTTCTTGTCCTCGGCAGTCTCTACATAGACTTCAACCTTGTCTCCGACCTTGAGGTCAGGATTGTAACGGAACTCAGGAGCCATGATGACACCTTCGCTCTTGTAGCCTATGTTGACAATGACTTCTCTTTTGCTGATGGCAGTGACAACGCCCTCGACAACTTCATTCTCAACAACTTTTGAAAGAGTCTTGTCATACTCTTCGGCGACTTTGCTCTTGTCCTCGCCGTAGACGTCATCATTCTCGAACGCATCCCAGTCGAACTTGTCCGGATCGACAGAAGCATTCAGAATGGTGCTTTTGGTCTTTTCTGCTGCAGGAGCATCTGCAACCTGAGCCTCAGCAACCGGTGCTGCCTGAGCCTCTACAGTCTCAGCCTTTGGAGCTTCCTCTGCAACAACTGTTTTGTTTTCTTCCATAAAAAAGTAAATTAAAACAAATTAGTGGGTTTGACTTTATTTCATAAGCCTTCCGGGGGACAGGAAAACCTGCACCTCCGGTCAAAAGGCGCGCAAATTTATACATAAATTCCGGATTGTCAAACTTTCAGGCCGTTTTTTGGCCTTTATCAGAGCATTTTGCGCTTCTTGAATATTATAAGGATCAGCCCGAATGAAAGAAGCATGAATACAAGAATAAGTGCCCAGGACCAGCTGAACCCGGTCAAAGGAAGATCAACATTCATCCCGTAGAAGCTGGCTATCAGGGTCGGCGGCATCAGAAGAAGCGATACCAGAGTAAAGACCTTCATGATCTTGTTCTGCTCGAGGTTGATGAGACCTATAACTGTATTCTGGAGATATTCAAGCCTTTCGAAGCCGAAGTTGGTATGGTTGATCAGTGAGGATATGTCCTTGAGCATTACATTCAGCTTGGACTGGAGCTCATGCGGATATTTGCTGCTCTTCAGCAGACTCGATATGACCCTCTGCTTGTCGACTATGTTCTCACGCACAAGCATAGTATTCTCCTGCAGCTGATTGATGTCAAGGAGGAACTCTTCATTGATGTCCTCTCCCAGGCTGACCTTCCTGTTGTACTGCTCTATCTCCTTGGACATGAGCTCGATCATATCGGCATCGAGGTCAATCCTCTGCTCAAGGATGCTGACGAACACGCGGAAACCTGACGGATACATCTTCGGGAAAGCCATCATCCTGCGCTGGAGGTCAGTGAAACTTCTCAGAGGACATTCCCTCAGAGTAGTAAGGACATTACCTGTGATGATGAATGAGACCGCTTCCATTGAATATTCCTCAGGACCAGGAATCAGGAAGTTGGTATTGGCGAATATCGCATTCTCTGTCTCCGAGAATCGGGATGAACTCTCGATTTCCTCCGCAGTCGCACGGCTCTGGATTGTAGTACCTACAAATGCCTCTGCAGCACGCTTTTCATCACCGGTAGGAGCGAAGAGATCTATCCATACGACATCCTGCACATTGAGGTTCTTGAATACCTCTTCCGACTGCGACATCTGCATCTGACCGTTTGACTTGTAGAAGATTTCAATCATAACGCATACGCTTTTGTTCCGGCACGCCAGTCGGAAAAGTTAGACATAAGGGACGCCTTCTCCGCAGAGAACTCGGCAAAAGTATGTAATTCTGACGAGATTTCAAATGAAAACCAACAAAACCGGCAATGTTTCAGAACAACAGCTTTATGCCGATAGCCATGAGAACAAGGCCTCCTATGATACGCGCCGGAGTCCCGAACCTGCACCCGATGAAACTTCCGCCCGCGACCCCGAATGCTGCAGCCAGAACCGTGATCCCGAAGACTGTAAGGGTCACTGAAAGAGAAGGATTGAGAGCCATCCCTGCCATCGCAAGGGATACTCCGACGGCAAAGGCATCGATACTGGTTGCAAAAGCAGCAAGCAGCAGCTGCCTCATGCCGTTGAGGTCTACCTTTTCTTCAGAGCTGCGGACAGCTGTCCATATCATGGAGCCTCCGATATAGAGCAATATTACAAATCCTATGATATGTGCCACCTTGTGGACTATAGAAGCTACAGAAGCCCCAAGCAGCCAGCCGGCAAATATAAGACCGGCCTGCATCAGGCCGAACACAAGCGACACCTTCAGGACCTTTGCCGGAGAGATCCGGCCCAGGGACATGCTTCCTCCCAGAGAAACGACCAAAGTATCCACGCTCAGCGAAAGAGACAGAAGGATTATCTCTATGAAATCCATATTATCGGCACTATTTGTTAATTACTGTTGTGAAGCAATGGTTCAGGGATGGAATACCTGGCGGTTGACAATAGAGCGGCCGAGGGTAAGCTCGTCGGCATACTCAAGGTCATCCCCGAATCCGAGCCCTCTTGCCAGCGAGGATACTTTCACTCCATATTTCTCTATCTGGCGGTAGATGTAGAATGAGGTCGTCTCGCCCTCGACATCTCCGCTCAGAGCCAGTATCACCTCTACATTCCCGCCGGCTGCCTCTCCGCACAGACTTTCCACGCGCTCCACCAGCTCGCGGATAGTCAGATCCGAAGGGCCGACACCATTGATCGGAGAGATTATTCCTCCGAGCACATGATACAGACCATGGTATTGGCCTGTGTTCTCTATGCTCATTACATCCCTTACGCTCTCAACGACGCAGATGGTGTTCCTGTCCCTGCTCTGGTCAGAGCATATCGAACAGACATCATCATCGGAGATCATCCTGCACACCTTGCAGTACCTGACCTCATCCCTCAGACGGTTTATGGCCGAAGTGAAATGATGGACATTCTCCTGAGGCTGCCTGAGAAGATGCAGAGCAAGCCTGAGTGAACTCCGTTTCCCGACCCCCGGCAGCATATTTATTGCCTCCACTGCTTCAGCAAGCAGTTTGGAAGGATAATTCTCCTTGTACATTCTATCCTTTTCCTATTACCTTCTGTTGTACTTTCCTACCGACTTCCGTTGTACTTCCTTACCACCTTCTGCCGGCCTTCAATGTGTCCTGTGGTACTCGATGAGTCCGTCCATAGGCGCCGGGACGAAGCTTGTGAAACTTATGCCGCAGCCTCTCCCTGTCTCCTGGAGAAGTTCCCGGCATGCGCAGCCGAAAGATCCCGTCACCCGGACTTCCACGTTCCTCTTGTCTTCTCCATTTTTCAATGTATCACCCAGATACCTCAGAAGCGACCTTTCGATGAAATCCATGAAATTCCTGCGTATCATCGGACGGACATGATGATTTTCCTGCCATCTGACAATAAACGGGGCAAATGCAGCCACGGATGCCGCAGGAGCGGGACTCCTGTACACCAGACGGACAACATCCTCATACTCAAGGGAATATTCCTTATAGAAAGCATCAGCTACTTCAACCGGAAGCATATCCTTTACATAGTCGGCAAGGAACAGTCTGCCCAGAGCAGCTGCACTGCCTTCATCCCCCAATATGAAGCCACCCGGACGTATATTGCGCACAATATGTCCCCCTCTGTAGAGACAGCTGTTGGACCCTGTACCTAGGATAGCGACTATACCAGAGCCGTCTCCGTACAATCCTCTGGCAGCCGCCATAAGATCGGAATTGAAATGGAATACCGCTCCGGGGAAAGCTTTTCTGACAGCATCCTTTCCGTCATCTGCCTTTCCATCGGCTTTATCCAGCTGATTCCCCTGCTTTTCCGCGTACGGTCTTGTGAAATCATCTTCTCCGATGACTCCGGCTCCATAGAAAAATACATCCGTCACATCCTTTTCCGGAACAAATCCACCTGAGAGGACAAAAGAAACGGCATCACCAGCACGCTGTGATACCGTAGACTCATCCATTGAAGCCAGATTGATGCCGCCGATCCTGAAGCGGGAACGGACAGCACCGTCTCCGTCAATCAGGCAGCAGTCTGCCTTGGTGGCTCCGCTTTCTATTATGAGTTTCATATCCCTTGCCTGTAAAATGTCCGCAAATTTAATCAAAATCGGATATCCTTCAAAAGGATGTCTTTTTACGCATCAGCCGTTTATGTAGACTCCGCGACGTTTCCAGTGGAAATACCCGTAGACGGCACATGCAGTATATACCACATACAGGGCTGACATATAATACATGTCCTGCATCAGGCACATGACCACCGTCAGGATATCCGCAACGATCCATAACAGCCACTGTTCCTTATATGAACGGCTGAGCCACCATGTACCGACAGCGCCCAGCACAGTCACAACCGCGTCAAGGAAAGACATCGGATCACCTATCTTTTCCATAATGAAGATCAGAAGCGCCGTAGATACGGAATAGACTATGGCACTGACGATTGCGGTCCTTGACGTCAGATGCCTCAGGTGTATCACATCTTCCTTATGACCATCCGGAGCCACACCCTTTGCCTCAAGGCGCATACTGTCCCTGCGCCATTGGTACAGACCCCACAGCGAGACGGCAAGATAGTAGACATTCAATGCAGCCGTCGCATAAAGCCCCCTTTCCGTGAAGACATATACTGCCGCTGCGCTGGTCAGCAGACCCACTATCCACATGAAATTCTTCTGTCTGACTTCCAGATATATGTAGATGACTCCCGTGACGAGAGCAAAGATTTCCATCCAATCCATGGCTATTGCTTAGAGATGCCTGGCACACCGGCACATGACACCGGTATTTCCTGAGGCACAGGGGGACAAAAGTAATATTTTTTCCGGAAATACCTCTATATTTGCTCACTGCGTTCGCATTTATAGCTGCCGTTCGGCAAAGCCAAATAAATTTGCCTTTGCTCTCGCTTAATCGCTATATTTGACCTCTGTTGTGGAGTTCATTTATAGCTGGCGCTCGGCAAAGCCAAATAAATTTGCCTTTGCTCTCGCTTAATCGCTATATTTGC
>JADIMK010000054.1 GCA_017694785.1 Candidatus Cryptobacteroides intestinigallinarum
CTATGTAGGCAGCGTAACGGGAAGCAACAATTTAGGCACCCTGACCGCCTGCTATCATGCCAAAAGGAATATCAACGGTCCGAGCGGAACCACAGGCGGCGTGGCGGGACGGAACTACAAGGGCCTCATGTCGTATGGCGGTATCATCACCGCCTGCTACTGGGGAAGCAACGGCCAGATACAAGGCATCGGTGAAGACCAGGTAGGCACCGGCGGAACCACGATGGTGACGGACGGTAACTGGTCAGGAGCCAAGGATGCCATGAACACCGCCTTGCAGAATGCAGGTTCAGAGTGGCGTTACGAACTCACCGGAGCATTGCCTACCTTGAAGAAACAGTGAACATAACCTATAAAATTAATTTTCATGAGAAATCTCTATCTGATTGCTGCCATAGGCATGGCCATGCTGGCAGCTGGATGCGACAAGGATTCCATCGGAGGCAAAGATGCCGGGAATGAAATTCATCTTGAGACACGATTTGCTTTCGGCGGCTATTATGGACAACCGGTCGAAAACGCAAACGAATACAATTATACAATCTGGCTCTACGAATACGGGAAGCACTATGAAGATGGAAGTATAGATTATGACGGCGACTACTATTGTCTGGATTTCTATTCTGCTGAAGCGCCTGCTGATATGGAAGACATACAGTTGCCTGCCGGCACTTACCTGTTAGGTGAGCCTAATATATTATCCGCCGGAACACTGGCGTACGATTATTCCGCATACTGTGAAGTCTGGACCAATGACGATCATGAGTATTGTTTCACTTCAGGGGAGGTATCCATATCTTATTCCGGAGACGACATCATCATAAGCGGAGTGTTGACGGATGAAGCAGGACGCACCCATTACGTATCTTATGTAGGCCCTTGCATTATACCGAACTACACTGAACCGGAAGAAGACATAATATACGCGTATGATACATTGTACTGCTGCGGAATTTATTATGGACTCAAGTACTCTGAAGACTCGGAATACTGGTATAAATTAATATTATCAGATATCGACGATACTCCTGAGGGCACATGGATTGTCGGCGGCAGATATTATATTTTCTATGTATTTACAGCTGACCCGCCATCAGATATGAATGACATAAGGCTTCCTGCCGGGACTTATAGCCTTGGCGAGGAAGGAGCTTATGATCCGGGGACATTGTATCGTGATATGTCCAGTTATGAGTTATGCAATTACTATAATGATGGTGCGGTCTCGTCTTCAGTTGACTATTTTACAGCAGGAGCAATCGAAATATCGTATTCCGGAGACAATATGGTTCTGACAGGAATACTTACGGACGACGATGGCGGCACACATTACCTCAACTTTTCGTGGCAACACCATTTTATAGACGACAGTATATAATATCTGCAGATTTTATTATTTTTGCGCCCCGAAAATCAAACGGACTTATCAAATGTTGGACATCATTTCCCAGATGGCTGCGCTTTTCATCCTCATAATCGTAGGATTTGCCGCAGCAAAGATGAAGATGATCGACGGGCGCTTCTCCCAGCAGCTGTCGGTCTTTGTGATCAATATCAGCAGCCCTTGCCTAATCGTCTCCTCTGTCATGGGCGACATCTCCCCTGACAAGGAGATGATTCTTCCTGTCCTGGCCATAGGAGTCGTGACTTACGCATTCTTCGTGGCTGCCGCACAGTTTCTTTCAAGGCTTCTGTCAAAGGACAAGGACAAGCAGGGGATATACGGGTTCATGCTCACATTCGGCAATGTCAGCTTCATCGGCTATCCTATTGTATCATCGATATTCGGCAGCTATGCCATCTTCTATGCGAGTCTGCTCAACATACCTTTCACCCTCCTTGCCTTCTCTCTCGGAAGAAAGATGATCCAGGGAGGAGAAGGAGGACTCAAGCTTGACTGGAAAGTGCTTGTGACCCCGGCAATGATAGCATGCTACCTGTCGGTAGTGATAGTATGCTGCGACATAAAGGGCATCCCGGACATTATTGTCACTCCTCTCACCCTTCTGGGCAACATCACTGTACCAGCGGCTCTTCTCGTCATAGGTACATCCATGGCCCAGATGGATCTGAAGAAGATATTCGCCGGACGGCTGGTATGGCTGATCTCATGCCTGCGCCTGCTTGTCCTTCCGGTAGTCATATACTACCTGACCCGTCTTATAGGATTCAGCGGAGACATCCTCGGCATCAACACTGTGCTGGCTGCAATGCCTGTCGGTACGTATGGAGCCATGTTCTGCCTCCAGTACGGGAAGGACGAGACCATCATGGTGCAGGGACTGCTCATCTCTACCCTACTGTCGATAATAAGCATTCCGCTGATCACTCTCATACTATAGCTTTTCTCCAGGAGGACCGTCCCGGATGTATCAGCCTTTCCTCTGGCGGAACTGCCTGGGGGACATCCCGGTGTGCCGCTTGAAGAAACGGGTGAGATAGGACTGGTCCGGAAAGCTGAGCTGCTCGGCAATCTCAGTCACCGTGAGCGAAGGATTGCTCAGCAGGACCTTCGTCTCAGCAAGAAGCTGTCCTTCGATCAGCTGCTTCGGAGACTTGCCGCCGAGACACATCGTAGTGGCCTTGTGGAGATAGCGGGGCGATATGCAGAGCTTCTCGGCATAGAAAGCCGCCGTATGCTCCTTCGGCGCATACTCCCTGAGCAGCTGCAGGAACCTCTGGCAGAGCTGCTGCTGCCTTGTGTACTGGGACTCGTTTTCAAGCTTTTCCGGCACAGTGCCGAAAAGCCATATCAGGAAAGCCTGGAGATAGTCGAACTCCAGGATATCCATGTACTGCGACCTGTAGCTGCCGGAGAAGAACATCTTAGCAGTGTCCATCCATACGCACACCTGCTTCCATGTCAGCCTGCTGCGGACATCCTGGGTATGCTTGTAGCATGGATGTTCATCTGCATAGTTGAGATAAGGGGTATCGATCGGGAGCATCGCCCTGATGTAGACCTCTCTCGGTATGAGAAGCATCCTCACCTTGAAATCAGGAGTGGCGGATACCCTCTGAAGGAGAGTACCCGCCAGAAATATGAGTTCCGTCTCATCGCTGAGGATGAATGTCTCCGCACCCGTAGACACCTCACACCTGCCGCGCACACATATCAGATATATGCCGCAGACGAAATGGACCGGACTGCTTTCCAGGAAAGACAGGTCGGTCTCTTCATAGCGGAGACGGCCGGTATCAGGCAGGATGGCTTCCGCCCTTGTGGGCTGTACTGTCATCTACGGAATCTTTCAGCTTGTGAAGCGATGAGTTCAGTGTCTTCGAAATAGTTGATCTTCATTGACCTGCGGACTTCAGCAAGAGTCTGTGCCGCTACTTCGCGTGCAGCATCGCTGCCTTCCTTGAGCATCCTGTACACTCCAGGGATGTCCTGCTCGAATTCCTTGCGTCTAGCCCTGATAGGCTCAAGCTCAGCCTGGAGGATATTGTTGAGGAACTTCTTGACCTTGACATCTCCGAGGCCGCCCTTGCGGTAATGCTCCTTCAGTTCATCGAGGGATGCATACTCAGGAAGGAATTCGGCGAAGTGCTCCGGCCTGCTGAATGCATCAAGATATGTGAAGACAGTGTTGCCTTCTATCTTGCCCGGATCCTCTACCTTTATATGTCCCGGGTCGGTGTACATGCTCATCACCTTCTTGCGCACATCCTCAGGAGTGTCGGACAGGTAGATGCAGTTGCCCAGCGACTTGCTCATCTTGGCCTTGCCGTCTGTACCCGGGAGGCGCAGACAGGCGCAGTTCTCAGGGAGAAGGATCTCAGGCTCCACGAGAGTCTCGCCATAGACTGAGTTGAACTTGCGGACGATCTCACGGGTCTGCTCGATCATAGGCTCCTGGTCCTCGCCCACAGGCACTGTAGTAGCCTTGAAGGCTGTGATGTCCGCAGCCTGGCTTATCGGGTATGTGAAGAATCCCACCGGGATGCTGGTCTCGAAGTTGCGCATCTGGATCTCTGACTTGACTGTCGGGTTGCGCTGCAGCCTTGACACGGTGACAAGATCCATATAATAGAATGTGAGTTCGCACAGTTCGGAGATCTGCGACTGGATGAAGATTGTGCTCTTGGCAGGATCAAGTCCGCATGAGAGATAGTCCAGGGCAACTTCTATGATGTTCTGGCGGATCTTCTCAGGGTTGTCTGCATTGTCAGTCAGCGCCTGGGCGTCGGCTATCATGATGAATATCTTGTCAAAGCTGCCTGAATTCTGGAGTTCTACTCTTCTCTTCAGAGACCCCACGTAATGTCCGAGGTGCAGGCGTCCGGTCGGACGGTCTCCTGTCAATATTATCTTTTCCATATCTATCAGATTCGGTTGTCTCGAATTCCGCACAAAGATAATAAATATGGTGTGTTTTCATATATTTTTCCGAAAATGAAATGTTTTGTACTTTTTAAGAAATGCCGCAATCGGATGCAATGGGATATTTTTGTGCCCGGAAAATAAAAAGGGGAAAACAATGAGACTGAGGAGAAAGAATTCAAAGCTGTTCATGCTGCTCTTCCTGGGGACGCTGAGCGCCTTCGGGCCGTTCGTCATGGACATGTACCTGCCGACCCTTCCCGAAATGACAGAATATTTCTCCACTTCTTCATCGATGGTGCAGCTGGGCCTTACCACGAGCATGATAGGACTTGCCGTAGGTCAGCTGATATTCGGGCCTCTGAGCGACCGCTACGGACGCAGGAAGCCTCTCATCATAGCCATGACCCTCTTCCTCTTCTCCACCATAGGCTGCATATATGCCAACACGATCTCCCAGTTTGTAGCCATGAGGTTCCTCCAGGGCTTTGCCGGAGCCGGCGGAGTCGTGCTCTCAAGGTCGATAGCATCCGACAAGTATTCAGCCATGGAGCTCGCCACGATGCTCGGGCTGATCGGAGCCATCAACGGCATAGCTACAGTAGCTGCCCCTATCGCCGGCGGCATCGCAGCCAGCTTCGGTGGCTGGAAAGGTATATTCTGGTGCCTTATGGCCATAGGTGCCGGGCTGCTTGCCGGGAGCATCAGGATGCGCGAGCCGCTCTCCGGATCCAAGATGAAGAAAAACAGCAAGGAAGCCTTCCTCGGAGGATTCCGCGAAGTCCTGCACAACAGAAGGTTCCTCAAATATATCCTGCAGTACGGGCTCACGATGGCGATAATATTCGTAAACGTAGCCTCTGCACCGTTCATCATGCAGGAGCATTTCGGCATATCGCAGCTGATGTTCAGCCTCGTCTTCGGACTCAATGCAGTGGCCATGGCTGTCACCACGGCCCTTGCCACAAGGTTCAGGACCATGGAAAAGGCGCTCACAGTGTCAAGCGACGGCATGCTGGCCCTCAGCATAATGATATGCATAGCCCTGGTGTCCGGCTGCGGATTCTGGCTATACGAGGCGCTTCTCTTCCTGCTTCTGGCCATGACAGGGATGGCATTCACCGCGTCCAATGCCCTCGCAATGGAGTCTGAACAGAACAATGCCGGCATAGCCTCTGCCCTGCTCGGCACTTCAGGATATGTCTTCGGCGGCATCGTCCCTCCGATAGTCGGCATGGGAGACATGATGGTCTCCGCAGGCATCCTTTTCATGGTCTTCGGGGCCCTTGCCTGCATCTGTGCCAGGGCAGCAGTCTCCGGGCTCGATCTCAAAGATGTATTCAGCTGGTTCTTCAGGAAGAAGACAGCTGCCTGATCGCTTCATAAGATATGCGCCAGCCGCGTGATTCCATGTAAGAGCGGTCATATTCTCTGTAAAGAGGGTAAGTGTGTTATCCTTTGTTTTCCTATCTTTGCCATCAGTAAGCTGAAAACATCTGACGCATGGACGACATATTTGTTCTTGACAGTACCGAAAAGTACAATGAACTCTACGGACTTGAGACCAGGCATCCTCTTGTGAGTGTCATCGACCTCAACAAAGCTACCCGCGAACCGGGCAACATACATTTCAGATACGGACTCTACGCAGTCTACCTGAAGATGGTGAAAAGCTGCGACATCCTCTACGGCAGGCAGCCTTATGACTATCAGGACGGCACAATCGTATGCTTCGCACCGGGCCAGAGCGCACAGTTCATCATGACTGACGACAAGCCCCAGAAGAATGTCTACGGACTGCTTTTCCATCCTGACATCATCAAGGGCACTCCGCTTGGCAAGGAGATCCGCAGATACAGCTTCTTCTCCTATTCATCCAACGAAGCCCTGCACATCTCTGACGAAGAGAAGAAGACGTTCATGGAAAGCCTGGGCATAATCAACCGGGAGCTGGAACATGCCATCGACAAGCACAGCAGGCTCCTTCTGTCCATGCACATCCAGCTGCTGCTGGAGTACTGCCAGAGGTTCTACGACAGGCAGTTCATCACAAGGGAAAAGGTCAGCCGAGGTGCCATCTCACGTTTCGAGACCCTTCTTGAGGAATATTTCGACGGCAGCAATGCCGAAGAGTCGGGACTACCGACGGTGCGATATTTTGCCGACAAGCTCTGTCTTTCAGCCAACTATTTCGGAGACATGGTCAAGAAGGAGACAGGCAAGACGCCGCAGGAATTCATCCAGGACAAGATAATAGACCTGGCAAAAGAAAAGATACTGGGCACAGAAGACACTGTGAGCCAGATCGCCTACAGCCTCGGATTCCAGTATCCGCAGCACCTGTGCAGGCTCTTCAAGCAGAAGGTCGGATGCTCCCCGAACAAGTACCGCAAAGGCAATGCAGACTGATCAGAAGGACATGGTCGAGGCCAGGACAATAGACAGCCTTTCCAAGCTATTAGGGGCCAGTACTCTGCATCCGCAGGCAGGCATATATGACCTGTCATGCAGTACGGCCGCAGCCGCTGCAGTCAGATTCGGTTTCTATGTCGTCATAATATTCAAAGGTGAAGACAGCTGCTGCAGATGCTGCGGAAGGAGATACTATGATTTCTCCGGAGCTTCAATGGTATTTCTGGAGCCTGGCGTCACATTCAGCATGGATCAGTCCAGGGCACTTCCCTCCGAAGGCACATTGCTTGCCTTCAGCCGTGACCTCCTTTCCTGTACTCCGCTCGGAAGCCACTTCTCCGGCTATACATTCTTTTCATACAGGAAAGAAGAAGCTCTGCACCTTTCCTTCCGTGAAGAGGAGACAGCTAGGAAATGCCTGGAAGACATAGAAAAGGAACTCCACCACGACATCGACTCTCACAGTCTCACCCTGCTGTCGAGGCTCATAGAGCTGCTGCTTGACTATTGTTCAAGATTCTATGAACGGCAGTTCATCACAAGGGAGGACAAGAACAAGACGATCATTGGTAAGCTGGACAAGATGCTCGAAGGATGCATCGAAGACGGCAGCCTTGCTTCTGAGGGCTTTCCGGACGAAGGATACTGCGCCTCCCGGCTGAATCTCTCTACTGCATATTTCAGGGATCTGCTCAGCTTCGAGACAGGCCATGACTACCCCGGATACTGTGCTATGAAGCAGTTTGCCGCAGCCAGAGATCTTCTGCTCTCCACTTCCCTATCCCCTTCAGCCATCTCAAGCCGTCTGGGCTACGGGAGTGTGAGCCAGCTGTCATGCATATTCAAGAAACTCACGGGATATGCCCCGTCCCAGTACCGCCATTCCAGAAACTAATATACCCTCTCGCCGAAGATTAGGGTGCCGATGCGGACCATGTCTGCACCCATTTCCACAGCTATCCTGTAGTCATGGGTCATACCGAAGGAGCGTATGTTGAAGTCCTGGCCGATTTCAGCGCAGCTGCCGCGGTCCCTCAGGGACACGATCTCCGAATAAAGTGTCATGAGCTTCGAGAAATCAGAACGCACGACCTTCTCGTCATCTGTGAATGTAGCCATGCCCATCAGGCCCCTGATACGGACATTGGAGTATTTCCTCCTGTCTCCGGATACAATCGCCAGGATCTCTTCCCTGCCGAATCCCTGCTTAGTCTCTTCGGACGCTATATGATATTCGAGAAGCACCTCTATCGTCCTGCCGTTTTCGGCTCCCCAACGGTCAATCGCCTCCAGGAGATGGAGAGAATCCACAGACTCCACCATCGCGACGTATGGCAGCACGAGCTTCAGCTTGTTGGTCTGGAGATGGCCTATGAAGTGCCACTCTATGTCCGGATAAGGCAAGGCCTGCACTTTGGCATAGAGTTCCTGGGGACGGCTTTCTCCGAAGGTCCTCTGTCCCGCGGCATAAGCTTCTTCTATGGCTTCGGCCGGATGGAACTTGGAGACTGCGACGAGCTTCACTCCGGAAGGAAGCTCCTGTCTGAGACGTTTGATCGTATCTGAAATCGTTGACATACAGCAATAAAAAAAGAGACCGTCACTTTCGGCAACGGTCTCAATATCAATCATATTATCTACGTTTGCGTGCCTGCTCCTGGGCCATCTGCCGCTGCATCTTCTGAGCTTCCTCCAGACGCTGCTGCCACTTGGACTTAGGCAGAGGCTTGCCTTCGGAGGCCTTGAGCTGTGCCAGGATGGCGTCCGGCTTCACTACATATTTCCTCACAAACCAGGTCTGGAGCATAGTGATGAGGTTTGAAAGCAGGTAGTAGTAGCTCAAACCGCTGGAGAGGTTGTTACAGATGAAGAGCATCATTATAGGCATCATCCATACGCTCATGAACTTCATTCCGGCCATGCTAGGGTCGTTGGACATCTGGTTCTGCGTCATCTTTGAGTAAAGGAACATCGAGATGGCCATCAGCAGGGCGAAGAGCGACACATGGTCACCATACAGCGGGATATTGAACGGAAGATCCCAGATGGAGTCGTATGCGCTGAGGTCGTCTGCCCAGAGGAAATGCTGCTGTCTCAGCTCTATGGAAGCCGGGAAGAAGCGGAACATAGCATACAGGACAGGGAACTGCAGAAGCATCGGGAGACATCCGCCCATCGGGCTAACACCAGCCCTCTTGTAGAGATCCATCATCGCCTGCTGTTTCTTCAGGGCATCTTCCTGCTTAGAATATTTCTCGTTGAGCTTGTCGACCTCAGGCTTGAGGGCTGCCATCTTCGCAGAAGAGATATATGACTTGAGCGTAAGCGGCGATATCACAAGCTTGATGAGGACAGTCAGAAGCAGTATGATGATACCGAAGTTGCTGATGAAGCGGCCGAGGAAGTTGAATACAGGGATGATCACCACCCTGTTGATGAGGCCTATCACCGAACCTCCGAGAGGGATTATCCTCTCATAATGCTGGTCATAGCTCTTGAGTGTACGGTAATGGTTCGGGCCGAAATAGAAGTGGTAAGGAATGGTCACATCTCCCGAAGCCAGGCTGAACTCCGACCTGAGGTCGGCATAGCAGACCATCAGATTCTTCTCAGGGTCGTTTTCCTCATAGAACTTGATGCCGAAGGCAGCTGAAGAGAAGTTATCCTCAGCACGCATTATGGCAGAGAAGAACTGCTCCTGGAATGCGAACCAGCTCACCTTTGAGTCTACCCTTTCTTCTGTCGAGCGTCCTCCGCGTCCGATCTGCTCCGGTTTCTTTTCGCCCGGATAGCAGTAGTCAAGCTTGGAGTATTGCTTTTCATTCCTGTATCCTTTCTCAAGACGAGGGATGATGACATTCCAGTCGATGTCGAACATGGATACATTCGGTGGAATCACACCGTCCATGCCTACGAATGAAAGGTCATTCCTCACCTGGTAGCTGCCCGGCTCAAGAGTGAATTTCTGCTCTATGTATCCGCCTCCGGCAAAAGGCAGCCTCATCACCAGAGTGCTGTCGGTGCTTTCAGCCACATTGAACACAAAGTCCTTTGTATTGATGTTCTCTCCGGCATATATTGAGATACCGTACTGGCTCATACCAGGCTTTATCAGATAAAGGTCAGTGCTGTCATAGCTTTTGTAGTCCTTGAGCATCACTGAGTAAGGCTGTGCACCTTTGGTAGTGAAGACCACCTCGACCTTGTCGTTTGCCAGAGTGACCAGAGACGCGGAATCAGCATGCGCCACTTCCAGAAGGCTGTCCTTGTAAATGTTCCTGTGTACAGGTGCAGCCTGTGGCGATGTTACCGCCAGGGTGTCTTCCGGATGTTCGGCATGCCAGATCGAATCGGCATAGGCCTGTTCTGCCCTTGCTATCGAATCCTGCTGTTCCTGATATTCTACCTGTTTCTTGTATTGCTTTGACTGATACCATGAGAATCCGAAGAAAATCACGAAAATCAGTATAAAGCCGATGACTGTGTTTTTGTTCATACTTATCTTATTCGTTTCTGTCGCCTCCCGGGGTCTCCTGGCTCTGCTGTCCTTCACTGTCAAGAGCCCTTATCTGGTCTTCGAGCTCCTTGAGCTCTTTCTTCGCAAGCTCTATCCTTTCCCTCATCTGTTTGATCAGAGGCTCGGAATTCTTGGATTTGGCGAAGAAACCGATATTGTTCTCATAAGTGACGATGTCCTGCTCCTTCTTCATGTATTTCTGGACAAGGCGCTCCCTCTCGCTCTTAGGAGAGTTTGCATACTTCGACCTGCGTGCCTTGGACGATGAGATGTCCGGGAACTTGTCATGGAGGGCATCTTTATAGGCCTTGGCGATATTGTCCTTTTCCTTGAACGGAACAAAGCCGATCTGCTGCCATCTCTCCATGAAGTCATTCATGGCTGCGATATTTTCATCCTCGTCTGCCGAAAGCTGATAGTCATTGATCTCTGCAATAAGGCGTTTCTTTGCCTTGAGGTTTCCATAGAAGTCATTCTCAGGCTTGGCGTTCTTGTCTCTCTCGCTGAAGAACTCGTCGCAGGCTGCACGGAAACGTTTCCACAGCTGCTCTGACTTCTTGCGCGGCACAGCACCGATCTCCTTCCACTGTTTCTGCAGGTTGATGAGCTGGTCGGTGGTCTTCTTCCATTCTGTGCTTGCCTTGAGAGCCTCGGCAGCTTCGCAGAGGGCAATCTTCTTCTGGAGATTGTCGTTCATGCTCTCCTTGTATTCAGTATAGAACTCCCTCTTGCGGTTGAAGAATTTGTCGCAGGCTGCACGGAACCTGTCGTAGATCTTCTGATTCTCCTTCTTAGTAGCAAAACCTATCTGTCTCCATTTCTTCTGGATCTCCTCGATTTCCTTAGAAAGCGAGTTCCATTCGTTGGATGAAGCTATCTCTTTTCCGGCAATCTCCTCTACCTGCTCGCAGAGCTTTGTCTTGGCAGCAAGATTCTCGACCTGCTGTCCCTTGAGCTCCTCGAAGAATGCCTGGTACTTCTTGTTGATCACGGCTGTCGCTGCCTTGAACCTGTCCCAGATGGCTTCCCTGTACTGCTTTGCCACAGGGCCGTATTCCTTCCACTGCTCATGGAGCTTCTGGAGTTCCTTGAAGGCCTCAACTATGTTCTCGTTGTCGGCAAGCTTCTCCGCCATCTCGCAGAACTTCTCCTTGACCTCAAGATTCTTCTTGAAGTCCAGATCCCTGAGCTCGCGGTTGATCTTGACCATGTCATAGAACTGCTCCACATAGAGCTGATATGTGTCATTGAGGTTCCTGAAGCTCTGTACAGGCACAGGTCCGATGGCTCTCCACCTGTTCTGGATCTCGCGGAAAGCAGGGAATGTGGCGTTGACGTCCTCCTGCTTCTCCAGAAGGGCCTTGAGGTCGTCTATCACAGCCTTCTTGAGCTCGAGATTGTGCTCGCGCTCCTTTTCCTGCTCCCTGTTGTATTCAGCACGCTCCTTCTTGAACTTGTTGTAGAGGGCCTTGAAACCGCGCTCTATCTCGACGAACGGATTTTCAGATACTGCAGCTGCATTCTCCACCGGAGCTTCAGCCTTTTCAGATGCAGTTTCTGCACCTGCAGGAGCTTCTTCTACAGAAGCAGTTTCCTCGGAAGCGGCCGTCTCGTCTTCAGGAAGACGGCTGCTCGGCTCCACTACATCAGCCTCATAGCCAGCATCGGTCTTTTCCTTGAGCAGTCTCTTGTAGAAGGCTGACTTTATGGCCTCAGCCTCCTTGTATCTCTTCATCCTGTCCTCTTTTTTCATCAGGTCCTCGAACAGCCCGGCAAGCTCAGCAAGGCTTTTCCCTGTGAAATCAGGAAGTTCTTCTACTTTCTCAGCCTCTGTCTCTTGGACTTCCCCTGTCTCATGGACTTCCTCAGGCACAGCTGCTTCTGACTGTGCAGCAACTGTCTCATCTACATTTTCAACAGCAGCATGCTCTACCGGAGCTTCTGATGACGCAAGGGCTTCAGGAATCTTCTCTTCACTCATGATCAAATGGAGTATAATTGGTTTCTTAAACGGTTACAAGCTGCAAATATACCATTTTTTTAGTAAAACTCTCATCAAAATACTATTTTTGCACCCATTATAATATATGCAGCAGCAATATGAGAATCGACATAATTTCAGTAGTCCCGGAGCTCCTTGAAAGCCCGCTCAATCATTCGATAGTAGGAAGAGCCGTAAAGAAAGGTCTTGTCGAGATACACGTCCACAGCCTCAGGAAATACGGCAAGGGGCCGAGACTGCAGGTCGACGACTACAGCTACGGCGGAGATGCAGGGATGGTACTGATGGTGGAGCCTGTATTCAGGATGATTGAAGAGCTGAGGGCCGAAAGGGACTACGATGAGATAATATTCCCTACCCCGGATGCAAAGGTATTCACCCAGACAGAAGCCAACGAACTTTCCCTGAAGGAGAACATCATCATCCTCTGCGGCCACTACAAAGGAATTGACAACAGGATCAGGGAACACCTCATCACCAGGGAGATCTCGGTCGGCGACTATGTACTCAGCGGAGGAGAGATACCTGCTGCGATGATAACAGATGCCATAGTGCGGCTTCTCCCGGGAGCACTGACCGACGAGACATCTGCCCTGAGCGACAGCTTCCAGGACGGGCTTCTCTCTGCTCCGGTCTACACCAGGCCGGCGGAATTCAACGGATGGGAGGTGCCGGAAGTACTCCTGAGCGGCAACCCGAAGCTAATCCGTGCATGGCAGGACGAGCAGTCTCTTGAAAGGACACGCCGGATCAGACCCGACCTCCTCGAAGACAAATGATTCATAAACCGATATCAATAAGGAGTTTTTTGACAATATCGAGACACAATGTCAACCGGGCAAATATCATTTTTTAAATAAATTTGAACATTTTCTACAAATAATTTTGCAGATATAAAAAACTTGGCTACATTTGGAAAATGTTTAGGCAATCAAAGTTGAAAGCCTCAACATACCGGTATTTAACCGGAAAGCGGTCAAATACTAACCACTAACCAACAATAACACGCAATCCCAAAAGGGAAATACTGCTAACTAACCGAAATGAAGCCTGCAGTGATGCAGGCTTCATTAAAACTCGCGGAAATTTCTCCGCAACTATATCGCCATTCGCAATATTTACGGAAAAATTTCAGACAACGATCTGATTGTCAGATAGTCAGAAGACCGGACCAAGCATTTGGCCCGGTCTTTCATTTATGGTATAGACTATTTTCAGTACATTTGCAGGGACTTTATCATATCCCCAAGACTATAAAGATGAAAACTTTCAAGACCCCGAACACATACGTCATCATTTTCTTCATCCTGATCCTCTGCGCAGCAGCCACATGGTTTGTTCCCGGAGGAGAATACATAGAGTCCGCCGACGGCTCTGGCGTGGAATACACAGAGACGGAATCAGCACCGCAGACATGGCAGATAGCTTCGGCCCTATATACGGGATTCACCCAGCAGGCCGGAATAATAGTCTTCGTGCTCATCATCGGAGGTGCGTTCTTCATCGTCAACAGCACTAAAGCCATAGACACCGGCATCATGCGGTTCATTGGACGGGCATCTTCACTTGAACGCTACCGGTTTTTCAGGAGCATAGGCATAGGGAACATGATAATAGTAATGGTCATGCTCCTTTTCGGGGTGTTCGGGGCCGTGTTCGGGATGAGCGAAGAAACCATAGCCTTCACGGCTATAATCATTCCGCTGGCCGTGTCCCTCGGCTATGACCCGATTGTCGGTGTGTGCATGGTATATGTGGCTGCACACACCGGATTCGCAGGGGCCATGCTTAACCCGTTCACAGTGGGCATAGCACAGGAGATGTCAGGACTGCAGCTTTTCTCTGGGATAGGATACAGGACCCTTTGCTGGGCAATACTTATGGCAATAGCCATAGTGACCGTACTTCTCTATGCCCGCAGGGTAAAGAAGAATCCGGAGATCTCTCCTGTCTACGGCCCCGTATGGGACCAGTGGAAGCATAGCCCTGGCAATGTGCCTGCCGCAACCAACGGCAGAGCTGCAGGATCAGCAGATGCAGCAGCCGGGGCATCGGT
>JADIMK010000055.1 GCA_017694785.1 Candidatus Cryptobacteroides intestinigallinarum
TGCCGCTGCTGCGCTGGATTATGCCTTGCGCATCGTCAGCGCATTGATCAGATTCATGATGACGTACAGCACAAACACCAGCAGCACAATCATCGACCAGTTCAGACCCAGAAGCGCAACCAGCACGACAGATACCACGATCACACCGGCGAAAGCTACCCTGAGCTTGTACACCGGACTGTCCTTCTGGATGCCTTTCTTGATCTTCATGGAGAACATAGGGATCTCCGACACCATAAGTGCACAGAGTATTACTGTAAGCACCGGGATGAACACTGGTCCGCCTGCAAACCTTGTAAGGAAACTCTCAGGATCATGAGCTATGTAATAAGTCAGTGATCCGCAGATCATGGCACTTGCCGGAGTGGCGAGTCCAAGGAAATTGTCGCTCTGCCGCTCATCGATGTTGAATTTTGCGAGTCTCAGTGCTGAGAACACAGCTAGCAACAGCGGTACATAGCAAAGCAGTCCGGCCTGAGGAGCAAGTAACGTCATCATCCTGTGCAGCATCAGAGACGGCAGAAGTCCGAAACTTACGAGGTCTGCCAGAGAATCCAGCTCTTTTCCGATCGGTGAATATGCTCCAAGGGCCCTGGCGGAAAGACCGTCGAAGAAATCGCAAACTGCGGCAAGAAGCATCAGCAGGAACGCTGTGCCGGGCTCACCGTTGAAAACACATATCACACCCACGGCCCCGCACAGGAGATTCATGGATGTGATAGTATTGGGAATATGTCTTGTGATATTCATTGCAGTACGGTTTTGGATATTTCCGTTACCTGATGCCGAGCTTCTTCCTGATGTCCTTAGGCACGGCGTCCTTGTGTACTACGATGTTGATGGTCTTGTATCTTACGAAGGCGTCAGAGACATACCAGATGCCTTTGTATTTGCCGGCATCGCCCCATGAATTCTTCACAAGGAAGTACATTGTGCCGTTCTGGTCCTTGGCTGTGCCGTAGATCTGCATGCCGTGGTCATCTGTGGTGGTCTTCCTGTCGAAGCCGTCCTGTCTCATCTCCTGGGTGATAACCTTTTCCTGTGCAGGCTCCTGTGCAGCTTCCTTGGCTGATTCAGTGTCCTTTCCGATCCATTTCTCCTGGTCAGAGCCGCCTGCAGGAGCAGGGTCAACATCTGGCACTGTGCCGAGTCCGTCCCTTGTGAAGCCTTTCTCGCTTACATCAGAGCCCCATGCGATGGTGTAGCCGTTGTCGATGGCATTGTACATGATCTTCATCAGATCATCGAGAGGCACGTTGTAGGAGTAGTCCCACCTCCAGTTGTCGCAGACTTCAATAGGGAAGCTTGTGTAGAAAGGATGATGTGTGAATGATGTGATCGACACGTAGTCGTCAGGATTGATGCCGAGGTAGTCGCGGTATGACTCAGGGGTGTAGGTGACACCGTCAACTTCAAACTCAGCAGGAGCTTCGCCGAGGTATGCCTTGAGGATGCCGTCCATGCCTCTTACCCAGGCTGTAGTGAGCTTCCTGTTAGGGTTCTTGACGATGGCTTCCACATAGCCGAGAAGGGCTGCGTCCATTTCGAAGTTCTCCGGCTTCTCAGAGCCGTATTCGAGTCCCGGCATAACATCCTGAGGCACGATGCCGTAGTCCTTGATCACATGGAGCACATCTCCGAATGAGCTTCCTGCCCCGAAATTGAGGTGTCCGTCCAGACGGACATATTTGATGCCTCTGTCGTGATATGATTTTCCTACGACGAACATCTCTGATAGGTCGACATTGTCGTAGCCCTTGATCCTCATTATCTCAGACTCAAGGAAAGAAAGTGTTGAGAAGCACCAGCATGTGCCTGAACGGTACTGGTCCTTGATTGATGATATAGGGTTTTCCTTTATCACGGTGAACTCGTACTCCGGTTCCTGAGCCTGCTCTTTCTTGTCGTCGCTCTGTGCAAAAGTCACAGCTGCGGAGAACAGGAATACTGCTGCTGCAGCAAAAAACATTCTGTACATATCTTTATCTTTTTGGTTTGTTGCTTTATCCCGGCTATCCAGGTTTCCCGGTCATCCGGTCATTCTGGCCGGACATTCAGTCTTCTGTGTCGTATGAGAGCATTTCCCTGAAGTTGATCGGTGCAGCCTTGAAGCCGAGCTCTTTCTCTGCCTTGTCGGTATGGTAATGGTTGTTGATCATCAGCATAGTGACATTGCTCTTTGACAGCTCCGTGGACACTCCCATCTTGTGCAAGAGATCTCCCAATGCACCGGCGGCCTTCAGTAGGAAGTTCGGTACAGTGATGAGCAGAGGGTGCCTTCCGATAGCCTTGGCTGCATCTGAGAACAGCTCCCTGTAGCTGTAGTTCCTTCCTGTGATCAGGTAGTTCTCTCCGTTGCGGCCCTTCTGGTATGCAAGAACCATTCCTCTTGCCGCTTCCTGCACATCCAGTACATTTTTTCCGCCTTTGGGGCAGAATACGACAGGAGATTTGCGTACCATATTGAAGAGTCTGTTGGAACCCTTGGCTGTACCGTAGCGCCCGGCCATGAATGTCGGGTTGACTATGACTATGTCTATCTTGTCCTTGTACGGGAGAATGACTTTTTCCGCTTCAGCCTTGCTTACGGCATAGTGGGATTCAGTGAAAGGGTAGGTCATCGGCTTGCCCTCGGCTTCTCCGAAGCCTATCGCATTTGCCGTACTGACATATAGAAACCTCTTCAGACCTTTCCTTATGGCGGCTTTCACCAGTTCTTCAGTGGCTGTGACATTGACTTTCCTGAACTTGGAGTAGTCGTTCTCGCCCTGGGAGGTCATTGCGGCTACATGGATCAGGCCTGAGCACCCGTCCATGAGCTCTTCCATGGCAGCGGTGTCCTTGAAGTCGCACTCGGCGAGCTCAAGGCCTTCTCCTCGGGGGCCGTGGTATCTGCTGAGACTCCTGACGGTACCTATGACTTCATATCCGTCCTTGAGAAGCTCTCCTATGATGTTGGAGGCCAGCATTCCGTTGGCGCCTGTGACTATGATTCGTTCCATCTGTATCTGTGTTTGTTTCCTGTCAACTTTTCTTGCCCTAAGCCTTGTCATTGTGTCTGGAGAATGACTCCTGTCCTGCGTCCAGTCCCAGGCATCTGAGTTCGTTGAGCATGGTCCTGGTCATTACCGATGCCCTTACGCTTTCAGGGATGAATTTCAGCAGGGCGTAGCTGAATTTGTTGGATATGCCTGAGACGATGGTGGCTTTGCCTCTGAACATCTTGTCCAGGCATTCCCTTGCGGCTCTTTCTGTGGATATCGTGAGGAATCTTCCGATCTTTCCCTGGCTCTTGATCCTCTCGACGATCTCTGGCTTGGTCGGCATAGGTCCCAGAAGGGCGACGCTGACGGAGACTCCTGTGCCTTTGAGTTCATTGCGGAGACCTGTCGAGAAGTATCTTATGAATATCTTTGAGGCAGGGTAGACGGTCTTGTAGCCTGTCGGGGTGAGCGAGGCAAGTGATGAGATGTTGAGTATGTATGAGCGGCTGTTCTGCTTGAGGTTCGGCAGCAGCTCATGGGTCATCATTGTGGTCACTCCTACGTTGAGTCTCAGGATTGTGCTGATGTAGTCGAGCGATGCCTGTTCAAATATGTTGCTTCCGCCTGTGCCGGCGTTATTGATCAGGATGCTGACTCTGTATCTGGCATTGATTTCTGCGGTGACAGCAAGAAGCTGTTTCCGGTCAGTAAGGTCGGCTTCGAAAAATATGCTGTCGGTCCCTTTTTCCCTGCACATTTCGCATACCTGGCTGATGCCTTCTCCCGGGAGGGAAATGAGGATAGTGCTGATGTGACGCTCTGCAAGCTCAAGAGCAAAAGACCTTCCCAGACCTCTGCTGGCTCCGGTTACGACTGCATATCCTTGAATTTCAGTTGGTTTATTCATAAATGTCTTAGTCTCGCGAAGCCTGAGCCAATGTCTTGGGACTCACACGCTGTCGCTAAATCCTGCAAATTTACTATATTTTTCGTAAATTTGTCCCCTCTTGGATTTTAGTGATGGATAGCGGAGAGTTTCTATACAGGAAGTTCATATCGGCCATGGGTTTTGAGCCGACTTCATGCCAGGACAGGCTTCTGGGTGACCTCGGCAGGTTCATTGCCGGGGATGACGGTGACATAATGGTCGTGAACGGATATGCCGGTACCGGCAAGACTACTGCGATTGCTGCTGTCATACGCACAATGAAGGAGTTCGGGACTCCATGTGTGCTACTCGCTCCTACCGGTAGGGCGGCCAAGGTGCTTTCCGGCTATGCCGGGCAGCCTGCCTATACTATCCATAAGCACATATATCGGCAGAAGTCTGTGGGCGGAGACGGATTCGGCCAGTTCTCCCTTTCTCCAAATAAGGACAAGGATACATTATACATAGTAGATGAGGTCTCTCTGATCGGCATTGATACCGGTGAGCAGCAGTCGACTGGCTTCTTCGGCACAGGCAACCTCCTTGAGGATCTTGTCAGTTATGTGCGCAACGGCGCCGGCAACAAGCTGGTGCTCATAGGCGATGCTGCCCAGCTGCCTCCTGTGGGCATTGACTGCAGTCCGGCCCTTTCCCATGACTATATGGACATGCTGGGCGGGGTGACCTATTCGGAGCTTGTGACTGTGGTGCGTCAGCAGGCTATGTCCGGAATCCTTGCCGATGCCACGAGACTCCGTACTCTGATCACCGAAGGCGGGCTCTTTGACGGCAATCTGGGACTGGAGGAATATCCGGATGTGGAGAGGATAGAGGGCGGAGACCTTATAGAGAAGCTTTCGGATGCCTACGGACGTTGGGGCGAGGATGAGACTGTGGTGCTGTGCCGCTCCAACCGCCGGGCGATCAGGTACAATGCAGGCATCAGGGCTGCGGTGCAGTTCAAGGAAGACCGTCTGGTGAGGGACGACAAGCTGATGATAGTGAAGAACTGCTACCAGTTCCTTGAGGATGTCAAGGGGCTTGACTACATAGCCAACGGAGATATAGCGAAGCTTGTCAGGATCTCCGGCTATGAGGACCGCTACGGGCTGCATTTCGCCCAGGCCAGGCTCCGCTTCCCTGACTATGACGACCTGGAGATCAATGCTAAGGTCATCCTCGACACACTTGATGCAGAGAGCGCAGCTCTGACATATGAGCAGCAGAACATGCTATACAACGGTGTGAATGAGGACTATGCACATATCACCAGCAAGCGCAAGAGGTATGAGGCTGTGAGGGAGGACAAGTACTACAATGCCCTGCAGCTCAAGTATGCCGATGCCATCACCTGCCACAAGTCACAGGGCGGACAGTGGAAGTGTGTCTTCATCGACAATCCTTTCTGGCAGGAAGAGCTTGGACTTGACGATCTGAAATGGCTCTATACGGCCATGACGAGGGCAGTAGAGAAGGTCTATCTTGTCAATTTCAAGGACTGCTTCTTCGGATAGAAAAATGACTGGAAATATTATGGAAAATATCGGAGGGAAATTCATGGCTGCGGCAGTTGCCGTGGCCGCTTTCATGGCGACGGCACCGTCGCTTTATTCAGCGCAGGAGGATTTCAGAAGTGTGCCTTCGGCATGGAAATGGGTGGGGGATGATGTCGCAGCCTTTACCTATGACGGGACATACACCGACAGCACTGCTTTTCTCTATGATGCGAGGAAAGGAAAGGCTTTCCCTGGCACGGCTCCCGAGAAGTATGCCGATTTCCCGCTGCATCCGGAGGGGGCAGTCAACATGACATATTCTCCGGACTCGACGATGATAGCTTTTACGAGAGACAATGACCTATATGTCGCTGACATTGCAAGCGGACAGGAAAGGAGGCTTACCTTCGACGGGACTGATCTGATCCTGAACGGCTATGCTTCGTGGGTCTACTATGAGGAGATCTTCGGCCGAAGGACCAATTACAAGGCCTTCTGGTGGTCGCCGGACAGCAGGTGCATAGGCTTCTACCGCTTCGACAACACTATGGTGCCTCTTTTCCCTATATATTCACCGTTCGGACAGGACGGCACTCTCAGGAACACACGCTACCCGAAGGCAGGTGAGACCAACCCTCAGGTGAGGATAGGCATTGCTGATGCTTCAGGTGAGAAACCCGTGGTGTGGGCTGACTTCGACCCGGAGCAGGACCAGTATTTCGGCACTCCTTTCTGGGGCGCGGACAGCCGCAGGTTCTTCGTGTCCAGGATGCCTAGGCTTCAGAACACTCTGGATCTCTATAGCGTGGATGCTGCAGACGGCTCCAAGAAACTGATTTACCACGAGCACTATGCGACCTGGCTAGACTGGATCAGCGGCATGGTCTTCGGTGAGGAAGGCCTCTATATGGTGCGCAGCTTCGAGACAGACTGGCAGCAGATCTACTATCTGTCCTATGACGGCAGTCAGCTCAGCCGTCTCACTGACGGGGAGAACTGGGATGTCGCGATTGTGCGCGTGGATGAGAAGAAGGGCGACGTGTATTTCACGTCGTCGAGGGATTCGCGTGTCCGCCAGAGCTTATACCGGGTGGACCGGAAGATGCAGGTGACGGCTTTGACAGACACGACCTTAGATGTGCGCAATGTGGTTTTTTCCCCTGACGGGAAATATTTTGCCGCGTCCTTGTCCAACCTTGTGACTCCTGTGAAGGTATGTGTCTTTGAAAATCCGTCTTCATCCTCTTCAAGGTCCTCTTCAGTAGCCGGCAGTACTTCTTCAGTGTCTGCCAAGTCCTCTGGCAGAGCCCGGTCTTCTGCGGCAAAGGTCCATGTGGTCGCTGACATGGCTTATGAGGGGTATTCTCCTGAGGACTATGCCCTCGGGAAGATAGTTTGGCTTACGACACCTGACGGATTCAGGATTCCTGGTACAATAGTATATCCTAAGGACTTTGATGAGTCGGGGAAATATCCTGTCCATGTGGACATATATGGCGGACCTGACACACCTATGGTGAGGGACCGCTGGGTTACTCCAACCGATGCAACGCAGTGGTGGTCGGACAACGGGATCATAGAGCTCACTGCCGACTGCCGTGCTTCAGGCCACAACGGCAGGTCCGGGCTTGACATGGTATACAGGCAGCTGACTGTGTGGGAAGTCAAGGATTTCGTAGAGTGGGCCAAGTGGCTGCAGAGCCTACCTTATGTCGAGGGTGACAAGATAGGTGTCGAGGGCTTCTCTTTCGGCGGTACCATGACATCGATGCTGCTGATGCAGGCTCCGGAATATTTCCATTACGGCATTGCCGGAGGCGGAGTGTATGACTGGGCTCTGTATGACTCACATTATACCGAGAGATATATGGACACTCCACAGAACAATCCGGATGGCTACAAGGTGTCTCGTACGATAGACTATGTCGGCGGATATCCTACGGAATATGGCCGTCGGGGTGCTGAGGACGACTGCCGCACCGGAAGTGAGACAGAAAGTGAGGCAGCTGGCGGAGAAGACCATGAAGGTGGAGAGCCGGAGCCTGTGATGCTGAAGCTGACCCACGGCACCGGAGACGACAATGTGCATTTCCAGAATACCCTCCAGCTTATCGATGCCTTGCAGAAGGCCGGAAAGAAGTTTGATTTCATGATCTATCCTGACGGTATGCACGGATACAAGGGCGCGCAGAAGGAGCATTTCGATGCCGCCAACCGCGAGTTCTGGCTGCACTACCTCAAAGGAGAATGACCGCTCCTATCAAGGAAGACTTACCATCAAAGACTAGTGTTGTAGGGGTAGGCGACGATGAGCATGTTCTCAGCCTGCCTGCCGTCTCCGCATTTTACTCCGAATATATGGAAGCCCTCGGCTGCGGATGCTGCAGGGCTTTCTTCTTGTCTGGAGGTACCGGACTTTCCTTGGAGTCCTGCTCCTTTCCGGTTGCGTGCTTCCTTGTCAAGCCTTGCTTTGAGCTCTTCGCTTGTCATCGGGATGTTCCTGGCTGTGACATCGGTCCTGCCGTAGGTCGCTGCAGCTTCCCTGATGCCGGCTTTCGAGAGAGGATAGACTGCTGCAATGCAGAACAGTTTGCCCAGATGGAGGAGCCTTTGGAGGCTTGCCATGCCGGTGGGGCTGTTCTCTATCAGATAGAGATGTGTGGAGCGGGAGAGCTTGGTGAGTTCTTCTCTCTGGGCTATCAAGTCAAAGGCCCCGGCCTTGAGCAGGGCTTTCCCGGGCTCGAACAGCAGCCGGCTCTCAGACATTATGTCAGTACGGTCTTCAGAAAGACGGCGTGCCTGTGGCTCATATAGGCGTGTCTGGGGATGATATAGGCTTGTCTGAGGATCATATATCCGTGCCTTGGCATTCTCTTTTTCTTCAGAAGTGGAGACGAAGGGATCCGAAGGCCCTTCCCATGCGTAGTATTCAGTGCTTCCGGCCCAGTCTCTCTGGAGCACGGCAAGAAGCTCCCGGCACTCTCCCTTGGAGGCTATGATATGGATCTCGCGGCATCTGTCACCGAGCCTTGTACGGACCATCGTGATGTCGGCCATTGGGGAGAGCTTGACCATGAGAAGCGGAGAGGTCTCCAGAAGCATGTCCTTGAGCTGCAGGATGTCCGGGCTGCAGTCTTCCAGAAGGAAAACTTTCTTTCCGGCGGAGTCTCTTCTTGCGGGGTCGGCGAATATCATGTCAGGGCGCCGTCCGCCGGTCATCGACAGGATGGTGTCCGGGGTGTCGTCCGGCGTGACCATGCGGTTGCTGATGGTGATGTCCGTGCATCCGAGTGTACGGAAATTGGCTTCCGCGGCTTCGCACAAAGCCGGGTCCATCTCGTTGTAATGGACTCTGAATCCCGCCTTGCAGAAGGCCCAGTCGTCTGCCCCTAGACCTCCGGTGACGTCAGCGATCAGTGGCTTTGGCTTACTTCCTCTACTTTCCTTTGTCTCTTCTGGATCTCCGCTTTCCTGACTTCCTGCCAGTGTCAGCAGCCTATAGGCTATAGAAGCTTTCAGCATGGCTGTCTCTTCTGAGCTGCACTGCTCTGCGGAGAGCTTCCTCGGGAATATCAGTCCGGGACAGACATACCATGACGGCAGCTTTGTCCTGATCTTCTTCCTCGACTCTATCGTATTGACAGCGAGCGATATGTCTATATCCGGCCATCTGTCTTTGGAAAGCAGGAGCCTGGAGGTGTCGTCGTGTTCGTGCTCAAGTATGAAATTGCTGAAATCCACCATTTCTTATTATGATCCGGCTGCAAAAATACTATTATTTCATATATATTTGCTATATTTGTATGATTTGGAAAAGAATTTATAACCATAAGCTAAAATATTTATAACCAGAGTGTCTATAAACAATTGACAAGAGTATCTGTAAACAGAAATAAACCAACGGAACATTATGGAAAATAATTTCAGAGAAAGAGCCCAGAGCTGGCTTGACGGCAATTTTGACCAGGAGACAAAGGACGAGGTCAGGAGACTGATGGAGACTGATCCCGCCGGACTTGAAGATGCGTTCTACCGCAACCTTGAGTTCGGTACCGGCGGACTCCGTGGCATTATGGGCGTAGGTACCAACCGTATGAACAAATATGTTGTTGCGATGGCTACCCAGGGCCTTGCCAACTACATCCTTAAGAATGTCCCTGGCGACAGCCATTCTGTCTGTGTGTCATTCGACAGCCGCAACAACAGTGCTGCGTTTGCGAAGATTACAGCTGAGGTCCTGTCTGCCAACGGCATCCATGTCTTCATCTATGACTGTCTGCATCCGGTGCCTCTTTTGAGCTACGCTGTGCGCAAGAAGCACGCTACTGCAGGTGTGATGGTGACTGCATCGCACAATCCTAAGGAGTACAACGGCTACAAGGTATACTGGAGCGACGGTGCGCAGATCATTTCACCTGTCGACAAGGAGATCGTGGCTGAGGTGAATGCCATCTCCGATCCTTCGATGGTGAAATACAAGGCTGACGGAAAGGAAGGCGGCATCGAGACCATGGGCGACGAGATGAACAATGCCTACATGGATGATGTGCTCACTCTCATGCTTTCTCCAGAGGCACGTGCAAAGCACAAGGATCTGAAGATAGTCTATACTCCTCTCCACGGTTCAGGTGTGCATATCGTGCCTGCCATCCTCGCAAGGCTCGGCTTCGAGAATATCTTCCATGTGCCTGCGCAGGATGTAAGCGACGGCAATTTCCCTACGGTGCAGTCTCCTAACCCTGAGGAGCACTCTGCTCTTGAAATGGCTGTGGAAGTGGCAGACAAGGTGGGTGCAGACCTGGTGCTCGCTACTGACCCTGACGCTGACCGTCTCGGCATCGCAGTGCGCGACAATGAAGGCAAGATGGTACTCTTCAACGGCAACCAGACGGCTTCAATGCTTACATACTATATCCTCAGACGCTGGTCTGAGCTCGGGAAGATCGACAGCACGAAATATGTCGTGAAGACCATCGTTACCACTGAGCTTATCCGTGCCATCGCCGAGAAATACGGTGTGAAGGTGTACAATGTGCTTACAGGCTTCAAGTATATCGCCGACATCGTCCGCCGCAACGAAGGCAAGGGCGAGTTCATCTGCGGAGGTGAGGAAAGCTACGGCTTCAATGTGGGCCAGTTCGTGCGCGACAAGGATGCGCCTATCTCATGTGCAATGGTAGCTGAGTGTGCAGCCTGGGCCGCTGAGCAGGGCAAGACCCTCTATCAGCTCCTCCAGGATATCTATGCCGAGTTCGGCTACTATAAGGAGGGACTTGTATCTCTCGTGCGCAAGGGCAAGGAAGGTGTGGCTGAGATCGCTGCCATCATGACAGAGATGAGGAACAACCCGCCTAAGGAGCTTGCCGGTGTGCCTGTGACAAAGGTTATCGATTATGACAAGCCTGAGGAGACTGGACTTCCTAAGTCAAATGTCCTCCAGTTCTTCAATGCAGAAGGAGATGTGGTGTCTGTACGTCCTTCAGGTACAGAGCCTAAGATCAAGTTCTACTTCGGTGCCAGAGGAGCTGATGCAGATGCCAAGATCGAGAAACTCCGCGCACAGTTTATTAAATAGTCTGCTATGGAAAGGACACTTGTCATCCTTAAGCCGGGCGCATTGCAGCGCGGCCTTGTCGGAGAAGTGATTTCACGCTTCGAGAAGAAGGGTCTGAAGCTTGTTGCCATGAAGATGAAGCAGCTTGACCAGAAGATTCTAGACGAGCACTATGCACACCTGAAGGACAAGCCGTTTTTCCCATGGCTGTGCAGCGGCATGATGGCTGCTCCGGTGGTGCTCTGCTGCTGGGAAGGCTTCGAGGCTGTGAAGGTAGTCCGTGCCATGGCCGGATCCACAAATGCCCGCAATGCCGCTCCTGGTACAATCCGCGGAGACTATGCCCTCAGCGCACAGGAGAATATCGTCCACACTTCCGATTCTGTCGAGAATGCCAGGATCGAGCTGGACAGGTTCTTCTCACCTGAGGACTACTGCGAGTATCCTTCTCCGCTGAACCAGTATCTGTACGCTCCAGACGAGAAGTGATCTTCTCAAGAGATGTCGGAGATATACATCTGATTTCAGAGACAGACATTATAGAGAATAGCGTGACCCCAAAGTCATAGACTTACGGTCACGCTATTCTATTATATGATATGGCCTGGATTAATCGGGAAACTGATATGATTTCTGCAAAATCTGTCAATTTGTTCCGCTTAAGACGGGAACAATGCAGCATCTCCCTGAAAGTGAAGCCGAATTTTCCGTACCGGAACTACGAGAGCTTCTTCCCGTTTCTGTCAGTAGGGACGGTATTGAGGATGGCCTTCTGATAGCGGTATCCGAGCTTCTTAAGCTCGATGGCAGCTCCGATCTTGAACATAGCCCTTGCTGCGCGGGCGAAAAGATGGAATGCAAGTGCTGTCTGGGTCTCCGGGCTTTCATGCCTTATATGGGAGATTGCTATCTGTGTGCAGGACAGGAGCATCTTGGTGATGACTCCGGCCTGTGGCGATCCCAGCTCATAGCCCAGGATGTCCCGGATGATATGATCGTCCATGTCGTCGAATCCACGGCTTCCGTGCAGGATTTCGTATTTCTCTCCATGGTGGCGGCCCCAGTCTTCATCCCACCATTTTGCGACAGCGAGGCCTATATAACCGGCCCAGCCTATGGCTGCTTCCGGGAATGAGTTGAGGTTAGGGACAGCTTCCGCCATATATGACGGGGCGAATTCCTTCCATTTGGCATTGATGTCGTCTGTTTCGGGAAGACTGCCGTCCAGCATCCCGAGGCTGGTGCAGAGTCCGATCATTTCCTTTAGGGTCGATGCTTCAAAGCTGTCAAGATATTCGATGTCTTTCTCTTCCATATTTCTACCAGAACTTGTTGTATTTCTCGCTGTATGTGTAGCCTGCTGAGGCCAGCTTCTTCTCTATGGCAGTCCTGTCCAGTCCCAGGTCTTCGCACAAGGCGTCCAGGGACGGGTATTCATCCCTGAGGAACATGTTTATGTAGCTGAAGAGGATCTGAGGATCTTCCGGTGTCTTATCTATGAGTCGTGCCATATTATGTCTGCGGGCCTTGCTGCGGCATGACTGGACTGTCATGCCATAACCGGGGCAAAGATAATGGATAATTTTTTGGAATTGCTCCGGGTAAGGAGTAAATTTACCTATACAATTGTAAGAAATTCTGGCCTATGCACATTCTGATAATGGATGACAAGAAGACCCGGCAGGAGCAGGAGCTCGGCGACGGGCTGCTTTCGGAGCTTTCGTCTCTTGACGGGGTTGATCTCATATATGGATTTGATTACACTCAGGGCTGTATAGCTTCCTCGGACTACGGTTTGCTGGCCTTTGACCGTACATTCCTGAAGGACAGGGGGTGGCTAGATGCAGTAGTGGATGAGGCGCTGGCCTCGTCCCGCTATCTGGTCCTTTTCAGCGATGTTATCAGCGAGAATATGATATTCGGGTCAGGCCGTGTCGTCCGGATGACTTCGGAGGATTTCTACTCTGCCGGGACTGTCTCTTTCCTGAAGTCGCTTTCTTCCGCGGAGTCTCAGTCTTCTACGGAATCTCTTTCATCGGAAGGGGCTCTGTCTGCTTCCGGGCAGGACCTGATGTTCCGGCTTCTCTACGGCAGGGACTGGAAGGTCGCCATCGGGCTGAGAGAAAGGTATCTTGGCTGGCTCGAGGAAGCTGATGCCCATACGTCTGTCTCTGGGCATGATGTGGAAGAGGCTGCGGTGCATGAAGCGTCATCGGCAGCAGGGCATGATACGGCAGCTGGAGGGAAAGCACGTCGGAAAGTTCTTGTCCTGCACAACGGCAATCTCCCTGGAGCTCTGCTTACCGGGGGCGTGTATGGCGATGTGGAGCTTTGTGTGGCGGAGGCTTTCCATCCGGAGTCGGAGAATTCTGTGGAGAACTATGATACGTTTGTGCACTGGAGGCTTGGCAAGGAATTCATGGGAGACTCCGGTTGTGGAAGCGGTGACAGCAACGGTGCCGGCAATCGCAGACAAGGAAGCAGTGAGGTCGCCGTCTATGACGCCGTGGTGCTCCCGTTCTCGTTTTCGTCTTACAACTGCATGGAGTTCACCGGGCTGAGGACTGCGATGCATATACGTCTGACTCCTTCCTGGGGACACGCATCCGTACCTGTGCTTTTCCTTAGTCCTTTCAGTCTCGGGGAAGTCGGGCGAATGAGCCCTTACGGTGCTTTCCTGCTCACTCCGTGGGTGCGGGTCACTGACGGGACTTCTCCCGGAAAGGTATGTGATGTACTCAGGGAAATGATTGCAGGAAAGGCCAGTGATGAGAATGCCACCATTGCCGGAGACGATGCTGTTCAGGAAGAATATTGCAGATTCCTTGACAAGGTGACTGTTGAGCCTCCGGCCATGTATGATTTTCCCCATTCGGTATCGGCAGGCTGGACCCTCATGCGGTGGAAGGAGATGCTCCGCTGGTCCGACGGGAAAGGTCCGGAAATCAGTGATGATGTCTTTCAGGGAATGCTGTATTTCAAGTATGTCCTGGCGGCTTCCGGGAAAAGGCCTGTCTTCAGGAACAAATACCGGAAGTCTCCGGTTATAGACGGTATATCCGGAAAGAAGTTTGTACTTATCGATCCCTATGCCGAAAAGGGATGGAAAGAAATGCTGGAGGCCATAATCGTCAAGGAATCAGGTGCTCGTCTGCGCTGCTTCGGCTCGTTTGAGTACAGCGGCACTGATGGCGTGGATACCGGCCTGCTCGAGCGTGCAGAGCTGCTGGATGAGATTGACCGCTTCCTGGCTGAGCCTGAAGTGGCCGGGGCCGACTGCTATATCCTGGATCTGAAGCTTTGTCAGGGCGATGAGGAGTGCCAGTCGGAGGAAATGTCTGGCCTGGAGGTCGTGCGCCGTATCAAGGCTCTCAACAGGGCCAGTCAGGTGGTTGTGTTCACTGCTTCTGATCAGGTGCAGAACCTGAAGGATACCCTGGAAATAATGGGCATCGCCGGATATGCTGTGAAAGAGGATCCGGCAGACAATTTCAGCAGGGGAGAGTCTGCAAGGCTCTTTGTAGGGTTCTGCAGTGCTCTCCAGAAGGCGGCCAGGCTTTCATACCTGAAGCGTTATGTCTCTTTACTTGACTCATATGCGGGAAGACTCGGCGAGGATGCCGGACTTCTGGACGATGTCGTGGACCTGCTGCTGACCGACAGGCCTGACCTCACGTTGAAGATGGCTGTGCTGGATTTTCTTGTCTTCCTGGAGAATTACCTTAAAGACAGATATATTGTATCTGATGACGGCTTCCTGTACCGTAGGCGTGACCATAGGATGCTCGCTGAGTTCGGAGACAGGATCTTCTTCCATTCGGAGAAGAAAGACGGCTACTCCAATGTGGTGGATGTGAGGTTCTACGACCGTGATACGGACTCTGACTACGGCTGGTCCAAGGCGAGGGATTCGGATCTTAGGGATGTGCTTGTTCCTCTCCATTTCCAGTACGGTATCTCAGAGGAAGACTGCCGGAGAATAGTCCTGATAAAACTCGTGCGCAATACTATGATTGCGCACGGTGGTGGAGAACTTCCGATGACTCCTGATTATCTTGTCCAGGCCTGCGACCGGGTCCTGTTCCCGATGCTTGAAGCCGATATGCAAAGTCTATAGGTCTCTGACTGCGGTGGGTTGTACCGGAGACGATCCTGTATTGTCATCGGCACAGGGCTATGCTGTCGTGTCATCTGCACAGATGCTCGTGACAGTGGGAGGCTTCTGTCTCCATCTCGAGGGTGGTGTGCGGTATGCCTTTGTCGAAGAGCTTGTGCTTGAGGCTTTCCTTTATGTCCTCCATCTTTGATAGGTCATCTATGACCACATGGGCTGTAAGAGCTATTTCAGTAGTGCTTATAGGCCATATATGAAGATGGTGTACATCCTTTACACCAGGTTCCGAGGTCATCATTTTCTCCACTTCGTCGATGTCAATCTGCTCAGGGACGGCATCGATGGACATCCTGAGGCTTTCAGCAAGGAGCTTCCATGTGGAGATGAGTATGATGGCTGCTATGACCAGGCTTACTATAGGGTCGATGATTGAGTATCCGGTCAGAGCTATCACTATGCCTGATACCACGACTCCGGCTGATACGAGAGTGTCTGCAGCCATGTGCAGGAAGGCTCCGCGGGTGTTGATGTCATGCTTCTGCTGTTTCATGAGCAGCCATGCAGTTAAGCCGTTGACTATGATTCCTATGCCTGCGGTCCAGGAGACAGCTGTGCCGTTGACCGGCATAGGCTCCCTGAACTTGTGGATGCTCTCTATCACTATGGCCCCGATGGCTACAAGGAGTATGATCGCATTTAGCAGTGATATAAGTACTGAGCTTTTCCTGAATCCGTATGTGAATTTCCTTGTGCTGCGGGAAGTGGACAGCTTGAAAGCTATCATTGCCAGCATAAGGCTGAAGACGTCGCTGAGGTTGTGCCCTGCATCCGACAGGAGTCCGAGTGAGTTGGACCAGAAGCCGATGCCCGCTTCAATGACTACGTACAGCGCGTTGAGCGCTATGGCAAGGATGTAGATGCCGTTGAGTGATGTTATCTGATGCTCATGGTGATGAGCCGTGTGGTCATGATGATGTTCATGTTGCCCGGAAATGTTCTTATCCATGACTTTTTCTTTTTGACGATGCAAAAGTAGAACAGATAATTTACAACCGGGTTGCATTTGATCTTGTCTGCATCACTGTCACAACGGATTCGTGCCTATTCGTAGCGCAGGGCATCTATAGGGTCGAGGGCAGCCGCTTTCTTTGCAGGATACCATCCGAAGAATACTCCGGTGAAGGTACATACCAGGAACGACAGCACTACACTCCATATCTGTATTGCTACGGGCCAGTGGGCTATGTATTTGACCGCTGCGCTTGCTCCGCAGCCGAATATTATGCCCAGTATTCCTCCTGTGATGCTGATGAGTATCGCTTCAATGAGGAACTGTGCAAGGATATCTATGCCTCTGGCTCCTACCGACATCCTCAGTCCTATCTCTCTGGTGCGCTCTGTTACAGAGACGTACATGATGTTCATGATGCCGATTCCGCCCACCAGAAGGGAAATACCTGCTATGCAGGCGAGAAGGGTGGTGAGGAGGTTCGTGGTGGTGTTTAGTATCTCGCTGAGCTCCTGTTGCGTACGTATGGTGAAGTCGTCGCTGTCTCCTTCCTTGAGTTTGTGCTGCCTGCGGAGGATGTCCTCAATGTCGGCAGTGGCAAGATCCGTCATATCTTCGTCGACAGCAGATGCAAATATGGCTTCAAGGTAGTCGATGGCGCGGAAACGCTTCATTACTGTCGTGTATGGCGCAAGCACAATGTCGTCCTGGTCCATGCCCATGGAATTGTATCCCTTGGACTCAAGGACACCGATGACCTTGAGCGGCACCTGGTTGAGCCTGATGATCTTGCCTATCGGGTCGCTCCCGTCAGGGAAGAGATTGTCGACGATGGTCTTTCCGATCACGCAGACCTTGGCCGATTGCCTGATGTCTGTCTCATCGAACATTTCTCCGCTCTCTACGTTGAGCTGGCGGATGCTTATGTAGTCGGTGCCGACTCCGCTGACTGATGAAGGGTAGTTGTTGTTGCCGCTTATCAGCTGTCCGGAGCATGATACGTTAGGACTTATTCCGGCGAGGAAGAGGCTCTCCTTGCGCAGAGCCAGATAGTCGGATTCCTTGAGGGTCTGCATCTCCGTAGGATCAAGCCTGACTCCGCCTCTGCGTTCTCCACCTGGATGTATCATTATCATGTTGGAGCCCATTCCCGAGATCTCGCTCTGGATATTCTGCTTTGCTCCCTGGCCGAGTGCTATCATGGTGATTACAGCGGCTACACCTATGATGATTCCGAGCATTGTGAGGAATGCTCTCATCTTGTTGTTGGCAAGTGCCTTCAGGGATATTTTAAAAAGATTTGCCCAATTCATCTTCTGTCATTTCTTTACTGTCGCCTTTCTGTCATGTTCCCGGTCCGCTGTGGACTTTTCAGTCGTCTTCGTTGACCGGAAGGGATGCAAGCGTCTTCTCTGCCGAGAGTATGTTCGTGTTGACCTTGTCTTCAGTGACATGTCCGTCCATCAGACGGATGTTCCTGCTGCTGTAGTTTGATATCTCAGGATTGTGGGTGACGAATATTATCGTCCTTCCTTCCGCATGAAGCTTCTGGAAGAGCACGAGGATTTCAAATGAAGTCCGGGTGTCAAGGTTTCCGGTGGCTTCGTCGGCAAGGATCACAGCCGGATTGTTGACCAGAGCCCTTGCTATAGCTACTCTCTGCATCTGTCCTCCTGACATCTGGTTTGACTTGTGTTCCATCCTGTCCCCGAGCCCTACGGCCTGAAGGGCTGCTATGGCCCTGGCCCTGCGTTCAGAGGCGCTGACATCTGCATTGTACATGAGAGGCAGCTCCACATTCTCGATCGCTGTGGTCTTGGCGAGCAGGTTGTAGTTCTGGAACACGAATCCTATCTTCCTGTTGCGCAGGATGGCTCTCTTGTTCTTTGACATCTTCCTTACTGATATGCCGTCGAGGTAATATTCTCCGGCCGTCGGGGTGTCCAGGCAGCCGAGGATGTTGAGAAGGGTAGATTTCCCGGAGCCTGACGAGCCCATGATTGTCACGAATTCTCCTTCCTTAATGCTGAAGGATACACCTCTCAGCGCATGGACGGTCTCATCGCCCACTATGAATTCCCTTTTGATGCCCTGAATGTCTATTACTGTCTTCTCCATTGTCTGTCTGATTGTCGTCGTCTTTTTCTACGTGTTGTGCCATACCGGTACCGGCTTGACGTCGGTCCTGTCTTTCATCTCCGGGATGACCGCTACATAGGTGGGCCAGGGTGGAAGCCTGCTTTGCCTGTGTGTTTGGCGACCAGGGCCTTGAGGTCGGCTCCGACTACTATTTCAGTGCCTTCGGCTATGCCTGATGTGATCTCGGTGTCGACTCCGTCAGTGATGCCGGTCTGCACCGGGATGGCTGTGAAGGTATTGCTTTCCTTTGTCCATACCTTTGTCTTTCCTTCGCAATCCTTGACTATGTCTTTCTTGCCTATCAGAGGGAATTCCGGGGTAAACCTGAGTGCCTTTGACGGTACCATCAGCACATCGTTCTTCTCCTGGGTGTAGATGGAAATGTTTGCAGTGAGCCTTGGCTTGAGCTTCTGCTCCGGATTGGCGGCCGTGATGACTACCTCATACGTCACGACACTTTCTGATGTGGCGGTCGACACTGAAGAAGTGGATGATGTCGTGCTTCCGAGGCGGATCTGTGTCACTGTGCCTGTGAAAATGTCGTCAGGGAAGGCATCGACTGTGAAGGTTGCCCTCTGCCCTTCGCGGACTCCTCCTATGTCGGCTTCATCGACGTCGGCCACGACCTGCATCTGTGTGAGGTCGGCGGCAAGAGTGAAGATGGTCGGGGTCTCGAAGCCTGCAGCGACCGTCTGTCCTTCCTCGACTTCCTTGTCAATCACGATTCCGTCGATAGGGGAGGTGATGGTGGCGTAGGAGAGGTTCCTCTGGGCTCTGGCAAGTTCTGCCTCGGAGCTGTGGAATGCGCTCTTGGCCATCTCATAGTTGTATTCAGCCTGCTCATATTCAGAGTCACTGATGAGATTCTTGGAGTAGAGCTCCTTGCTTCTGTTGAAGTTCTTTTCCTGATATTTGTATTCAGCCTTGTTGCCGTCATAGGCTGCCTGGGCTGAGGCTACTTCGCTTTCGAGGGTCACCTTGTCCATTTCGGCTATGATCTGGCCTTCCTTGACTATTGAATTGTAGTCGACATAGAGTTTGTCGATGATTCCTGATACCTGGGTTCCGACCTGTACTTCAGTGACCGGCTTTACAGTACCGGTGGCAGTGATGTATGTGGCGATGTCTCCTTTTGTCACTGTGGCCATTTCGTATGTCAGCTGCTGCTTGTTGCCGGATTTCCTGAGCAGAAGGAAGGCTGCGGCTGCGATCACTATGACCGCTGCTATCCAGATGATAAGCTTTTTCTTGCTTTTCATGACTATAATTGATGTTTATTGTTGTCCGATGCTTGTTCCCTGTGTTGATCATTGTCCTTGTCAAGGGGACTATAGTGTGATTTCAAGTCCCTGGTAGAACCTCAGGAGCTCGATGTTGAGCACTGCCATGTACTTGGCCTGCAGCATCTGTTGCTGTGCGCTCAGGAGATTGTTCTTCTCGGTGAGGAGCTCGACGGTGTTTTTCATGCCGAGGTTGAACTGTTCGCTCACAAGCTCGAAGCTTGTGCTTGCGCTCTTGACCTGTTCTTCAGCGGCAGTATACTGCTGCTGTGCGCTGTAGGCGTCAAGCCAGAGATTCTCGATTGTCTTGTACAGGTCCTTGCGGGTCTGGATGAAGTTGAGCTTGGTGGACTCAAGCTGGACCTGTGCCTTCTCGACTGCGCTCTTTGTCTGCCTGTTGTTGAATATAGGTACGCTTAGCGTGAGGCCTACTGAGTTGTTCCAGCCGTTCTTTATCTGCTCCCCGAATGTGAAGTCCGTGCCGCTGGTATGGTTGGTGCCTATGCCGGCGCTGAGGCTCAGGGTAGGATAGTATGCCGAGCGTGCTATCTTGACATTAAGTTCTGAAGCTTCTATGTCAAGCTTCCCTGATTCTATCTCAGGACGTATGGCCATGGCGTTCTGGAAGACCATCTCCTTGTCCGGGAGAGGCGAGAGCACAAGGGCATCTTCTATTTCAGGAAGATAGATGGACATCTCTTCCGGTCCTTCGATCTCCAGAAGCTGCTTGAGCTGGAGCTTGTAGTCCTGAAGGGTAGCCTTTGAGGATACAAGCTGGTAGTTGTCGTTGCTGACCTGGGCCTGGAGCTGGGCATAGTCCGCGCGTGAGATGCTTCCTGCCAGCAGTAGCTGCTCTCCTCTTTCGCACTGGGCCTTGCTGACTTCAAGGGTGTTTTCGTTGACTTTTACAGACTCTTCAGCGAAAAGTATCTGGACATATACCTGAGCTATGCTTTCGAGTATATTGTTGGCTGTGGACTTGAATTCGAGTCCTGCTATCCTCGTGTTGAGGTCTTCCTGCTTTATTGTCTTGCGGTTTCTTCCTCCTGAGTAGATGTCCCAGTATGCGTTGAGTCCGTAGTTGCCTGTATAGCTCGTGTTGCTGTCGGTATGGAGGATCTCTGTGCCGCTTACTGTGCTTGACGACTCCTGGTACGGTCTGTTGATCATACTGTGGCTTGTCGAGAATGAGAGGCTCGGGAAAAGCGCATTCTTGGCCGTCTTCATGTCGATCTCAGCGTTCTGCCTGGTCAGTTCGCTCTGCTTGAGCGAGATGTTTTCCTGCAGGGCATAGTTGATGCAGTCCTGGAGACTCCAGACAGCCGGAGCGTTCTGAAGCAGCAGACTGTCCGTCTTGCTGTCTGTTGTGCTGTCTGCCGGAACAATGTCCGTCCTGTATTGCGCATTTGCCGGCATGAAAATGGCAACGGCAGCAGCCGCAGCCAAAAGAATTCTTTTCATCATTAATCTGTGTTATCTGAACAATATTGAATCCCTGTACCGGAGGTATGGAAATCCAGCCGGGGCAGGGATATCAATATATGTGCCAAAGTATGTCTCTACTGCTGAGGGACTACCGCTATGAATTCGAGGTCTTCGGCAGAGTCGTTGATCAGTGTGTGCGTGTGTCCTTTCGGGCAGTAGTGGCACATCCCCTCATGGACGGAAGATTTCTCTGCGTCACAGATGACTGAACCTTTTCCTTTGATGAAATAGATTATCTCGCTGCTGGTGTCGTGGGTGTGTAGCCCTATCGAAGCCCCGGGGATGAGCCTGCCTTTCATGATGCGGTTGCGTCCGTCGTAGAATGTCTTTGCTGCGAGCTGTTTCTCTCCTCCTTTGAATGATGGGATGATCTCCTCGGCCATTGTGTCAAAATCGATGTTCATTTTATATATATTTTTGTTATTGCCGCGAATATATCAATAATTTTCGTCCCTTGCTGAGTCTTGGAACGAAAGACGAGAAAAAATTTTTATGTTTGCAGGCCGGAATCTTCCGGGACTTTCTTTCCGGTATATTCCGCGATAATCCGATAGAAAATGTTTGTAACTCTTTCAGTGATAGTTATGGCCTTGCTGGCCGTACTTGTGTGTGTCCTCGCCGTATCCGGCATCGCTGCGCTTGCCGGGGCTTCCTTCCGGAAGTTCTTCCTGAGGGGCCTCTGGGCTCTTCTTCTGCCTCCTCTGGTATTCCTGTACGGCATGGCGGTAGGCCGGAACGAATGCAAGGTGTCGGAGGTGGAGGTGAGTGATCCAAGGCTGCCGGAGCAGTTCGACGGATACCGTGTGGTACAGATATCCGATCTGCATCTGGAGTCTGTCCGCGGGCGGGAGCATTTCCTCTCTTCGGTGGTGGAGAAGATCAATTCGCTGGAGCCGGACCTTATCCTTTTTACCGGAGACCTTGTGACTTCCCATCCGGACGAACTCCTCGGTTTCGAGCCCGTCCTTTCATCTCTTACGGCTGCCGATGGGGTGTTTTCTGTGCTGGGCAACCATGACTACTGCATCTACCGCCACTGGGAGGCTGACTCACTCCGGGCCGAAGCCGTAAGGACTCTGGTGGAGAGGGAGACTGCCCTGGGATGGAAGGTGCTCATGAATGAATCTGTCAACATATACAGGGATTCTGTCTCGGTAGGGGACAGCTCAGCTGTGATTTCTGTGGCCGGAGTGGAGAACATCTCCCAGACATCCTATTTCCCGTCATACGGAGATCTTGACAAGGCGATGACAGGAGTCAGGGGAAGCTTCACGATACTCATGACACATGACCCTACACACTGGCACAAGGCTGTCGCTGAATATCCTGACATAGCTCTTACTCTTTCCGGCCATACCCATGCTATGCAGCTTTCGATCCTGGGATGGAGTCCTTCCCGCTATCTTTTCAAGGAGTACCGCGGACTCTACCGCAAGCAGGTCACTACCGGAGACGGTACCCTCGAGAATGCTCTGCTTTATGTCAATATCGGCCTCGGCGAGACATCTCTGCCTTCAAGGGTTGGTACTCCTCCTGAGATCACGCTGTTCACACTCAGGCACGCATCAGCTTCACATTGAGGCAAAGACCTGATGAAAATGCCGGGATTTAATAATATTTTAACGGGATTTTTGTTAATTTGCCCAAAATATCACCGATTATGAGCACGAAAAAGACTGCCTGCCCGTATCTTGAAAGGGACATAAGCTGGATGTACTTCAACAGGAGGATAATGCAGGAGGCCCGCAGGGACACGGTCCCGCTACTTGAAAGGCTTTCATTCCTCGGCATATATTCCAATAATCTCGATGAATTCTATCGCGTCAGGGTGGCTTCCCAGAACAGGGTGGCCGAATGGGGCGAGAAGTCAGGGGCCAAGGAGGCTGTACTGGCGAAGAAGACTGTGCGGCAGATATCCAAGCTCTACAGCCGCTACATGAAGGAGTACGAGGAGACAGTTCATGAAGTATATGCCGAGCTGGCAAGACAGAATATATTCCTTATCAATGATACACAGGCTGACGGTGGCCAGCTGGAGTTCCTTAGAAGCTACTACCATTCCAAGCTGGAGGGCCTGATCGTGCCTGTGTCGTTCTCGTCTGTGAAGCATCTAGACCACGAGAGCGACGAGAACATCTACATGGCCGTGAGGGCTGTGCGTATGTCTTCATCAGGGAAGAAGATGTTTGAATATGCATATTTCGAGCTTCCTGTCCAGAGCTGTGGACGCTTCATAAGGCTCCCGGACCAGGACGGGAAGAGCTATATAATGTATCTCGACGATGTGGTGCGCTGCTCACTCGGCTATATCTTCGAGGGCATGGGCTATTCCGATATGGAGGCTTATGCGTTCAAGTTTACCCGTGATGCGGAGATGGAGATCGATGACGACAGGCGCAACGGTATCCTCCAGAAGATATCAAAGGGCTTGAAGAGCAGGAAGAAAGGTGCGCCTCTGAGGGTGCTTTACGATGAGAGCATGCCGGATGACCTGCAGCGGAGGATCCTCAGCAAGCTAGACCTAGACAAGAACGATACTGTCCTTCGCAGCGGGCGCTACCACAACCACAAGGATCTTATGAAGTTCCCGGACTGCGGACGTCATGAGCTGCAGTTCAAGCCTTTCCCTCCGATCAGGCGTTCTGCACTTGACGGGGAAGGAAGCATCCTGGAGAAGATCCAGAGGCAGGACAGTTTCCTGCATGTTCCATATCACAGCTTCTTTTCTTTCATAAGGGTGCTGCATGAGGCTGCCATGAGCCGCGAGGTCAAGAGCATAAAGATGACTCTCTACCGTTTGGCAAAGGATTCGAAGGTAGTGCGCTCCCTTATAGGCGCGGCACGCAACGGTAAGAAGGTGACGGTGGTGATAGAACTTCTCGCGAGATTTGATGAGGAGTCCAACATGGTGTGGGCACAGAAGCTCCAGGAGGCAGGTGTGAAGGTCATCTTCGGGGTCGAAGGGCTTAAGGTCCATTCAAAGCTGCTGCATATAGGGATGAAGAACGGGGCTGACATCGCGTGCGTGAGCACCGGCAATTTCCATGAGGGCAACGCAAGGACCTACACGGACTGCATCCTCATGACTGCTTCAAGAAGGATAGTGAAGGATGTGGACCAGGTCTTCGATTTCATTGAGAAACCTTATATCCCTGTGCACTTCAAGGAGCTGCTTGTGTCTCCGAACGACATGAAGAAGCGCTTCGTCTCGCTGATAAACACTGAGATACGCAACCATAAGGCAGGAAAGCCTGCATATATAAGGATGAAGCTCAACCATGTCACCGATCCGGTGATGGTGGACAAGATATATGAGGCGGCTCTTGCAGGCGTGCCGGTGGACATGGTCGTAAGAGGTAACTGTTCTCTGGTCACAGAGTCTCTTCCGGAAGGCTGCCATCTGAGGATAAACGGCATCATCGACCGTTACCTTGAGCATTCGAGGATCTTCATATTTGCTGCCGGAGGACAGAACAAGGTGTTCATTGGCTCTGCCGACTGGATGCCTCGCAATCTGGACAACAGGATCGAGGTCGTGACACCTGTCTATGATCCGGCGATAAAGCAGGAGATGATGAGGATTGTGGACTACGGCCTCAGGGACAGCGTACAGGGACGTCTGGTGGACGGGTCTGGGGAAAATCTCCAGTGGACCTGCGCCGATCCTCTTCCATGCGGCTCGCAGGAGGCCCTCTACAGGCATTATGTGGAGCTGGAGGCAGAGGAGTCCGGCCGCAGACTGGACAGATGAACGACAACTGCCTGATCGATGATATTTTTTAGAAATACTTGACCGATAAATACTTCAGACTATGGACAACGATACTTCAAGAGAAATGGATCTGATGCAAGACGCTGAAGACAAGGACATGAAGTCCAGAGAATACGTCGAGGGACGTGAGGCCTATGCCGCCATCGACATAGGATCAAATGCTGTGCGGCTTCTCATCAAGGAACTGGAAGAGGACAATATGCCACGATTCAGTAAGGTCCTCCTTCTTCGTGTGCCGCTGAGGCTTGGCTTCGATGTCTTCGCCCAGGGACGTATATCAGAGAAGAAGGAGAAGAACATGATCCGCCTGATGAAGTGCTACAAGCAGCTCATGAA
>JADIMK010000056.1 GCA_017694785.1 Candidatus Cryptobacteroides intestinigallinarum
CTGCCTGGTGGACATTCCTGGCAACAGCTGCAGCCGTGATACTCTTCGCTGCCTTCTGCAGTGACTCCTGTATGATAAAAGCCGGCAACAGCATGTACCACGCACCCTACCTGCTATGGGCAGCGGCAATACTTTTCATCGCCTCATCAGTGCTCTCTCTGAGGGACTCGTCTGTGATGTTCATCATGAACCTGCTGATATTCACCATCATATTCCTGATCATAGGTGTAATGGGCTACGGATGGTATATCACTGAGATCTCTGCTCTCTTCTTCGCCCTGGCCCTTGCTTCCGGATGCGCTGCAGGATACTCTCCGGACAGGATAGCGAAGGAATTCATCGAAGGTGCGAAAGATATCTTTTCCGCTGCCCTGGTCATAGGCTTCGCCGCAGGCATCATAATCATCCTCAAAGACGGCAGGATACTTGACACTATACTCCACTCTCTTGCCGGAAGCCTTGACGGATCGGCAAGGGAACTGGCCCTGGCATCAATGTACGGGATCCAGAATCTCATCAACATCTTCATCCCGTCAGCTTCTGCCAAGGCCGCCATCACGATGCCGGTAATGGCCCCGTTCTCGGACATGATAGGGATCTCACGCCAGACAGCGGTGCTGGCCTTCCAGTTCGGAGACGGATTCACCAACATGATCACCCCGTGCTCCGGTGTGCTTCTGGCTGTGCTTTCCATAGCGAGGATTCCATACGCAGTCTGGGTAAGATGGATATGGAAATTCATCCTTGTGCTTCTCGTGGCAGGATTCCTCCTGCTCCTCCCTACCCTCTACTGCAGCATCGCCGGATTCTGAGCCGGCTCATCAGAAGTTATATGATATCCTCAGCATGAAGTTGATAGGAGCCTGAGGGTAGACGTACATGTCTGTTCCCCAGACTGATGCATCTGCAAAATACATGTTGTTGAAGAGGTTGTTGATGTATCCTCCGAGTCCGAGACGGCCGCTGCCTACGTTGAACTCATGGGTCAGCGCGAGGTTGGACACGAAATATGCAGGGACGGTCAGTGCTTCATTCTGGGTGTTGTCGGCATACTGCTTCCCGACATATTTGCCGTTGATGCTCAGGGTTGTGGTCTTCAGTGAATTGTCGAAGATATTGCGGAACGGGGTGAATGAGAGCTGGAGCATTCCTATCACAGACGGTGACATCAGCATGGTCACCCTGCCGTAGTCGACAAGGTTGTTGTCGCTGTCATACATCCTGTAGTCCCTGACCTTGTTCATGCTCAAGGTGCTGTTGGCGTCAAGCCTGAACCATGGCTTAGGCTGCCATGCCACACCCATCTCGATGCCGCGGCGGTATGCACGGTCCACATTTTCCTTTATCGCATAGCCGACATCTGTCAGACGGCCGGTCTCCAGAAGCATGTCGAAGTATTCCATGAAATAGAGGTTGGCAGATACTGTCACCTTAGGTGCGGTATACTGGTAGCCGATCTCGACATCGACCATCTGCTCCGGACGGATCGACATTCCTTCGTGGCTTCCGCTGTTGATGCTCTTGATGTTCTCCTTGATGTCGCTTCTGCCCGGCTCACGGTTGCCGAGTGCGGCCGAGATGTAGGCCTTGTTGCGGCCGGTCCAGTTGAAGGTAAGTCCGGCCCTCGGGTTGAAGAAATGCCATGTTGTGCCGTAGTCAAGCATACCGGCATCGTCGTCCGGTCCGTTCATCGACAGGGAAATGCCCCTGTACTGGAGGTCGGCATAGGCGGTCATCCATTTCACCGGAATGTACTCAGCCCTTGCAAAGACATTGACTTCCTGCTTGAGACTGGTGTTGTAATACCATGTATGGGCATCGTTGTATGCCGCATAGTCGTAGCTGTCGCCATGGACCTGGCTCCAGAGAAGATTGCCGATATGGCCTCCGTCATACCTGGAGAGATTGACACCTCCGGTTACATTGACTTTCTCTCCGGTATATCTGACTTCCGAATTGAGTACAAGATAATAGTTGTCCATGGCTTCCTGGACTATCATGTCACCTGCATCATAGGAGACTCCGTCGATTATGACAGGATTGTCCTTTGCAGGGAAATTGTAGTCGCTGAAGGCCTGGTCCATATAGTAGTTCTCGTAGTATCCGTCTCCCTTGGTGAAGTTCAGGGTTGTGCTCCATACCACATTCTGAGGGAACTGGTGGGTATAGTTGAGCTGGAGATGGTGCTGGGTGTAGTTGTCGGTCTCGTTGTCGTAATAGTGGACATTGCCGAACTCATCATAGTACTCACCTGCACTGTTGTAGCGGCGGTTGGTCCCGTAGGTCGCAAGGTCGATGCCGTTCCATGTGATGCCGGTATGCTGGTCTCCCATCAGATAGGTGAGCTTCAATGAATTGGTCTCGTTCATCCATCCTAGGGCAGCATAGGCCGACTGTACCTTTGCCTTGGCATTGCGGATATAGCCGTCGGTATAGTTGCGAGTGTAGGCGAAGTCAAAATAGACTCCCGAACGGGTCAGTCCGGTACCTGCCCCTACTGTAGCCATGAAAGTATTGTATGAGCCTGCTGAGACTTCTGCCCTTGCGTAAGGGTCAGAGCCTACGGAAGCTGTGCTCATGTTGACACTTGCACCGAAGGCACCTGCTCCGTTTGCCGATGTCCCGAGTCCCCTCTGCAGCTGCACCGAGCTGAGCAGGCTGGTCAGGGACGGGATATTCACCCAGAACACCTCCTGAGATTCGGCATCATTGAGGGTGATGCCGTTGAGAGTGACGTTGATCTGTGAACCCTTTGTGCCGCGGATGGTCATCTTTGAATATCCGAGGCCAGTACCGCCCTCATTCACAGCGACTACGGAAGGCTGCAGATTGAGAAGCATAGGAAGGGAGTTGACAGGGTTGTTTTCGCGGAGCTGCTCCTTGCCCACCATCGTATAGGTGACAGGAGTATTCTTTCCGGCCCTTGATGCAGAGACGACCACACTGTCGAGTTTGTCTGTCATCTCTTCTTCAGATCCGGCCTTTACGGCCGCTTCGTTTTCCGCAGCTGCTGCAGAAAACGGCACCAGCACAGAGAGTGCTGCATAAAATAAAAAACCTCGCATAAGACTGTTGTTATGCAAGGGGCGCGCAAAGCATGCGCATGAGATATCTGCTTCCCTACGCCGGTATTGGCCGGATCAGGTTCAATGGGACTCTCTCAACTCCGTAGCCGTCTGAAAGATAGCTGGAGTACCCCCGCAATAGTTATTTTAAGCCACCCCGGTCTTTTCCCCGAGGCGCGGCAAAATTAAGCAATTTTCCTTAATCTGCAAAAATGCGTCAGAAATCCGGATCCGCAGAAAGGCATCAGAAATTCAAGGCAAACCCCACCCCGTGCCTCTGTGCTCCGAACGAAAGGCTCATTCTCTGCAACGATGAGTCATTGATTGCCCGCTCTACCTTGTTGAGCCTTGCCTTATAGACACAGAAGACAGTGGTTCCCGCAACCAGACCGAGAACTCCGGCACCAAGCATGATAGCTCCGGCATCAAACACAGGACCAAACTTGGCTTCAAACGGCACGATGCCGGCTTCCGGATCACCGGCCACTGCAAATATCGGAACCAATAATATTGACCCCATACCGGCGACCGTTGCCTCTATAGCCAATCCGACAGCAGCGACACCTACTGTAAGCAGCCCGACTCCGGCAAGCGACCCGAAGCCTATCAGCAGACCTTTTCCGACAGCAAATCCGTGGCGGTAATGCTCAATATCCTGATAAGTATATGGAGTAGCTGCGAGAAGAGGTTCCAGATCTCCTTTCTCCAGAAGAATGTCATTTCTGTAGAAATTCTTCCCATGGCGTTCTACCGCATTATATATTGCGCCTTCGCTACCATTATATACATGAGTGGTAGAGTTATCCACATTTACCTGGAGAGAATCATTGCTCTGCGCAGACAAATGGAAGCATGAAAGAATGATACAGGCTGAAATCGCAAGGATAGACGGAATCCTCACGGTGAAAATCTGCGACAAAGCTTTCATAGATTCACATTTAATTAATCTACATCCGAGACATGACGGCAGCTATAAGTGCGACCGTTGGAAACAAATATAGGCAATAAATATGGAAATGCCAGCAGAGTCTGTAATTAAAGTTTCCAGCCGGCCGGCAGTTACTTTTCAACCAGCTTTATCTCATAGAGGCGAGGCCAGTCCTTACCGGTGACGTATATCTTTCCTGTCGAAGGATCGTAAGCTATGCCGTTGAGGACATCTGTCTCAGGGCCCCTCAGCGAGTCCGGCAGCAGGCCGCTGCAGTCGACTGTGGCCTCGACATTTCCTGTCCCGGGATCTATTATCAGGATAAGGTCACTCGTATAGACATTGGCCCAGATCTTCCCTCCGATATATTCCAGTTCGTTGAGGAAACGCATGGGACGGCCGCCGAGCCTTACCGTGACTTTCCTTGTCACCTGAAGGTTCCTGTCCATGAAATACAGGGCAGCAGAACCATCGCTGGCTATCAGGCTCGTTCCGTCGGTAGTCAGGCCCCAACCTTCCCTGGGATATGACTTTGTAGCCTTGTACTTCAGAGTATTGATGTCATATATGAAAGCCACCCTGTTGGTCCAGGTCAATATGTAAAGGTCATCTCCAAGCACTGCGGAGCCTTCCACAAAATACCTGTCTCCGAAATCCAGCTTCCTCAGAGGCTTTCCGTCCGGGATATTTACTTTCCTGAATGTGGAAGCCCCATACTGTCCGGTACTTTCATACATCTGTCCGTCATGGAAGAAAAGGCCTTGGGTATATGAACCTGTATCGTGTGGATATTCCTTGACGACCTGCACCCTGTAGCTCTTCACAGCTGATGAGGCAGGAGTACATAACAGAACTGCCGCCAGAAAAACGGCGGCAGCCAATATGATATTGCTTGTCTTTGACAACATATTGATATCTTGTGTCGAATACTTTATTTCGCCTCCTGTGCATCTGGCTGAGCTGCCGGGTGTCCCTTGCGGTATTCCATGGAAGCCTTCACAAATGCTAGGAATATAGGCTGCGGATGCTCCGGTGTACTCTTGAGCTCCGGATGGAACTGCACTCCGATGAAGAACGGATGCGTAGGAATCTCCACAATCTCTACAAGGCCCGTCTCCGGATTCTTCCCTGTAGCCTTCATGCCGGCAGCTTCAACCATAGGGAGATACTCGTTGTTGAACTCATATCTGTGGCGGTGACGCTCAGAGATCATTTCAGTACCGTATATCCTGTAGGCGAGTGAATCCTTGTCCAGCTTGCAGTCATAGGCACCGAGCCTCATTGTGCCTCCCTTAATAGTAGTGCTCTTCTGGTCTTCCATCAGATCAATCACAGGAGCCGATGTAGCAGGGTTTACCTCTGTAGATATGGCATCCTTGAGTCCGAGCACATCACGGGCAAACTCAACGACTGCCATCTGCATGCCGAGACATATTCCGAAGAACGGTACATTATGCTCCCTGGCATACCTTACAGCCACGATCTTACCTTCAAGTCCTCTTTCTCCAAAACCCGGGGCTACGAGGATTCCGTCCATGTTGCCGAGCTTCTCTTCGACATTCTCATCATTGAGGAACTCACTGTGTATGCTGTGTACAATGACCTTGCACTCGTTCGCAGCACCTGCGTGTACAAATGATTCAAGAATGGACTTGTATGCATCCTGAAGCTCTACATATTTGCCGACCAGAGCTACATCTACCTGTGTCTTCGGATGGTAAAGCTTGAAGAGGAACTTGTTCCACTCGGTAAGGTCCGGTTCAGGAAGTCCCTTCATGCCGAAATGCTCAAGCACGAGCTGGTCGAGCTTCTCCTCCTTCATGTTGAGAGGCACTGAATAGATGGACTCGGCATCCATCGACTCTATCACATGTCCAGGCTTCACATTGCAGAAAAGAGCGACCTTACGGCGGATCTCCTGTGTAAGCTTATGTTCTGTACGGCAGACGATTATATCTGGCTGTACTCCGCTCTGCTGGAGTTTCTGTACAGAATGCTGTGTAGGCTTGGTCTTCAGTTCCTTTGCAGCATTGAGATATGGGACAAGGGTGAGATGTATGGTCACGCAGTCTTCTTCCGGAAGCTCCCACTGGAGCTGGCGGACAGCCTCGATGAAAGGCTCGGACTCCATGTCTCCTACTGTACCTCCGATCTCGGTTATGATGACATCATACTTTCCGGTCTTGCCGAGAAGGAGCATCCTTCTCTTGATTTCATCAGTTATATGAGGCACGATCTGGACCGTCTTGCCGAGGTATGCGCCTTCACGCTCCCTGCTTATGACAGTATGGTAGATACGGCCTGTGGTGACGTTGTTTGCCTTTGATGTATGGACACCGAGGAAACGCTCATAGTGTCCGAGATCAAGGTCTGTCTCCGCACCATCCTCTGTAACGTAGCACTCTCCGTGCTCATAAGGATTGAGGGTACCCGGATCAATGTTGATGTAAGGGTCGAATTTCTGGATGGTTACGCGGAGCCCTCTTGCCTGGAGAAGCTTGGCCAGAGATGCCGATATTATTCCTTTTCCGAGAGAAGAAGCCACTCCGCCTGAAACGAAGACATATTTGGTATTCATAAAATGGTATTAAGACGTTTTCAGGGACACAAAAGTAGGGAAAAAAACTGATTTGAAAAAATCTTTATTACCTTTGCCGAAGTTTTCATGACAATGATGACATTTATAGATATGAGGACTTATTATATGTTGATGGCAGCCATGGCTGTCCTTGCAATCATAGTTTTCATTGCTCTGTTTTTCTTCAAGGCGGGGTACGGATATCTAGGCGGAGGGAAATGGGGTCCTAAGATAAACAACAGGACCGGATGGGTCATAATGGAATGCCCAGCTTTCTTCTTCATGCTGATGTACACACTGAACTATGCCTTCAGCGGACATGACACAGGCAACAGCAGCCTTGTTCTCTATATCATGGCAGGACTTTTCCTCCTGCATTACTTTCAGAGATCATTCATCTTCCCTATGCTCATAAGAGGCAAGGGCACGATGCCGGTTGCGATAATTGCCATGGGATTCATCTTCAATTCGATGAATTCATATTTCATCGGTGAATGGCTGTTCAGGTTCGCTCCTGCCGGCAAATATCCCGTGGAGTGGCTGGCAAGTCCGCAGTTCATCATCGGCACCTTGCTTTTCCTTGCCGGAATGCTGATAAACCTTGATTCAGACCATGTGATCCGCCATCTGCGCAAGCCTGGAGACACAAAGCACTACATACCGAGAAAGGGGCTGTACAAATATGTCACGTCAGCCAACTATTTCGGAGAACTTACCGAATGGGTAGGGTTCGCGATACTTACCATGTCCCCGGCAGGACTGCTCTTCGCCGTATGGACTTTCGCAAACCTTGCACCAAGGGCAAAGGCTCTTACTGCAAGATATGAGGAAGAGTTCGGAGACGAATACCGAGACCTGCACAAGAAGCACCTCATACCTTTCATATGGTAATATTTGCATTGGAGCTCATGCATTAACCTGAGATTAAAACGATGAGTGAACTGTTTACTCCATTTAAGATAGGGCCTCTGGAGCTGCGCAACCGAACGATAAGGTCAGCAGCATTCGAGGGCATGTGTGAAGGCAACTCCCCTTCGCTGTCTCTTTTCGACTACCATACTGCCGTGGCCCGGGGAGGCATCGGTATGACGACCGTAGCCTATGCGGCCGTGTGCAGAAGCGGACTCTCCTTTGAGCGTCAGCTGTGGATGAGGGAAGAGGTTGTGCCGGAGCTCAAGAAACTGACTGATGCCATCCATGCTGAAGGAGCCAAAGCATCCATACAGCTGGGGCACTGCGGCAACATGTCGCACCGCAGGATATGCGGATGCAGGCCATACGGAGCGAGCAGCGGATTCAACCTCTACTCCCCTACGTTCGTCCACGGGATGAATGAAAAGGAGATCGATGAGGTAGTCGAAGCCTACGGGAATGCAGTGAGACTTGCTGTCAAGGCCGGCTTTGATGCAGTGGAGATACATGCGGGACACGGATATCTCATATCCCAGTTCCTGTCCCCTTATACCAACCACAGGAAAGACCAGTACGGAGGCTCTCTGGACAACAGGATGAGGTTCATGCGCCGTTGCATGAAGGCGGTCACTGACGCAGGCAAAGGCAAGGTGGCCATCTTCGTCAAGATGAACACACGTGACGGGTTCAAGGGCGGAATGGAGACAGACGAAGCCATCGAAGTGGCAAAGGAACTTCAGAGATGCGGAGCAGATGCTCTCGTGCTCTCAGGCGGCTTTGTCAGCAGAGCCCCTATGTATGTGATGAGAGGTCAGTTCCCGAAAAAAGCTATAGCTCACTACATGCCGATGAGACAGTGGTGGCTGAAGCTCGGAGTGCTGATAGGCGGCAAAATAGTCTCGCCTACAGTCCCGTTCAAGAAACTTTACTTCATGGAGGACGCATTGAAATTCAGGAAGGCTCTTCCTGACATGCCTCTGGTCTATGTAGGAGGAGTAACTTCCAGAAAAGATGCTGACAAAGTCATAGACAGCGGCTTCCAGATGCTCCAGATGGGACGTGCCGTACTTGAAGACACGGACTTCGTCAACAAGATGAAAGCCGACGGGAACTGCTGCAGCGGATGCCAGCATACGAACTTCTGCATAGGAAGGATGTACAGCCTCGAGATGGCATGCCACAAGAAATGCCCTGACATAACTCCGGCACTTGAACGTGATGTGCAGAAGACCATCCGCGAGAATGAAAAGACTGAAAAGAAACTTGGCTACCTGTAGCCTGAAGCAATTACGGTTCCCCAGATGGACCGGTTATAAATATATAAAGTTATAATATATATAAAGGAGGGACGATCTGCCGCGCCAGGCCAGAGGTCTGGTGAGGAAAGTCCGGACAGGAAAGGGCACTTCACTGCGGAAAGCGCAGAAGGGAGCAATCTTTTGGCCACCGTAACAGAAAACTACCGCATCCCAGGATGCAAGGGTGAAAACGCGAGGCAAGAGCTCACGACGGGCTGTGGCGACACACTCCGGGTACGGTCCTGAAGCCTGCAAGACCAAATATACTGACAGTCAAGGGCTGCCCGTCCGATGTCAGGGGGTAGGTTGCGAAGATAAATGGCAGAACAAAACAGAAACCGGCTTACGGTTCCTCCTTTATTTTTATTTTCCGACAATGCTCATCTGAGCTTGGATGAGATCTTTTTCCTGAGGTCATAAGAGAGATGGAGCGGATAGTCCTTGTCTGAGACGTCCAGCCATTGCTTTGCAAGAGGGTATTGGCCCAGGATATAGAATGCCGCAGCAAGATTATAGGCAGCACATGAACGTTTCTGGAGGTTACTTGTTGAAGTCAGTTCTGTCCATATGCCTATGGCAGTATTCCAGTCATAGTAATGCGCAGCTGTCAAGGCTTCTGTCCAGCGGTAAGGTCCCATTTCAAAATAGACGAACGGGATATTTTCTTTAGACCATACAGGGAAAAAAGGCCGTCCGGCAATACGGCCTGCCCCGTTTGCCGATCCGCCTATTGATGCAAGGGCCTTTCCGATCAGTTCTTTCTCTGAATCGCTGCCATCGGTGTAGGCCACAGGATTGGCAACTGCACTTCCGGAAAATATCTTGACCTGGTCGCTCTTGTCCAGGGCATCATAGACATATAGACGCACCGAGTACGGTACAGAGGCCTCCGCCACATAGGCGGAATCCCTCACTACCGGAGTCTGGACCCTCTGGGCATCAGATATGGTCGCTTCACCCAGAAGCGGCGAATCAAACAGGAAGAGCACATCCGGACCTGTCTCCATCAGCACATTGACCATAGAATCCTTCTGTGAATAGTCAGCCCCTGCCGCCTTCTCTATGTTATAGATCATTATGGCCTGGTTTCCTCCGAAATATTCCGACTCCAGACTCTGGGCAAATCCTTCTGCCATCGAAGCTGAAAAAGTGGAATCCACAGAAGTGCCGTCATCAAGATATGCTACGGCAAAGGTCTTACCGGAAAGGTCAAGACCGGACTTTGAGGGCTGTCTCATCTCCACACTCACTACGGAAGCTACCGGACCGCAGGATACGGCCACCAGAGGCAGCAGCAAAAGGATATGCTTAAGATTCATGGTACAATCTGATGAAATGGTATGTTAATATGGCACTTACAGATCTGAAAGGAGCCATCCTGCGCAAGTACAGACGGTCAGGACACGTCAGTCACATAATGAGACCGGCTCCCCTATCAGATCATATTCATCGGCTCCGGTTATCCTCACTGTCATGAATTCTCCTATCAGAGAATACGGTTCAGCTCCGGAAAGAGCCACAGGGTCATACTTTACAAGAATCTCGCCATCGACGTCAGGACTCTCGAATTCACTGCGGCACACGAAGACACCGTCAGTAAAATCATCGATGATGACCTTTGTCTCGGTGTCGATGCGGGACTGGTTGAATGCAAGCGATATAAGGCTCTGGGCCTCCATCAGGCGGTCCCACCTCTCCTGCTTGACTTCCTCAGGTACTTCGTCCTTGAAGTGTTCTGCTCCATAGGTACCTTCCTCTTCAGAATAACGGAACGCACCCAGCCTCTCGAACCTTGCTTCCTTTATGAAATCCAGGAGCTCCTGGAAATCCTCTTCACTCTCTCCGGGGTGGCCGACTATCATCGTGGTCCTCAGCACTACACCAGGTACACGCTCACGCATCGTGCGGATAAGGTTCCTGGTCCATGCTCCGTCCACGTTCCTGCGCATATTGGCCAGTACCCTGTCTGAAATATGCTGAAGGGGGATGTCCATATATCGGCAGACTTTAGGATTGTCTGCCATCTGGTCCAGGACGTCCTCAGGGAAATCATCCGGATATGAATAATGGATGCGGATCCATTCTATGCCATCGATTTCCGAAAGCTTCTGCAGAAGCTCTGCAAGAGCACGTCTGCGGTAGAGGTCGAGACCGTAATATGTAGTATCCTGCGCTATGACAATCAGCTCCCGCACTCCTTTATCAGCAAGCTGACGAGCCTCGGAGACAAGGTCTTCCATAGGGACGGAACGGTGATGGCCTCTGATATGAGGGATGGCGCAGTATGAACAGCGTCTGTCACAGCCTTCCGAAATCTTCAGGAATGCATAATGGCCAGGTGTAGTCAGATGACGTGATGTACGTAGAGAAGCAGACGGGACTGCCCCTAGAGCCTTTATCACCGGATTTATATCCCTTGCTCCGAACCACTCGTCCACTTCAGGGATAAGTCCCGGAAGATCTCCTGAATACCTCTGCGAAAGGCAGCCAAAGACAATGATCTTTCCGATCTTGCCCTCTTTCTTCCGTTCCACGGCCTCAAGTATGGCATCTACCGATTCTTCCTTGGCATCACCGATGAAGCCGCATGTATTGATAAGAAGGCAATCAACTGAAGCATCCTCCTCAGACTCCGGCACTATGTCATAGAGGCCTTCAACCTGAGAGAGGATGTGTTCAGTGTCTACCCTGTTCTTTGAGCAGCCCAGGGTAAGTGTCTGGAGTGTCTTCTTCACGCTCATTCTTCTGATGCAGCTTCTGTTTCCTCCTCTCCTTTGTCAGGATCGGTGAACTCCAGGGATGCATAATGCTTGAGGGCGTTGTACCATTCAACGACTTTCTTCATGTGCGATACATAGAAGCGGTCGCGGTCATAGTCAGGAAGAGCCTTTGCAAAGAATGCCTTCAGCTCTTCTGGAGATGATTTCGATGATGGTGCATCTGCATCTCCGAGCTCTTTCTTCATATTGAGGAAGACATCCTTGAGCTTCGTTTCCCCGTCCTCTGTGTATATTGACACATCCTCGAGTGTAGTGATCCTGCTGTTGATTCCGAAGCAGGTTCTCCTCTTGTCTGCAAGCGACTCAACTATAGCTCCGGCCCTTGACTGGGAAATATAGCGGAAAAGTCCGCTCTGTCCGGAAATAGAAAGGATCTTTGTCAAATCTGTTTTCATATCTCAAACTGTTTAATATACTTATTGATATACTTAAAATCCATTTATAAACGCCCGTGCGGCACGGAATCAGCGCCATAATGTCCGCAGAATCTCGATTACACGCCTTTCAAGCATCTGGAAATCCCCGTCATTATCAATGAAAACCGCATCCGGGTACGCATCCCTGCTGAATGTTCCCTGGCGCCTCATCCTTTCCCGTACCTCCGGCTCCGAGGCATTGTCCCTTGCCATGGCCCTTTCAAGCCGCAGCTGCTCCGGGGCTTCTACTATGAGGACCTTGTCGGTGACATTCCTGAAAAGAGGCTTCTCAAGGATTATTGCAGACTCGATGACGACAAAAGGGAGTTCTCCTGCCTCAGGATTCCATTTCAGCTCTCCTTCACTTAACTCTGCTTCAATCGACTTCCTCCACCTGATGAAATCATCCAGGACATACGGGTGGACCACCTTCTCCAGCACGGAAAGACGCGAAGCATCGGAAAAGACCAGAGAGGCAAGCCTCTTTCTGTCAAGATGTCCGCCTGCGTCTTTCAGGTCTGCAGACATGGCCGCTTCAAGCCTCTCCAGGAGGACGGAATCATCATAAAGGGCCTTTGTCCGGCTGTCTGAATCATATACCGGCACTCCTTTGGAAGCCATGACGCGGCATACCGCCGATTTTCCGCTCCCTATTCCACCTGTCACTGCCAGGGTCCTGATATACTGTCCAGACATGATCATAGCTTTTCATTGACGACACAGTCAAAGACCTTCGGACGTATCTCATAGCTAATGATTTCGGGAGGAAGGCGATCAGCCCTGACCAGACATTTGCCGTCAAGGGACTTCATGAAATCATTATAGTCCACATAGAAGCGGACAGTACCGGTCAGATCATCCGACATCGGGAATATACACCGGAAAAGGACTTCAGCTGTAGACGGATAGATCATCAGCTCCTTGTCCTGTGGCACATTTCTCTTCTGGATGGAGACAACTGACGACACCTCCACATATCTTGTGACCATCTGCGAATAGTGCACTGTCTCTGAAGACATCCTCACTCCGCTCACCCGTTCAAGCCTCACCGTACCATGGATGTTTGAATTGATGTCGTTGAGCCTTATTGCTTCAGTCATCACCCTGTCAATGTTTTCCAGATGCGAGGGCTCGCCATAAAGCACCACGGAATCAGGCTCCACAGACATCTCGCCTATACCGATGTACTGAGGGGCATACCTGAGGATATGTACCGGACTTACAGGCACCTTCTTGTACTCTTCATAAGGGAAACGGAAAAACAGGGTATCTGTAAGGAAATATTCCACAGAAGCGTTCTCTCCGAAAATGATATGGGTATATTCCTGAAGATCTGAAGCGGTCATGTAGAACGTCTCTCCTCCCCTGTAATGGAGGACCTGAGGATCTACCTGCAGCACAAGCGGGTTGCGGCTATGCTGCCTTGATGACCTTATGACGCTGTAGCCGGTAGTCTGGCAACGGGCCACGACGTCAGCTGTATTGGATGACATGTTCGAATGTCCTTCAATCTCACATTTGACCCTGACAGGCACCTGCAGGAATTCTGTGTATTTCAATGAGAGATTGTGGATGAGCCAGATACTAAACGCCAACAGGAGAGAAAGCAGAAATACTGTCCAATCTCTCCCGCTGAAATTCAATGATTCCAATATCCTGTTGAAAATCTTCTTCATCCTTCCGCCTCAAAATCCGGAAACCGTCGGCAGAACGGCGGCTACTGCTGCTGGTTGACTGCAGAGAAATCCTTTACCACGGAATTCTTGTCAACCTTGATCTTGACATTGCTGTCGATTTCGAGGAGAAGAGTCTTGTCCTTGACCTCGACTACAGTACCGTAGATACCGCCTATGGTGACGACCTTGTCTCCTTTCTGGAGACCGTCACGGAATTTCTGAAGTTCCTTCTGCTGCTTCCTCTGCGGACGGATCATGAAAAGCCACATCACAACGAAGATGAGGATAAGCATGATCCACATGGTCCAGCCGGATCCTGGCTGAGCTCCTGTACCTGAAGCCGGAGCTGCCTGCAATAATGTAAAAATAGACAACATTTTCATTTCAATTCAAATTAGCGATTATACGAAGATAAACTTTTCTGTAGACTTATACAATTTTTTCTTTCCTCTACAGTAGACCTTTGCCGGTCTTCTGGATCTGTCCATCCGCACTGAGCTTCTGGATGAGCCTGTCAAGCAGCCCGTTCACAAAGATGCGGCTCTTCGGCGTACCGTAGAACTTTGATATCTCTACATATTCGTTGATGGTGACCTTCACAGGAATTGTAGGGAAAGTCACAGCCTCGGCAAGGCCAAGTACGATAAGCACCATGTCTGTGGTCACAATCCTTTCCTTGTCCCAGTTGGAGACAGACTCCGATACCATGGCCGAATATTTCGGATAGCCGGCAAAAGCACTTCTGAGAAGCCTCCTGACAAAAAGCTTGTCGCTCTCCATTTCAGGATTCTTCATCATGTCACTCATATACAGAGGCGGAAGACTCCAGCGCTCCCCTTTTGCCAGGGATTCCAATGTCCTGCACACGAAAGTAAGCGAATATGCCAGATCGTCATTCCAGTATATAGACATGTCTTCAAGAATCATCTCGAGATCAGTACTGTCGACAAATTCATTTTCAAATATCTTTATGAAAAGACGGCAATCCTCCTCCAGTGAACGGGTCGTGGAAGCCATATAATCGGCAAAATATTGCTTCGTGATGATTGAAGAATATATTTTCTTGAGGAACAGGTCATACTGCTCCCATGAGAATTTTTTCTTCTTATATATTCTTGTGAAGTCCGGGTCGGAGTCCAGAAGCTTTGCAAGGGCATTGTCTGCAAACTTCATGTTCGGATTCTTCTCATCCTCTGTAGGATTGAACTTGTTGCGGGCAGTATCTATCCTTTCCTTGGCGACTTCTGTCAGCGGAGACACGATCCCCAGCATGAAAAGGTAAAGATCCCTGGTAGCCTCGCACGATGCATCAAGTTCGGATTCGGCGTCAGCCAATGACATATTTCCGGCCATGACGCTGCTATAGAGCACCTTGAATGCCTTAATTCTCAATATACGTCTGTTAAGCATATCCTGCAGTCAAAAATTTATGCAAAGATATACTCAATTTCAGAAAAATCCCTATATTTGCAAGGATTTACTTAAAATTTTTACTTTATGTACAGCGAAGATTCAGAAGCAGCAGGATCTGTTGATCGCTCGGGCGAAGATGTGTATTCGAAACCCATCAAGGCCGGGAAACGTACGTATTTCTTCGATGTGAAGGCAACAAAAGGCAATGACTACTACCTTACCATCACTGAGAGCAAGCGTAGAGTTGAAAAAGACGGACGTTTCGCCTATGACAAGCACAAGATTTTCCTCTATAAGGAAGATTTCGAGAAATTCACCGAGGGACTGCAGGAAGTGATCAGCTACATCAGGGAAAATTGTCTCAACGGTGACACAACCACACGTGAAAACCGCAAAGATGAGTCCGGCAGCTTTTCAGATGTAAACTTTGAAGAGCTTTAGCCTCATGCCGGCATAGATGCCAGACCAACAGTTTGAAACAATGATACTATGGCGCAAAAGCCATGGACGTGATATAAACTTCCGGAAGACATTGTTCTTTCCGGAAGTCTTGTTTTTGTCCGGTCTGATGTCCTTCCTGTCATGAAGGACAAGACCGGACAGAATTCCGACCGGCACGGTTTAGACACAAGTCCTAACGGACACGGTTCCTTTCAAAATGTGGTATATTGACAAACTTGAATATCAGCATTGACACCAGGCAGAGGAAGGTTCCGGCAAGATATGCATAGGAGAATGAGGCCACCTGCCCGATCATACCGCCGAGAATCAGCCCCAGACCGACACCGACATCCCAGGAAGTAAGGTATGTGGATGTCGCGGTACCTCTCTGGCTGTTCTGACCCAGATTTACGAACATGGTGTTGAATGCCGGGAACATCGAGCCGAAGCCTATACCGAGGGCTGCTGCCATCGCGTAGAACAGTATTCTTCCAGCAACGGATGAAATCCCCATGAGCCACTCGCAGAGATACAGGCCGAAGAAAGCAGCCAGGGCAATGTACATGCCTGTCATTATCACCTGTGTGATCTTTCCTTTGTCAACCTGTCTTCCGGAGAAAAGCCTTGAGACCGCAAGGCCTAGAGCCATGAAGGTGAAGAACAGGCCTGAGCCTGACGTTATGCCTATGCTCTTGGCATACATCGCCACATAGGTAGTGTTGATACCATATGGTATCGAAAGCAGGAGAAGATCCCCTCCGAGCGGAATACCTTTGACAAGTATGAAGCGGTCAAGCGAAATCTTCGAATCCTTCTTCAGAAGAGGCTTGTACGGAGTCCTTACGGACACAGCCGACAGAAAGCCGAGGGTACAGCAGCAGAATGCGCTCCAGAAAATGACATCGAATGAATAGAAGTCATGCAGGAACAGGCCTATCATCGGTCCCAGGGCCATGGCTATGTTGTTCGCAAGACCATAGTAGCCGAGAGCTTCTCCCCTGCGCGAAGACGGGGTAATGTCTATGACTATAGTATTGCCGGCTACTGTCACAGTGCCGAACGAAAGGCCATGGACGATTCTCAGCATCACGAACATGAGTATCGAGCCTGTCACGACATATCCGGCGAAGATCATTGTAAATATAAGGAACGATGCAAGATACAGAGGCTTGCGCCGGAACGAGTCCAGAAGATATCCGGAGAATGGCCTGATAGTCAGGGCTGCCACCGTATAGCTCGAAAGTATGACACCCGTCATCCCTTTGCTTACACCGAACTCCTCCACAAGGAAGAAAGGGAGGACAGGCATCAGCAGAAAGAAACCGAAATACAGGAGGAAATTGGCAAGAAGAATTGCGCAATAGTCCCTGGATACCAATCTGTCTTTCATAACCACCGTCTGAAAATGTCCCCAAAGGTAAAAAAAATTCTAAATTTGCTGTAACAAAATCCCCGCTGCCCCGTCTTATATGCGGAATTCCGAAAAAGAAGACAGACAGAAGTAGAACTTAAAAAACAATTGAAATGAAAAAGTTGACAGCAATACTCGCTCTTGCAGCCATATCTTTCACCCTTGTATGCACTCCGGCCATATCAAGAGACGACAATCCAGGAGAGAAAGCCATAAGGCTGATGGAACGTTATGATTCGGAGAAAGGTGTCGAATATCTGAAGATCGGGAGTTTTCTTCTTGGTATCGCAAAGACTTTCGCTCCTGAGGACAAAGGGGAAATAATGGAGTATCTCGACAACATGGCAATATTTTCGGCAGAAGATGCTTCAGCTGAAGTACAGGAAAGATTCTTCAGGGAGCTTGAGCCTGCGATGACAGGATACCAGAAACTCATTGAAGCCAGAGACGGAGGTGACGACATGACAATATATTTCCTCAACAAGGATGAGGAGACGATCTCACAGCTTATGCTTGTCACAAGATCAGAAGCCGCGGTCATCTACATGTGCGGAGAGATTCCTGTATCACTGCTTAAGAAGATGGCAGCTGAAGGGATGTAAAGATCCTGAATCGAAAAGGATGGATCTCCGGAATGGAAAAGGATGAATTCAAGAAAGTCTGGCTGCCGTTGTCAGACAGCTTCTATAAGGCAGCCTTCCACATGCTGAAGTCAGAATCCGATGCCCAGGACGCGGTACAGGATCTCTTCATCAGACTGTGGAACAGCCGCAGCACCCTTGACAAGGTGAACAGCCCTTCTGCCTACGGGATGGCAATGCTCAGGAACATCTGCATAGACAGGCTGAGAAGAAGTCAGGCAGACCAGGCAAAGGGAATGGTCAGGGCAGATACAGCTGCAGATGTCGCTTCAGACGAGACCGCAGAGGAAGCGATGGTATCAAGAGAAAAGTTACAGGCTCTTGAAGCCGGGATAGCGAAACTGCCGCAGACCCAGAGGGAAGTCTTCATCATGAGGTTCTACAGGCAGATGAGCTATGATGAAATCTCAGCCGAGACAGGGCTTTCCTACATAAATGTCAGGGTAATGATAAACCGGGCAAGGAATTTTCTGAAGAAAGCAATGGCTTTCTGAGACGAAGGTCACTATACTGGAAAAGGTAAAGTTTATGAAATACAAGATGACTTTTTGAAAAAGAGAACATTGATATGGAAGACAATATAAGAAGACCGGACAATTCGCAGAA
>JADIMK010000057.1 GCA_017694785.1 Candidatus Cryptobacteroides intestinigallinarum
TTTTTTATTCAAACAACAATGCATGTTGCATAAAATATACACTATTTTATGCAGTACAGAATCATAATTGAGTGAAAAATCAAATCACTGAGACCAAGAACTGCCATACTTATTGAAAGAATTACCTTCTCGTGATATATCTCTATTCATAAATAGCTTTATAATATTTTTCCATTTGTATAACAAGAACAATCAATACTGTTGCTGGCGAAAAGAGAAAAGGAAATACCCTATTCACCAATATTCGTCATTATGAAGCTGAACGAAGTTTGGTTTAGAACCTTTTTAAATATACAAGATACCAAACTAAACCGTAAGCAACCGGTGAAGTGCGTGTAGCGAATTTATTCCACGCGAGGTATCTTCGCGCCAAAAAGGAAAGATGCTTACACGAGAAGGAATCGCAGAGATAGTTCAATACTGCAAGGAGCATGGAGTCTCTTACAAGAGCCGACTGAAAGAAATCGGGATACCCGAGTGGCGGTTTTATGAAAGCAAACGCAGATATGCCGAAGCTCAGGCCAGTGAACGGGAATCAGGAGAGTTTCTTCAGCTGGTGCGAGGGAATGACAGTTTCCCGGAACCTGTGCTGACAAACAGGAAAGCAGGCAAAGGCAGGAAGTCGGGATACGAGTCCATACCGATGAGCATAGAGATGCGCACGCAGACAGGGGCAGTATTGCGGATTCAGGGCAATCTGGACGCGACGATGATACAGGCAATAATCCAGGCGTCGTCAAGCCATGTTTAGTCTGAATGACAGCATGAGGTACTGGCTATATAACCGGCCTACTGACATGCGGAAGAGCTACTACACACTGAGTGGAATAGTGACTAATGAGCTGGGATGTGACCCGTGCAACGGTGATGTCTATATCTTCATGAACAAGTCGCGGAACAGGATAAAGCTTCTTCATTGGGAGCCGGGCGGTCTGGTCCTGTACTGCAAGCTTCTTGAATCGGGGACCTTCGGCATGCCTTCCGGTCTGGAGAAGGATGCCGTCAGCGGGAGGATAGAATGGAGCGAACTGGTCATGATAGTAGAGGGCATAATCGAACAGCCGGATTGTCGCAGACAACGACTGGAGAATCTGAAGAAACTACGTAGATAAGTGAATGGGAAAGTGCCACGGACCTGCGTATATGGCACATTTTTCGTACCTTTAAGTATTGAAGACAGAGGAGAAACAAGCAGTTATGACAGTCGAGGAACAGCTGGCGGCAGCACTTGCGGAGGTGGAAAATCTCCGTATGACCATCGCTGAAAAGGACTGCCTAATCCAGGATCTCCAGAACAAGCTTCTGTGGCTCCGCAAGAAAGTCTTCGGCCAGATGAGCGAGAAGGCCCTTCCCGTAGATCCCTCCCAGCTGTCACTGTTCGAGGAGAAACATCTCACCGACGAGGAGCGTGCTCAGCTTGACAGGGAGGTCGAAGAAGCGGAAAAGACAATTACAAGGACAATAACTGTAAAAGCCAAGCCCTCGCGCAGGCCTTTGGACACCACCGGACTTCCGGAGAAGGTCGTCCATATCTATCCCGACGGGGTCCTCGACGTAAACGGCCACCTCAGGGATGAATATGTCGAGATTGGCACGGACGAGTCTTCCCGTCTCGAGAAAAGGCCGGCAGAGGTATACATCCACAAGGATGTCTTCCATAAGGTCATCCTCAAATCCGATATAGAGACAAAGCACCCTGAAGACAGGGAGATACTCTCACCGGAACATCCACTCGTGCCGGTAGCCAGGTGTATGGCAGGGGCATCGGTCCTGGCCGATATCATAGTGGGAAAGTTCGTCTACCACCTTCCGTTCTATCGCCTGATACAGCAATACAGGGAGTCCGGGATAACGATAAGCGACTCCACGATGGGAGGATGGTATGAAGCGGCAGTGGAGAAACTCAAGCTTCTGTACGACATCCTGCGGCGTCAGATCCTCTCAAGCGAATACATCCAGATCGACGAGAGCGTGATACCGGTAATCGACAACGAGAAACATAAGGCTAGAAAGGGTTACGAGTGGTGCGTCAGGGACGCGGTCACAGGGGATGTCATGTTCTACTGTGACAGGGGCAGCCGTGGCCATCACGTTGCCCGGGAAATCCTGGGTGAATACCGGGGAAACGTACAATGTGACGGCTATGAGGCATATGACCAGTTTGAAAAGATGCCGGGGATAACCGTGCACGGCTGCTGGGCGCATGTCCGGAGGAAGTTCGTCGACTCGCTGAAAGAGAACGAACGGCTTGCCATGGAGGGCATACTCTTTATAAGAAAACTGTACAAGGTGGAGAGCGATGCGGACGATAAAGGCCTGAGCGCGGAAGAGCGTATGGAACAACGCCGGAAGATATCCTATCCCACAATCCTGATGTTCGAGAAGTGGATCGAGGAAACCTATGCAAAGGTTCTTCCCAAGAGCAGGCTTGGAGAGGCCCTTGCCTATGCCTACAGTCTTCTTCCCCGGCTGTCGCGCTATGTGAATGACGGCAGGATCAACATCGACAACAACCTCATCGAGAATGCCATCAGGCCGCTGGCACTCGGCAGGAAGAACTATCTCTTCTGCGGCAACGACGCCTCTGCATATCGGGCAGCCATCGTATACTCCCTCATAGGCACCTGTAAGGCCGCAGGGGTTGACCCGAGAATATGGATGGAGGATGTCCTCAGCAAGCTGCCCTACTGGCAGCGCGACGGCAAGGACCTCGCAGGACTCCTGCCAAGAACCTGGGCAAAGGAAAACCAAATCACTCCCAAGTAGTACAAACTAGGTCCGACTAGGTCCAACTTGTATAAAGTTGGCACAAGTCGGACCGAATAGTAATATTCTCTGCCAAATCAATACGGTATTCACCGGTTGCTTACGGATAATGACGGCCGCACCATCAGCGACAAGAACGACCGTTATCGAAACGAAAAGGTCTGCAAGATGCTGACAGCCCGTTACCGTTTGCATTTTGCCGAAGGAAAAGAGCATGTCAATTTCATGCGGTTACGTCATCATGACAAGGTAAAGTATTTTATCTATCATACCTTAAAACGAGAGGTTCCGAACGCCCGAAACTGGAGTGAGCTGAGACTGGCCTTGCGGAGATATGGAATTGATACGCAATGGAAGCAAAGTCGCACGACCGGAGAGATGCAAGGTGTCAAGTTCACATGTGACCAACTGACCTTTAGC
>JADIMK010000058.1 GCA_017694785.1 Candidatus Cryptobacteroides intestinigallinarum
TTCAAGAAACTTGAAGGCTCGGAAATCTGGGAGTTCCGTACATTGTATGCGGGTATCCAGTACCGGCTTTTCGCTTTCTGGGATACCGACAATGAGACTGTTGTCGTTGCGACCCACGGGATAGTGAAGAAGACTCAGAAGACCCCGGCAAAGGAGATCGCCAAGGCTGAACGGATAATGAGAGAGTATTTTGAGGACAAAAGGGAAAAGATATGAAACTGTATTCACATGATCAGATGCTTGACAGGGTGCTTGGTTCCAAAGGGACACCAGCACGGGATTCATACGAGGAGGAGATGGATCTCTATCTTGTCGGAGAGGCCATAAGGGCTGCGAGAAAGTCCCGGCATCTCACCCAGGAGCAGCTTGGCGAACGGATCGGGGTGAAGAAGGCTCAGATTTCCCGCTTTGAGAACGGCAAGAGCATCACCCTGTCTTCCGTGTCGAAGATCTTCCGGGCACTCGACATTCCGGTGAACCTTGAAGTCGTCGGTGTCGGCAAGGTGTCCCTCTGATAAGCCGGTGCAATCCCGGTCATGGAACTTTTGACGCGTTAGGGCGGCCTCCGGGTCGCCCTATTTTCATGCCAAGCCATTTGATGTGGCATAATACTTACAATCTGTAATCAGAGTGCCAAAACAGCCCCTTTCCGGCACTCCGCATTCAGAGCCGGAGTTTTTCCTCATTCCGGCCGGAAATCCTCTCAAACCGGGCATTTTTTGCTCTGTTTTTGCCCGAAAATCGGCCGAAATCAGTGCCCGCACGAAATTCCGCACGATTTTGTACGGATTTTTGTACGGTCATTTCTGCACTTTTCCGCACGATTTCCCCCGCTTCCCCCAATTTTTCACCGAAAAGAAAGAACTGTACGGAGACAGTATCATATAAGGCAAAGCAAAGAGTGTCAGAGCCTTATATATATTATATATATTTTTTTATCTCTTTTTACAGGAGACCTTATTGAAAATGGTAAAAAAATCGTGCTTTCGTACGGCTTGTATGTAATGCGCTGACATACACCATGTTGACCCCGTACGAAAATCGTACGAAAACGCACGGATGCGTACGAAAATCGTCCAAAATCAAATCGTGCGATTTTTGTACGGATGTAAATTTCATAATATCAAGTAGTTAATGCCAATAAAATCCCCTTCCGTACGAAAGCACGAAAATTTTCGCGTTTTTGACAAGGGGGGGTCATTTTTTCTCATCGGGAGATGAGTGCCGACAGCCTGCCTGATTCCGCCCGGAAATCCATTGAAAACAGGAGTCCCTTTCAATCTGAAATATTGGCTAATTCACATATTTTCACTAAATTAGCATAGTCGGAGATGTCCCGTATCCGGACATCGTAATAACTATATTTGCATCATGGGAAAAGAGGACAACATCATGACGGTGGATGTGAAGGTAAGCAGGCCCATCCGTGAATATGTGCTGAGCATCAATGACGGCAGCGACCTCATAAAGCCGGAACGGGGCTCCCTGCTCTGGGGGCTGATCAAACTGCATCTCGACCTCGTGCCGGAGACATACCGCCCTGTGCCGCCTGACAAGAGGCAGGACTACATCCGCATCGCCCTGTACAGGACGCGCAGCACCAGGAGTTACAATGTTAACACCGGACGGAACATGGAGGTCAACACACTCTTCCGGAACTACCTCAATGAGGAGGGGCAGAGGGCAGTGTCCGACCATATCGCCCGCGGATTCAAGCAGACATTCCGAGCCTATATGGGCGGGGCGCTCGGCAACAACCCCGACCTTACCATCCATGACGCCGTCTATGAGTTCTGCAGCGACTACAACATCTCCATGGACAGCATCACATACGACATGCTCCGCAAGGACTGGTACCGCTTCAAGAAACGTTGTCCCGGTCCCGGTCTCATCCCTGTCGAGAGACAAAACCTGTAATCGTTGCCGTCTCATATAAAACACTGATTTTCATAAAAATATATAATCTGTAAAGTCTCGTGAAAATGAAAGAAATCGCAGCCAGATTCTGCATCATAGAGCCGGAGGATATCCGGCATCTCCTGCTCACAGGAGAAAAGGTCGAACTCACCCACCGCATGCGCCAGTTCGCAGCCTCAGGGCGTGTCGAATTCTCGCAGGAGCCGGACACAGGGGACAACGGCACATCCTGGTCGCAGAGTTTCAGGGCTGTCGTGAGAGATCCGGAGATAATGGAATACCAGAGAAGAAAGGCATACATAGGCGTGTTCCGGACAGACGGCAGCATATTCGTCATCGGTTCAGCGACCGAGACCCCGGTCATCACAGTCACGCCATACGAGAACGCCTTTGTCGTGGAATGCTCATTCGACACCGCCGAACCGGCCATAATCTGACCCCGGATGGCTTCCTGAGGCTGTGCGGCCTGGCATTCTGTCCTGTGTCCGCATCTCTGCAAGGCATATATTTGCCTGAAAAGTGAGTATATGCCAGAGAAAAAGCGAAACTGCAGGATAGTGTCGGTTGCGGATGCCCCAGTGATGACGGTATCTTCAGGATGTCTTGACCCGTCAAGAGCGTACAGGGCCTCTGTCTGGCAGCCGGACATCAACCCGCTCGTATGGCCTGACCAGGAAGATATCCGGGAGGGCTCCATCGCATTCCATCCGATATGCGGTGACATTGCATGGAAGTCATGGTGGCGGTTCTCGACGGATGAGTTCATCGCCGGACTGAAGGCTGCCGATGCCAACCCTGCCATTGCGGCTCACCTCATCAGGGTGGACAGCGGAGGAGGAGAGGTGTTCGGATGCCATGAGGCATTTGAGGCGGTCCGCGGTCTTTCCAAGCCGTGCATTGCCGCAGTGGATTCCATGTGCGCATCTGCCGCATACTGGCTCGCCTGTGCAGCGGACAGGATATACGCCACATCGATGTTCTCGGAGACGGGCTGCATCGGTGTCATGGGCGTACTCTTCGATGACTCTGAATGGATGGAGAAGAACGGGTTCAACAAGGTGGTGCTCTATTCTTCCTTGTCGGATCTTAAGAACAAGCCGGAGCGTGATGCCCTTGCGGGTCATCCCGAAGAGTTCATCAGCAGTCTGATTGATCCTATCGCAGCCCAGTTCATAGCGGATGTCAAGTCCGCCAGGAGCATCAGCGAGGACTCCGAGGCCCTGCGCGGCAAGATGTATTTCGCCACGGAGGCACGGGATGAAGGGCTCATCGACGGCTGGCTGCCTCTGGAAGACTGCCTTGACGCACTGGCGGACATGATAGCCAGGCAGAAGGCAGACACCACACACGATATAGACATCAACGACCTTAACATCAACTTATAGACATGAACAGGTTTCTTGAATTTCTCAAACAGGCTGTAGCCAAACTCGGTCTTGAATCCAAGTTCGCAGCCAAAGAACTCACCGCAGAGGAGCAGAAGTCCCTCATCGCGGCTTATGAAGAGGCGTCCGGCACCAAGTTCGCGGAAGACCTCGCAGCATACCAGGCAGCCCAGAAGGAAGCAGCCGAGACACAGGCCATGGCTGAAGCCTTCAAGGAACTTGCCTCCATCTTCGGCAAGGAGGTCACTCCTCAGACCAACGCCGAGGAAGTGATCAGCAACATCAAGGCCTCCATCGACGAGATGAAGGCGACTATCGGCAGACTCGGCAGCATGAGTCAGGGTGATGAGCCTCAGAAGACACTGAACGGCCCGCGCATCAGCATCTCCGGAGCACATACCAAGGAGTTCGCATTCGGCGTCCAGCATCCTATGTTCGCATCCGACAAGAGGTGGAACCGCATTGCCATCACAGGCAGACGGGACAACGAGGCGTCCGACGAGGAATCCGCCGAGTTCAAGAGAGAGTTCAACAAGTATGCGTCATCCCTTGCCGACCGCTATTCGGCCCTTGTCAGAAGCAACGGGCTTGAGAGCGTCAGGAAAGGCACTGCAGACTATTCGCTCCTTGACGATGCGGAGATAGGTACGCAGTACTTCGTCCGCAGGCAGGATGCCCTCATCGCGAGGATTGACTCCTTCCCGTCTCTCTCAGGCATCTTCCCTACACGCTCCAACATCCAGGACGGGGATGTGCTGACCAATGTCCTCTTCCAGGAACTCTCGCAGGCCTACCAGAAAGGCCATCTGAGCAAAGGCGGGTACACCCTCCAGCCGGAGAAAGCCAGGGTGCACAAGGTGATGATGAAATATCTCATCGAGGACATGACCTGGATAGAGGAAAGTTACCTCGGCTACCTGAACACTTCAGGCTCAGACCCGGTGAAGTGGTCCATGATCGAATGGCTCGTGCTCTGCATCGCCGAACAGCTCAATGCCGAACAGATCGAGCGCCAGGTGCTCGGCTACCGCGTGGAGCCTAAGGCGGGCGAGAATGCCAGCGGGATGTTCGCATCCACAGGAGTAGTGCACAGGCTGCTCTCATACTTCGACAACGACCGCAAGGTGCTCCCGTTCTTTGACGAGGAACTTGCGGAGTACGGCAAGGCCGACATCGGAGATGTGCTGGAGGCATTCATGGACAGACTCTCGGAGAGGGTCAAGAACTCAGGCCAGTACACCGTATATGTCAACGCCAAGCACAAGCCTTGGTTCAAGGCATGGTACACCGCCACCTACGGGACCAATGCCGACTTCAGCGGCGTGCAGTTCAAGGTGCCGAACTATGACAACCCAATTGTCTTCGTTCCTGGCATGAAGAATCTCAAACTCATCTTCGCCACCATCCCTGGCAACATCCAGCTTCTGGAGTTCGTGCCTGGAGAGCGCAACAAGATGCGCTTCCAGCAGGATCTGGAGGAAGTATGGGTAAGTTCCTACTGGAAGGAGGGCGCGGGAGTCACCTACTCCGGCAAGAAGTTCAGTTCACTTGACGAACTCAAGGCTGCAGACGCCACCGAGCAGATCATCTTCATGAACTGGCCAATGACGGAAGTAGATCCGGATGCCACCACCATCGACGGCAAGACGGACATGTTCTTCAAGACCGGAACCAATACCAAGGCTACAGCCCTCACGGACATCACCAATGCCCAGGAGGATGTCATCTATCGCATCGAGATCGGAGATGATGCATACCCTACCACTATCGCCAAGTCCGGCAAGTTCGACCAGCTGACCGCGGCATGGAGCCCGACAAAGGCCGGGGAGTACATCAAACTCTACTGCAAGGACGGCAAGTTCTACGATGTTGAGAGAGGATAGTCAGAGAGTGTATAGTCATTAATCCGGGGCCGGCAACGGCCCCTTAATATACCTTATATCATGGCAATCACAACATTTGCAGACATCCCTGCAGTAACCGACAAGGATACCCACGGGAAACGCATATACCACAAGGTCTTCCTGCTCAGGGAGGAGGATGTGGACTACAGCGCGTTGCCCCAGATCACAGACCGGTCATGCGGGGCTTTCACACTCAAGTCGGACGCCACAGGATGGAAGGCGTTCAGTTATGTCCGGAACACCATTGAGGACACTTCCGAGTCAAGCAAGGGAGACATCACGTCAACAGTCACCAACACATTCGTCGGCACCCTCGGCGGGGCAAGGTCGGTCATCAACGACTTCCTTGAGAACCACCAGGGCGACAATTTCTTCATCGTATATGTGGACATATACGACAAGAAACGCTATCTGCTCGGCAGGCCATACTCCCCGATGCAGCTGACGGCATTCAGCCGCAAGAACGGCAAGGACAGCGCCTCATGTGATGTCACATTCACCAACGAGGCTTTCTTCCAGCCGGTGGAGTACTCCGGAACACTCCCGTACATCGATGAGGACGACGGAGACATCTGATGAAACCATAGTAGTTTTTTGAAGATATTTTATGGTGGGGCTGTCAATACGGGCAGCCCCTTTGACGACAGGACAACATGTACAGTCTCAAGGAGAGGAAAACAATATCACGGCAGATAGCCGACCCCGGGAAGATAGACATCTACAGGCAGATGCTCTCAAGGCACAGATGCAAACTGTCCGGGACAATCATCCGGGACAGGCGGCAGCTGGCGGAAACGCTTGTCTATGCGCTCCTCGGCTATTGTTCCGTTGGAGACATAGTCACTGCCTGCATTCCTGGTACCGCAACTGCGGCGGAACCGGTGTCTGAAAGTCCGTCCGATGCCCGCAGGCCGCCGGAACAACGCAAGACCCGCAACAAATTTGATGAATACCCCGCCATCAGATGGAAGAATCTCGACAATCCGGTGATCAGGACGGCCGACAGCATCTATTCTGACCGCATCAGGTGCTGGAGCCTTCTCAAGGAACTGGAACAGCAGATGGAGGACGAGACAGACAGAAGCATGATTGCCGAATATGTCGACCTTTCCGTCCGTCTGGAACTCTGCTTCGATGAGCTGCGCAGCCTCAATGACAAGGGAACCTTCCTCGGACTGCATCCGTTCATCACCATGAAGAGCGAAAAGGAGCGGATTGATGCACTTCTGAGGACAGATCCCGAAAAATACTTCGAGGAGCGCAAGAATGTAGAGATGAACATAGCCAGATACTCATCATATCTTAAAAGTCCGAAATACGATGAGCCCAAGAAGAAGAAATTCCGGGAATTCCTTGAAAAATTCCGGGCCATGCTCAATCTCTATAAGGACAGGCTTGCCGAATCAATGAAGAATCTGAGAACATGAGAAGACAGTACACGGAAGAATTCCTCCTGAAAGTGAAAGATCTTGCGGTGATCCAGCTGACCCCGTCTCAAATCGCGGAGAGACTCGGACTTGTCGGCTCCGATCGCCGCAATTTTCTCATTGACATCAACCAGAAACTGCATCCTCTCTATGCCGCCTACTGGACAGCCCTGAAAGACGGGCTTGCTGACATCACCGATGCCCTGCATAACGCTGCAGTCTACGGTGAGACTGATGCCATAGAACTCGCACTGAAGGTCCGCAAGGATACGGAGACGGAGGAACTGAAAAAAGCCCTTTTCAATGTATGAAACCTGACAGACTTGAAACTCTCAGATCCTATTCCGTCGAGCAGGTGCAGTCGTATCTGAAGACACGGGAAAGCAGCACCATCCCCGCCGAGATGCAGGAATACATCCTGAAGATGAACTCGGCGGTCAGCATCATACACCACAACGGGACCAACATCACCCGTGCCTGCAAGGCTCTCCAGTTGGAATATCCGGAACTGACATACGCACAGGCACGCGGCATCTATTATGACGCCCTCGAATTCTTCTATATCGACGAATCAGTCTCCGCCCGGGCATGGGACATGGTCTTTGCGGACCAGTTCGAGGACCTGAAGAATCTCGCAATCAAGGAGGACAAATTGAGTGTGGCGTACAGGTGTATGGAAAAGGCCCACGAACTCCGCACCATGAACAGGGAATCCCTCGACTATGACTGGACTCCGCCTGTGTTCCTCATCTCCACCACCGTCAAGCCGGAATCCCTCGGATTCAAGTCCCAGAGGCTGATGGACATTGCCCGGAGGGCTGAAGACCAGGAATTCAAGCAGATGATTGACTCGCTGGAGACCACGGAGGCTGAAAAGCAGCGCCTTTACAGGGATGCAGGCATCAGGGATGTGGAATTCGAGAAAGTACAGGAGGATACTGAGGATGAACTCTAATAAAGAACTTCCTGACGCCCTGGAACTGTACCAGAATTCGGCACAGGCACTCGCCACCATCATTGACCCGAACAAACTGATTGTCGTCGCAGGGCGAGGAACGGGCAAAACGACTCAGATTACGGCACCGCGTATCCTGCGGGTGGCAGGTGAGATGCCGAGGGAGACATCAATCATCAGCCACAAGTCATACATTGCCCTCTTTACCAATGTCATTCCGGCTGTCCTTGAATTCTTCAGGAGCGACGGCAGGGACGGACATCCACTCCTGACAGAGGGGATGGACTATGTCGTCGGGGAAAAGAACCTCCCGAAGCATTTCCGGCAGCCACGGTACCCGATTCTCTATCCGGAGCGGTCCATCGTGTTTGCGAACGGCCATGTGCTGCAGGCGGTAGCCATCGACAGGCCTGACTCCATCGCCGGATCGTCCATAGTTCACGCCTTCTTCGAGGAGATGAAACACTCTGACGGGGAGAAACTGCGATCAAGGATTATACCGGCCATACGCACCTCCCGTCTCGGCGGCGGTTCAGACGCCCACAAGTCATATCTCCATGGAGGAATAACAGGAGTGTCAGACATTGGCCGCGTCTCCATCGGGGAGGACAACTGGTTCACAGAATATGAGAAAGAGGTGGATGACCATCTGATACAGGACATCGTCACACTGAGCCTGTACATCAACAAGGCACAGATCAACATCCGCAATGGGGAGAAAGTTGCCATGAGCCGGTCGGCAATAGACAGATACGGGCCGGTCCTGGCCGCATTCCGCAAGAAAGCCACCTATTATATCCGTGTAAGCACATTCGTCAACAGGGCAGTACTCGGCTTTGACTACTTCAAGACGCAGCAGGAGATGCTGTCGATGTCCGAGTTCCTGTCTTCCATCTGCTCCATCGGGGACAGGAACATGGACAATCTCTTCTTTGAAATGTGGGATGAAGACAGGCACACCTACGATGACTCGTACAAGTATGACACAGTGTCGAAACTGGACCTCAAGCAGACTTTCAGGCTGGATTCGTCATATCTGAAGCATTACGCCCCGTCAGACAAGATCCTGATTGGCTACGACCCCGGTTCATTCGCGTCCATGGTAGTGGCACAGGAGAAGAAGGACGAGAACACTCTGCGCATACTGAAGGAGTTCTTCGTGTATCCTCCCCAGGATATCCCGGATCTGGCGGCTGCATTCAATGCCTTCTTCTCGTCTGCCAGGTTCCGGCGGATAGACCTGTACTATGACCGTGCAGGGAACAAAAAGAACAGCCGCAGGGTGAATGATACTGATGCCAAGGAACTGAAGGCGGAACTGGAGAAGTACGGATGGACTGTCACCCTGAAGAACCTCGGGCAGGCGACCATCTTCCACTGGCAGCACCACCGGCTATGGAAGAGGCTTCTGGCGGAGAACGAGCGTACGGTGCCGAAAATCCGTATCGATGCCAACGAATGCCCCAACCTGGTAAGTGCAATGTATTGCTGCAAGAAGGTTCCGGGCTCGTCTCCGGTGGAACTGGACAAATCCCCTGAAAAGAAGGTGGACATCCAACTGCAGGCCGGACTCACGCCGCAGATACCATCAGCAATGACATACCTGGTATGGGGGCTGTATGAGAAGTTCTTCCCCGGGCTCCGAAACGGTCATGTCGCAGGCGGTGGCATCACGAATTTCGGGCTTTAATCCCCGGAAAAAGGCAGTTTCACATAAAAAGCCGGCAAAAATTTGGTCTTTCTGCAAGTTTTTTGCCGGATTTTTTAAAGATTTACTCGGAATTTGCACCGCTCCTGACATTTATGAATCGGCCATTCAGGTGAGTCATACCATATTGACAAGGAAATTTTTATGCCCGAAAGAACTTTTGCGGATGAAGAGCCCGTCGCCGCTGGTTTCCCGGCGTGCAATGCACGACCACGCCCGCCGGAAATATGATTGAACCGTTTTGAGTATATTTGTAAAAGAAAAATCGCATGATATGAAAGACAACGATGTTTACTTCAAGCCGGAGCCTATCATGACTGATGATATTGCGTTCTTCGACGAAAAAGTGATAGAGCGCTGCTATGACGAAAGCAACATGTATATCCAGAGTCTTGCCGAACTTGGAAAGGAAATTCAGGGCAAGTGCATCATATTGATTGGCTGGCTGATTGCAGCCGCATCATCGTTCACTGGTGTACTCTTCTACATGGCAGTCGATAAGTCCGGCTCCTTTGCCTTGTATATTGTGCTGCTCTATGGAATCATTGCTGCCGGAGCAATAGCATGGCGGCTTATATCATCCGCATTATACAGGATGCCGGTGGCTCTTGCCGGAGAGGAACCGTCACATATAATAAGAAAGGAAGTCAGGCCATATGCCTCGATAAGAACAAAGGAACAGGCGTATAAATATATTCTCGGCTGGGAACTGTCCGGGAAGCAATATAAGATAGCCGTCAATCAGAAAAGCAACGGCAGGATGATCAATGAGTACAGGTTCGCATTTAAATGTGCCTTGATATGCCTACTGTTGTCACCTGTCGTCTTCGGTACTGCTTTTCTTCTCGAATGGCTGGTATTCTGACCTCATGTCCGTTGCCGGAGGTGTGAAACATGGTGTAGAATGTTCATCTATTGGAAGATCTTGAGGAATATCCTGATGCTCTGGCATGATTAATCGGTTTTAGTGATATGCAAATATATATCATTTGTTATCCTGTAACAAAACATTTGCATATCGCAAAACTTTTTCTACCTTTGCTCTTGCGTAATACTCATATATCATTTGTCTATCTTTTCTGCCGTGGTGTATTTTCACGAAAGAAATAGATGATTGCCCTGCATAAGAAGGTATTTGCCCGGGAAACTTGGCAAAGCATATAACGGCAGAGATGTTGTGAGTGTTACGCCCTTCTAAGTGCAGGGCTTTCATCATAATATGTTGTAATATGCGTAACACTCACAACACCGCCACCACCAGCCTGAAGGGGCTGGTGAGATGCAAGACCGCCGTCAAGGCGCTCATCGACGAGACCCTCAGCCTCTCCGTCGCATTCGATGTCTTCCGCACCGCCGCCGACGAGACGGGAGTCCCCGTCGACCCCCAGGCGCTGGAGGAATGCCGCCAGATGCTCATCACCATGAACCGCCTGATGTACCGCCAACTCTCCGACCTGAAGCACCGCCAGATGCTGCAGATAGCCTCGAGGGTGGCAGAGAGGGAGATGAATGCCATCCGCCCGGCAGGGTTCCGCAAGGCGGCCAACGAATAGACGGGAGGTGCGCCATGGAAGAGAAGATGATACCGGCCCAGGCGGATGCCCGCCTTATGGAAGTGCTTAGCAGGCTGCACAGGGTCTACGAACTGTTCAACAGCTGGGATGAGTCCTCGTCTGGCGGGCAGTTCTATGACGAGAACATAGAGACGGTGGACAAGGTGAGCGAGGGGTTCGGTCTCCTGGAGTCCGGCCTCGCCCGCCTCATCGCCGACAAGATGCTCTTTGACCTGGAGATGGAGTACCGGCAACTGCCAAAATCTGACAATTTGCACAAATAATCTGCGGAAAGCTTTGATAATATCCAAAAGATTATTATCTTTGTGCTGTCATTAAAAAACAACAGGAATGAGAAAGAAAACCAAGGAGATCAAAGAGAAAGAAAAAAGGCTTCTCTATTATCTCGAACTCTGCAGGGAATTGCAGACAAGGGAAAACGCCAGACAGGCACTTGCCTATTTTGAGGAGGAGGTTGACAGACTGGTGGATGACCTGAAAGCATGGAAGTAAAACAAGCCCCGCCATCTGGCGGGGATAAAAAATATTGAGTCATGATAACGAAAGAACAGTTGGATGCCTTGCGGGAAAGGCACACCAAGGCGAGGAACCAGAAGGAACGCGATGCCGTAAGTGAGGAAATTGCCCGCCTCTGTGAAGAAGATGCCGAGGCCGTTGCCCGCCTGGCTCTTGAACAGGTAAAGGAGGACAGGGCCGAACTTGCCGAAATGGCGATACGGGAGCAGCTTCAGGATGTGCTTCCTTCGATATCCCTTGCATACATAGCCAAGACCTATTTCAACAAGACCCGGGCCTGGCTATATCAGAGGATAAACGGGCTGAAGGTGAACGGCAAGCCGGCACGGTTCACGCCCGAGGAAATAGAGACTCTCAACTATGCCCTGAAGGACATAGGCGGAAAATTGTCATCAATACGCATTTCATAATTGTTTTTTAATGACACTTGCAATATGTCTTGCGTGGGGCGGCCTCCGGGTCGCCCTTTTTTCATTAGAAATACGACTCATGATGGCGGATGGTCTCGTTGGCCTCTCGTGATTCAAGCGGGGTATACAGGTCTGTCATCTGCAGGGAATGGTGCCTGGCCTGGTCCCGGACGGAGAGAAGGTCAGTGTTGGCTCTGATCAGGTCAGTGATGCCGGTATCCTTGAGTGAATAGAACTTGTACTGGGCAGGCAGCCCCAGAGCCTTTTTCATCTTGAGGGTCCAGAAGTCCCCGAAATGCTTCGCCGGATGGTATTTCCGGCCGGGGACACGCCGGAAGACAGCCCTTTTCAATTATTTTATGATTTTTGTCTTTTTCAAAGTGTCGTTGGCCTTGCTTGTTTGTCCAAGGTAGACTGTGGTCATGGCGAGGCTGTGGTGGTCAGCCTGCTGCTTGACGAAAGAGACCGGCACGCCGCTGCCGAGCATGTTGGTGATGCCTGTATCCTTGAGGCTGTAGAACTGGACTTCCATCGGAAAGCCGCATGCAGGGCGTATGATATCACTCCAGTATCTGGCGATGTGTTGCGTGAGGGCTTTCTTCCGTCCCGGTCTGAAAGTGTAGTCAGGGGTGCCGGAGAACACATAAGCCTTGGGGTCTGACAGATCGATGGCCTTGATGTAGGGGAGCATGTCGTCAGGTATGGTCCGGTATGAGTCGTTGTCATTCTTGGCTATCTCTGGGCGGATGTGGATGGTCTGTTTCTTCAGGTCAATGTCTCCGCATCTGAGCAGGGCGATTTCTTTCGGGCGCATGAAGCAGCAGTAGCAACACAGGCAAAGGGCAAGGTAGTTTGTGTTGTTTCTGCGGAGGAAGTCGGTCAGGGCAGCAAGTTCCTCGTCAGTCATCATGCGCCGCTTCTTCTTGATGAGCCGCTTGCTTTTCCTCTTGATGCCTTCGAACGGGTTTCCGGGGACATATTCCTTCTCCTTCATCCAGTTGAACAGGATGATGAAGAAACGCAGATAGTTGTTGTATGTCTGGGCTGATACCTTGCCGTTATCCTCGATGTCCCGCATGAACTCTAGGGCCATCTGGTGTGTAAAGGACATCACAGGGAATTTCCCTCTGCAACTGCCGTGGCTTGCCATCCATTTCCTCATGGTGCCGATGAACGACGCATAGTTCCTGTAACTGTTCTCCTCTGCGGTCTTTTTCTTTGCCTGGAGGAAGGCATCGAATGCCTCTGAGATGTCGGTTCCGGAGTTTGGGGCGACTTTTTCTACGAGGGGATTCCATCCAAGGGCGAGGCGTTCGTTCAGGGCGTTGATCATCTGCCTGGCGATGCGCAGTCTCTCCCTCTTGTTCTTGATGCGGTTGATCTTCATCCGGATGCGGCGGAGTATGCCGGTGGCCGGGTCTGTGACGTAGAAATAGACACACCACTCCGCACCTTGGGAGAGTTTTGCCGGGACATATTCAAGTCCGGGGGTAGGTTTAAAAAAATGCATTTTTTTTTCTTTGCACAACTCCATCAAGGCGTTGTACAAGGAAAAAGAGTTTGACATTCCGGCGATTACGAGGTGACCCGTTTCTGACCCGGTTTTATATGAAAAATCGCCTAAATCTGTGTAATACATAGAGTTAGACGACTGTCGTTGAGATACCAAGATTTTATGGATTGGTTTTCCTTTCATATAATTAATTGATAACTAATGAATTAACTTTTAGAAAATAGCCGTTTTCAGGTAAATTCTGCCCCGTTCCCGGGTCTGTTGAGATGAACTTCATCTCAACCAATAATTTACAGGGTTTTTATGCCCATTTTTTTCATGAAATTTTATAAACAGTTGATAATTCCCCACTCTTTTATCAGTTCATTATAGTCTTCATTTGTATTGAAAATTTCGCCGTTTGCCATGGTCAGAATGGCCATATTGTTATCTTCGTTTTTTTCGATGAACTGAACACAATTCAGATTGATATATGCAGTTCTTTTGTCGGTGATGTTGGTTAGCTTGAATGGCATAGCGCTTTAGTGTTTATAAGTTTATAAGGTTATTTTATTTCTTCAGTATCTCCAGCAGAGTCTTGATCTGGGCGTCTTTCTCCTTGATCTGGGCGTCTTTCTCCTTGATCTGGGCGTCTTTCTCCTTGATGCGTTCCTCCTTTTCGGCGATGATGCGGTCAAGTTTGTCTATCTCAGCTCGGAGCACATCCGGTGAATCGCTATAATACTGGCGGTTATCCTGGCTGACATTACCAGAGATATTATTGGCATTAATCAATATCCCCGAATTACTGCCGGCTTCCAATGCGGAACAGTCCCATGCTGTATTCGCTTTAATTAAAGCCATCTTATCGGGAGGCAATTTTCTTGTGCCTTGCGAAAGTTGAGTTACGAACGCACGGGAAACATTGAGAAATTGAGCAATTTCCTGTTTTTGTATTCCATTGTCTTTTAGAAATTTCTCAAAATCGCTCATAAATATTACGCTTTAATTATTGGATTTACGAATAATTATGCTTTATTTTGTGCTGTAATAATTTTTTATTAAAGCATATCACAAAATTACTACATCATAAAACAAACAAAAATAGCAAAAAATGACTATGGACAATCGTTTTTCGTTCAAAAAAGGTTGGAATCAGTTGCCGCAGGCAAAAGTTCCGGAGGCAAGGGAGAGAATAATCAAGGCTCTCGGACTACAGGTGTCGACATCATTCTATTACAGGCTCTATGGCAAATGCGAACCGAAAGTGTCGGAGGCACAGGCCATCGAGGAGATTTTCCACAGTTATGGCATCACAGACATCTGGGGAGACTGACGGCCCGCAACTGTCAAGGCGGGAGCATCAGGTGGCTGAACTGATTGCCTGGGGAGCGGCAAAGAAGGAAATACCGGATTTGCTGAAAAGGCTCTACGGGGGAGCACTCATTTCCGTCCATACTGTCGAGAACATCACAAGAAGCATATATGCGAAAATACACCTTAACAAGGCGAATGAACTGTCTGCATGGTGGTTCTGCAGATACTACGGAGTGGACAGTTCGCTTTCGCCGCTCAAACGAATCCGTGAGGCTGTTATCGCAGTACTGCTGCTGATTGTAATGATTCCGCAGACGGTCAATCCGGACCTTGCGTTGCGTCCCTCACGGACCAGGACAGTCCGCATGGAAAGAAGAAAAGACTGATAACCATATAATCATGGAACTTTCATTGAAAAATCTGGGCATCATCCGTGATGCCCTTATATCTCATAAGATCGGGCTACGGTCGCAACTGAACATTATTCTTTCAGAGCCGGACAGGATTCCTTGTGAAGAATACAAATTCATTGTGGCGGCTCTTGAGCGGAAAATCTCCGAGACAGAATCCCTTCAGGAACAGATAGAAATATTCATCAACAGACATTAAAACTATTGAGCCATGGGCATAAAGAAAAACTGCATCGACAGGATAATCGAGCGTTCGGAACGGAATCCGCAGGATCTGGTTGAAATCATCACATCATTCAGTCCGGAGCCGAGAAAAGAAGGGGCAAGTTGGAAGACGGCCTGCCCCCTCTGCGGCGCGGAGCACGCCCTGATTATCACTCCGGGTAAAAGGATATTCAAGTGCTTTAATTGCAATGACCTCTCCGGCAAGAGGCCTCTTGACTATCTGATGAAAGGGCAGAGAATGTCTTTCCCGGATGCGATAGAGTGGCTGGCCAACTATTACGGGATACTGCTGGAATATGATGTGCCTGTGCGAAAGAAGCCAGCAAATGACGGCTCCCAGAAGGAAAGTTTCTGCAGAAGGATGCTCCGGGAGTCAGGACTGACGGAACAGGATGTTACAGCAACCGTATGCGACATCTCCGATAGCCACAGTAAATTCAAGCAACGGACATTCACTCCCGGTACCGTCAACAGCCGCGGTGAAATCGACGAATCTGGGGATGACGCAGTCATCCATTACTACGACCTGGATGGGCGCCCGGTCAGATATGTCAACCCGAAAGACAAGACCGGGACGGAGAAGACATACTACAGGGTCCGTTTCCAGTATCCGTCGGAACATCTTGACGGCAACAAGAGGGAGATGAAATACAAGTCCCCTGCAGGAGCCCCGACCTTCATCTATATACCGCAGAAAATCCGGACACTGTATCAGACCAAGAAAGACATCCCGGTCCTGTTTATCCAGGAAGGGGAAAAGAAAGCTGAGAAAGCCTGCAAGCATGGCATTGACAGCATCGCCATCTCCGGTATACAGAACCTCGGATACAAGGGCACTCTGCCGGAGGAGATTGTCAAACTTGTGGAAGTATGTCATGTGAAGGAGGTTGTATTCCTGCTTGACAGCGACTGTTTTGACCTCACAAGCCATATCAGGGTGGATGACCCGATTGACCGCAGGCCAAAGAATTTCTTCTATGCCGTCAAGAATTATAAGGAGTATTTCAACAAATTGAAAAACAGGGAACTCTATGTGGAACTGTATTTCGGATATGTGCTGAAGAATGCAGCCGGCGACAAAGGAGTCGATGACCTTCTTGCCAATACTCTCAAGGGGCATGAGGAAGACCTGCTGAAAGATATAGACTATGCCAGGAACGAGAAGCAGATGACAGGCCAATATGTCCAGCTGCACAAGATCACCACAGCCACAGACAGTAAGATAATGGAGATATGGAAACTCCAGAACAGCAAGGATTTCTGCCAGCGGTATTTTGACCAGTTGAAGGACTTGCCGGAATTTACTTTCGGCAGGCGCAAATATCGTTTCACGGTTGACGGGCAATTGGAGAATGCCCAGCCTGTCGAGGCCGACGAACAGTTCTGGAAAGTGACATACAAGAAGAACCAGGATACTTCCGAGTATTATTTCTGTTACACCGGCTGCAAGAATTTTCTTGAACATCGGGGATTCTACAGGTACAAGCGCCCTGACGGGGAATTTGACTTCATCCATATCGAGAAGCCGGTCATAAGGACTGTCAGGTACTGGGAAATCGGGGACTTCGTGAAGGAGTTCACAAAAGACTGTCTGCAGAAGGATATTCTTGAAATGCTGCTCAAAGGCGGCAACCAGTATTTCGGTCCTGCGATGCTGACGATGCTCACATTCTATGACCCTAATTTCCCGATGCCAACAAGAGGAGTGCAGCGGTTCTATTTCCGGGACAACTGGTGGCATATTACCTCAGATGCCATCACTGTCCAGGAATATCCCCAACTGCATGAAATGATATGGGATGAGCAGCGCAAAAGAGGATATTGTCCTCCGCAGCTGCCTCCGCTCATTGATGTAAGAAAGACTGCTGATGACAATTTTGAATACACCATTACCCCGACCGGGGCAAAATGTCATTTTCTGAAGTTCCTTGAGAATGCAAGCAACTTCACCTGGAGGAAAGACAATCCGGAGCCCGGAGAACTGGCGGAGAACGCGCAGCACCTCATCAGCAAACTGGCGGCATTCGGGTTCCTGGTGTCGACGGCGAAAGACAAGTCCATATCCAAGGCTGTCATCGGCATGGACGGCAAGCAGTCTGAGGTTGGGGTGTCCAACGGCCGTTCCGGAAAATCGCTTCTTGGGGAAGCCGTCAAGATGGTGACTACATCCAAATACTACAACGGCAAGGACCTCTCAAGCCGCAACGGCAACCAGTTCACATGGGACGGGGTCAACGAAAAGACCAAGGTCGTGTTCATCGATGATGCGATGAAGGACTTTGACTTTGAGATGCTGTTCGGCCTCATCACCGGCGACTGGCCTGTCAATCCGAAAGGGGAGAAAAGTTATACCCTGCCTTTTGCCCTGTCTCCGAAGATATATCTTACCACCAACCATGCTATAGGAGGCTTCGGCGCATCGTTCATAGACAGACAGTGGCCGATAGCATTCAGTGACTACTACAATGACACCCACAAGCCTGTCGATGACTTCGGGCTCCTGTTCTTTGATGAATGGGATACCGAACAATGGGATCTTTTCTGGAATCTGGTGGCCCAGTCCGTCCAGATATATTTCCGTTTCGGCTATGTGCCGGCTCCTGGCGAGCGGCTTGAGATGCGCAAACTCCGTCAGGACATAGGGGAGGAGTTCATCCTGTGGGCTGATGAGTATTTCTCTGACGAAAGCCACCTGAACACGGAACTGAAGAGGAAGGAAATATATGAAGAGTTCCTGTCGTATGTCGGGACAGAAAAGAAGAAATTCTATACGGCACAGTCATTCAAGGCTAAATTGAAATTCTACTGCAAGTTCAGGGATTATTTCTTCAACCCCGAGTGCTACAATCCTATTACCGGGGCATACAGGAGTGTGGACAAGGACGGGCGTCCTCAGCTGGACATCAAGCGTGGCGGTACCGAGTATTTCACCATCGGCACGCCTGACTATTATGACATACATACCATGCCGGATATGTTCAACGAAATCGAAGCTGATGACAGTTTCCCTGCATGACCATGGACTATTCCGGCTACCTGTTGAGAACACAGTCTCAGATATTGTCTTTCAGGCAAAGATATTCCGCATATATATCCAAACAGGGAGATGCTTTTGTAGCATGGATATACCGAATGTCTTCAGAGGACTGGACTGATTTCCTGAACGGAGTTCCGGAACAGAATATCCCTGTTGTAATAGGGGTAATATGCATATTGTTTATTGACAAGCGTATAAACATTCAGTTCAACGAGACCGCCACCCGGATTCGCCGCAATTATACTGAAGAAGAATTTACGCGTCTCTGCGAATCATTCAAAACACCGAAAACAGAAAATGAGATATAACTTAGAATCAGGAAGATACCTGTCACATGTAGCGCCACATGCGACAGGTTTTCTACGATGTAAAAATAATTTGTATTTTTGCGGAAAAATATCTCTGAAAATGAACAGATTTGACCAGCAGACATTGATAGAGGAAGTCCTCTATATTCTTGAAAAGACGGGTGGCATTGATTATTACCATCTTTTCAAGATATTATACTTTGCTGAACGTTTGCATCTGGCTGAATGGGGCAGCAGGCTGAACGCCGATGACTTTTGTGCCCTTGATTATGGTCCGGTTCCTACTCATCTGTATGATGCCGTGAAGGAATTGAAATCTGGCTCTGTCCATTCATCACTTGCGGCAATGCTTGCCGAAGCCGTAGAGTTTGCCGGAGAGGATGCACCAAATGTACTGTTGGCAAAACGCCGGCCGGATATGGATTTTCTGTCCAAAGCCTGTATTGAGGAGTTGGACAAATCAATAACCAGGCATTCTACCCAGTCTTTCAGGCAACTTAAGGATGCATCGCATGATGATGCTTGGAAAGAGGCATATCACACCTCAGGACTCAGGACCATGTCGACATTGTCTATTGCCAAAGCAGGTCATGCAGATGCCGCGATGATTGACTATATCAGGGAACAACTTGAAATAGATGATCTTCTGAAATGACTGTTCTTGGTGAATTTATGAATGACGACACAGCTTCACTTGTCGCCAGACATACGGTCAAGGTTGGAGATGTGTATCTGATGGAAATGGATTTCCGCAACGGCATTACGCCAAAAGCAGGCGATTTGTATAGGAACAAATTCTTTGTTGTCCTCGGATTTGATGATGCCGGGAATGTGTACGGAGGCGTTGTCATCAACTCCAGAGTCAACAGCAAAGTGGACCAGAACATTCAGGACTGGCATTACCCGATTAAAAAATCACGCTATTCTTTTCTGAAACATGATTCATTCGTCGATTGTTCCCAACTGAAGAAAGCATTTATTGAAAAGTTTTCATTCTGGGAATATAAAGGTCGAATATTCAAAGATGACCTTGATTTGATTATTGGAGCGGTACAGTCAAGTCCGAAAGAGACTAAAGCGAATTTGTCCAGATATGGACTTTGATTAGATTCAAGCCCCGGTAGGGGCTTTTTTCATGTTCATTTTTGCAAAAATGTGTCCTTTCCGTTGTGCAATGCACGGGATAACTTTGTCCCATATCACATACGGAACATGGACACAATCAAAGGCATAGAGGCTATACGCAGGGCGGAGCTGGTGACGAAGACCGGCGGAAGTTTTGCGATAGCCTTTTTCCCGTTTTCAAGGAAGAAGCAGGGACCGGACAGAATCAAGATGAAAGTGATGTCCGGATGCACCTGCCGTACACCGCTGCCGCATGACCGTTTCGACATCGACGGCAAGCATTTCTTCCTTTTCTTAGACAAGGATCAGAAGCCCAAGACCTGCTACAGGGCACTTATCAGATACATCGGCTTCTCCGATGAAGACTTCAAACTCAAAAAGGTAAACTGGTACAATGAATAGATTCGGATACATATCTGAAGGCGGTTTCGTATATACCTGGCAGCTCGGCGAATCTGAAAACATCACTAGCTCGAATCCTAATGAGAGCAGGATATCGCCTCACAAGGCTGAATTGCTTTCTGTTACAGGATATTATGTCTATCCTGCAGGTCCGGACAACCTTGCCCCGAACACTGCAGACGACATGATCTCGGGAAACCGCCTGCTTCCCGAACTCATCGAGAAGCAGTGCAAGATTCTTTTCGGCAAGGGACCGATGCTTTATACCGACACTGTCAATGAGTCCGGTGAAGTGCAGCGCAGATATGTCGCCAGTCCGAAAATCTCTGCCTGGCTTGACTCGTGGAAAGAGAACGGACTTCCGGACAGTTTCGAGACCTACATCAACAAGTCCATCCGGTCATACTACTACTCCGAGGGCATATTCAGCAAGTGGCATCTGTCTCGTGGTCTGAAAGCCGGGATAACAGGTGCTTTGCCTGTGGCAGGGCTGGAGCATGTGTCGGAACTGAGGTGCAGGATGGCTACCACAAAGAACATCGCGGGGCGCACTGACCTTGAAGACCGCGACTTCAATGCCGTCATGGTCGGCAACTGGGTGACCGGCTCATCTGCGGAGTTCAAGGTATATCCGAGATTTGACTTCACCCGCCCTCTGGCAAAGAACTGCGCCATCTCCTACAGCAAGAACCCTGACCATGGACAGGACATATATGCGTCCAATGTCTTCTTCAAGGGAGTCAAGGACTGGATCCTGGGATGCAACCTCACTCCGGCATACATCAATTCTTATCTTGAGAATGCGCTTTCGGCCAGGCTTCATGTCATCATTCCGAATGCTTGGATAAGCGCCAAAGAACAGGCGCTGCAGCAGCTCTGCGAAATCAACGCAAAGAGGAAGATGGACAACCAGGAACTTATCACCATCAAGATAGGCAAGCAGAAGATGGATGTCGGCACCGAGTATTCGGAAGACCTGCTCAGCAAGTACATCGGGCTGGAACTGAAGAATTTCACGGAGTTCATGTCCGGTGCAGGCAAGAACCAGGGCAAGGTGTATGCCACCAGAAGTTTCATCAACGATGCCGGAGACGAGGAGAGATGGAAGATTGAGGAAATCCCGCAGAAGTACAAGGAATTCATTGAGGCTCTCCTGAGTTATGACAAGCGGGCGGACATGGTGCTTCTCTCGGCCAAGGGCATCGACAGCAGCATCAGCAATGTCAGCAGTGACGGCATCATATCCAAGTCCGGTTCCGATGCCTACTACAACTACATGATATATCTGACACAGCAGTCCATCCCTGAGCGGATAGTCTGTGCGGATGTGAACCATGCCATCAGGCTGAATTTCCCTGATGAATATGCAAGGGGCGTGAGAGTGGGATTCTACCGTCCGACTGTCAAGCGGCAAGAAGAGACCGCTCCGGCTCAGAGAATGTCAAACCAGAATGAACTGTAGCCATGAAATTCACAGACCTTTTCACCGATATATCAGACTTCCGGAAATACGCGGACGGGCTTGAGGCAGACACATCCTACCAGCAGATTTCCGCATCCATCCGGGCTGCCGGGAAGGAAGTCATGAACATCATCACGCCGGATGTCTACATAGCGATAGCCGGGCTTGAGGATGGTAATGAAGGGAAAGAATATCTGAAGACAGCTGTCGCCTGCGGAGCGTCATACCGGTACCAGATATTCGCATCCGTCAAGAAAAACAACACGGAGGCAAAACTCTACAAATACCAGCATGAGGAAATCAAGGAACATCACATCTCCTCATACTGGCTTGCCATGGACGACCTGCTTGACTGGCTGGATGCCAATCCGGACACGGGCAAATACTCCGAATCCCCGGTGTACAAGGAACGGCAGTCGCTCCCGGTCAAGAATGCCAGGGAATTCAATTATTACTATGGCATAGACAATTCGAGTTACTTCTTCTCCAAGGTACTGTTCCTTGTCCGCAGCATCTGGAAGAACCGCATCCGTCCGATGCTTCCGGACGGATGGGAGGGCAACGAGTCCCTGTCAGACCTCGTGCGGCGCTCGCTCTGCTATCAGGTCATTGCAGAGGCGGTGATGAAGTTCGATGTCACTGAACTCCCGCGTTCCATCCGCTATGACTTCAACCATGAGTACACCAAGGGGACTCAGATGCAGGCCCGGGAGAAACTCTATGCTGACCTGATGGGCGATGTCAACGCCTGGACCGACGCCATTGACAGCCTCGTGAAAGCCGAGTCGGGGGCAACGGTCATGCAGCACAATCCGAATGAGGAGACAAACAAATTCTATATATCATGATGAAAGTCAGATTACACAAAACCTATGACACGGCGACGAGATGGTCGGAACTGGAGCCCGACCAGTTCATCGGACTAGTAGGAGCGATAGAGCGGTTTGAACTCGGCACCTGCAATTTCGAGGAGTTCAAGATAGCCACGGTGGCGGCCATACTCAGGATTGACATCAGGAAGACGAAAGTCACCGACACATTGGCCGAGAACTTCTTCCGCATAGCGGAGAGACTGACCTTCCCGTATACTATCGAGGAAAAGAAAGACCGCCGGGAAGTCCATTTCAATATCATTCTTGACCGGCAGATGGTGCCTGAAATCGGGAAATATTCGGGATATACCTTCAAATGCGAATACGGGCTTGCGGACACGAACCTGTGTGCGGAGCAATATGTCGATGCCATCTCCCTGATGCAACTCTACAGCCGGGGGCATGACCCGCAGGTGCTTGACCGTCTCGTGGCCGTTCTCTATGCTCCGGAGCCCTACGGGATGGAAAGCATCGGGATGGTGAAGGCATCAGGATTGCCCCATGACATGAAGAATGCGGCATACTACAATTTCCGTGGCATCCTGGAATGGATAAAGAGGCTGCCGAAATACGACATCATCTACAATCGTTCTTATGAGCCGGCGGCCGGCAGCTCCCCGATGGGGCTTGAAGGCAGCATCTACACTTTGGCCAAGGCGGGCTACGGCAACTACCGTGACATCTGCAGGCTGAACCTCTTCACATACCTTGACATGCTTCTTGACCAGAGCATCGAAAGCGTACGCACACTCAAAGGCTGCGGCCTCAAGCCAATTGAAATCGCAGAAAAACTTCACCTTGACATCAACCAGATAGCAGACTTGTTATGATACTGTATACAATGCTTGAATATTTCTCCAGGTTCGTGTCACGGACTGCATTGGAGAACTTCTTCCTTGCCAGTACTGGGCAGGATTATGACGACCTGCGCGGTGCCATCGAGGACCTTCCCGACGACAGGCGTTTCCATGAGATTACAGACTTGATCTTCGGCATAGACGAGACAGCAGTCAAGACGAAAATCTCCCAGGTGTCCGGATGCTACCTGTTCATCGACTACTCGGCCATCAAGTCGTCGGTCAGTGCGCTCGATGTCCAGACGGACCTCATCCATGTGGCGGTGACCGTGGCCATGCCGCACCCGAGCGATGAAGACCAGTTCGCCAGTATGCTTGGAATGGACGAATGCCTTGACATCATAGCAGGCATCCGGGACTTCATGAGGAATGACATTGATACAGATCTGCACCTCCAATGGCTTCAGTTCCCGACTACCATATCCCCGTTCGTTGCCAAGGAACTCTCCAACAGCTTCGGCTGGACAATGGAATTTGACATCACCGGAACAGACATAATATGAAACTGATAATCCTTGACAACGGGCACGGGCAGGAGACAAAGGGCAAGCGGTCTCCGGTATGGCCGGACGGCACCCAACTCCTGGAGTGGGAATACACCAGGAAAGTCGTGGATGCGGTCTACGGCCGACTCATGGACACGGACATCAGCTGCGTGAAACTCGTGCCCGAGAAGACCGACACGCCCCTCTCCGAGAGGGTGAGACGGGCCAATGGCATCGCCGCGATGAACTCTATATCCCAGGTGCTGCTTGTCTCCGTCCATGTGAACGCCGCCCCGGTGCCCGGTTCCGCCTCCGGATGGGAGATACACACATCCCCGGGACAGACGAAGTCTGATGAATATGCGCAATACTTCTGGGATGCAGCAAAGCGGATCATAGGAGACAATTTCCCGATCCGTGGCGATTGGGAAGACGGTGAGGGTGATCGGGATTCAGACCTATACATCTGCCGCCGTACATCCTGCCCAGCCGTATTGACTGAAAATCTTTTCATGGACAATGAGAAGGACTGCCGTTTTCTGTTGTCTGAAGATGGCTTCCGGAAGATTGTCCGGATACATGTCGATGCCATAACGGAAATATGCCGGACAACATCCGACGTCTGATACCCCAGACAGCTCAAGTTTGATCTGTTTTTTCATAGGTTTTAGTGTCCCCGCACGGCTGCGAAGTCCTGTGGGGTTTAATTTTGGATTTTATTACATAAAATATATTTTTGCTCTGTAATAAACACTAAAACCAATGATAAAAAAGATTCATATTGAGAAATTCCGAGGATTTCATAATGTGGAATGTGAATTGGGCTCTCAAATAACAGTTATCGCCGGTCAGAATGGTACACAGAAAACAGTCCTTCTAGGTATGTTGAGTCAACCTTTTTCAATTACAGATGATTCAAATCCGATGAAAGGAGAAGCTCCTTTATGTGGAGGGAATTATAAGTCTCAATTTGGTGATAAGTTTAAATTTTCTCCAAAATATGATTTCACTAGTGTCCACTAAAAAATCATAAAAGTTCTTTGAAAATATTGAAGGATAGGAATTTACAGAGATAAAACGAGCGCAACGATTTGAATTTATCTTTGCCAGACTATCGTAGAATGGCACATGAATAAAG
>JADIMK010000059.1 GCA_017694785.1 Candidatus Cryptobacteroides intestinigallinarum
GCTCCTTGTAGTTCTCAACCTTGGCCTTGGAGGCTGTGAGCACTACGAAGTCAGGTTCGCCGTAGTTGGCAAGTTCCTCGTCGGTGGGGCGGATGAACATGTTCTTTACGAAATGTGCCTGCCATGCCACCTCCATGATGAAGCGGATCTTCTGACGGGTGTTCTCGTTGGCACCGCAGAAGGTGTCCATCACGTAGAGCTTCTTGCCCGAAAGTTCCTTGGAAGCGAGGTCCTTGAGGACTTTCCAAGTCTCCTTGGTCACGGGCTTGTTGTCATTCTTATATTCATCGGAAGTCCACCACACAGTGTCCTTCGATGTCTCGTCCATTACGAAGAACTTGTCCTTGGGCGAACGGCCGGTGTAGATACCGGTCATCACATTCACTGCTCCGAGTTCGGTCAGCTGGCCTTTCTCATAGCCTGTCAGCGAGGGATCCATCTCGGCCTCAAAGAGCTGCTCATACGAAGGATTGTAGATGATTTCCGGTGTTCCGGTAATACCGTACTTGGTCAAATCGATTTTTGCCATTGTCTATAGAATTAATTGATAAATACTAATCTTGTAAAATATTTCAATGTCGCTCCCTCTCCTGCAAAATTTTTGCCAAAAATATTTAATATATTTGTGATTGTGAAAGAAATCTTGCAAAAATATTGGGGGTACACTTCTTTCCGCCCAAAACAGGAGGAGATAATCTCCTCGGCACTGGCGGGAGAGGATGTCCTGGCCATCCTGCCTACCGGCGGAGGTAAGTCGCTCTGCTTCCAGGTACCTACTATGATGAGGGAGGGACTGGCGGTGGTGGTGTCGCCGCTCATATCGCTGATCAAGGACCAGGTGCAGAATCTCAGGGCCAGGGGTATCAAGGCCATGGCGGTACATTCGGGCATGACCCGCAGGGAGATAGACATCGCGCTGGACAACGCCGTGTACGGAGACTACAAGTTCCTGTATCTGTCGCCGGAGAGGCTGCGTACCGACCTGTTCCGGACCAGGGTGCAGAAGATGCAGGTCTGCTTTCTGGTAGTGGACGAGGCGCACTGCATCTCCCAGTGGGGCTACGATTTCAGACCGGACTACCTGCTGATATCAAATATCAGGGAACTGCTTCCAGATGTGCCTGTGATAGCGCTTACTGCGACGGCCACTCCGGATGTCGCGAAGGATATCGAGGAGAAGCTCGGCTTCAGGAAGGACAATATCATCTGTTCCGGGTTTGAACGCCCCAATCTGTCGTATATCGTGCGCAATACCGAGAATAAGTTCGGTGCCCTGCTCTCGCTCTGCAATGCGGTGTCCGGAACGGGTATCGTATATGTGCGGGAGAGAAAGGCGGCCAGGGACATTGCCTCGTTTCTGGTGTCGCAGGGAGTGGATGCCGGCTTCTATCATGCGGGCCTGAGCAAGGAGGAACGCAACGATGTTCAGGAGAGATGGAAGAGGGGAGACTTGAGGATCATCGCGGCCACAAATGCTTTCGGGATGGGAATAGACAAGCCGGACGTGCGCTTTGTCTGTCATTTTGACCTGCCCGAGGCAGTGGAGTCGTACTATCAGGAGGCAGGACGTGCCGGCAGGGACGGTCTGCGCTCATGGGCCGTGCTGCTGTGGAACAAGTCGGACATCAAGCGCCTGGAGGCCATATACCAGAGCAGTTTTCCCGGTCTGGACTATATCGCGGACATATATCAGAAGGTGTTCAAGTTCCTGGGCATAGCCTATGAGGACGGGGCCGGGGTCGTATGCAAGTTCAATCTGCTGGAGTTCGTAAGGCGGTATCGTCTCAACGCTGCCATGGCCTACAATGCCATAAAGTATATTGAGATATCGGGATACTGGACCTTGACTGAGGAAATAGACAATCCCACGCGGATCATGTTCATAGTCAACAGGGACGACCTGTACCGCGTGCAGCTGTCGGACCCGTCCCTGGATACATTCATAAAGGCCCTGATGCGGATATACCCGGGTCTGTTCTCGCATCTGGTGGCGATAGACGAGGACTATGTGGGCAAGGTGACGATGAACTCGTCAAGGGCAGTGAAGCAGAAGCTCCTCCAGCTCTCCCGCAGCGGAGTGCTCAGATATATCCCCAAGGTGCGTTCTCCGCTGATATGTTTTGCAGGCGAAAGACTTACCCCGGACAACCTTTATCTGTCTGAGGCGGTTTACGGGCGGCGCAAGGCCATGTTCAAGGAAAGGCTGGATGCCATGTACCGGTACATCTCGCCGATAAGCGACCGGTCGGCTGCCCAGTCAGCCTGCCGCAGCCGCCGCCTGTCCGCGTATTTCGGACAGGAGCAGTGCAGGCCCTGCGGCATCTGCGACTTGTGCTCACCGGGAGAGGTGTCCCTTCTTTTTTAGCTTACAGGGTCCAGAGCTTCCAGTCCTCTTCTATACCGGGGCCGGAGATGAGTTCAGGTGTCTGTTCTGAATTGTTGATCCAGATGGAATTGTACTGAACCTGTGCCTTTACGGCTTCGAAAAGGTCTCCGATAGGTATATCTCCGTTGGTGTCCCTGAGTTCCTTCAACAGGAAGTATGTGAACATCCCGTGTCTCTTTTCTTCGTACGGCATGGATCTTTGTGTGGATGAGGATGCGGTCATCACTACCATATTGCCGCTGACAGGGGTCTGCTTGGGCCTAATCACGATGCCGCGGCCTATGCCGCTGTAGCATGCGTCGAGAAATACGATGGCTCTCCTGCATCCGCTTTTGCTGATGGTGGCGTACATGTCTTCAAGCCGGATACCCTCGGAAGGAGAAGTCGTACTGACATCGACCGGGATAAGATAGCTTTCCTTGGTAGTTCCGTCTACTTGGCCGTGTCCGGCATAATAAACGTAAAGAAGCGTTTTCGGATTGATTTCAGCTATCTTCGCCAATTTGCTCAGATTGAATTTCATCTGGGAGTACGTTGCGTTCTTGAGCAGTATGATGTTGCTTTCAGGCACTCCGATGATATTCTTGGCATATTCGCAGAAAGCTTCCGCATCGCTGACTGCGAAGTCCACATTGGGTTCGTAAAGAGTCTGCTGCTTGAATGAACTGTAGTCCTCGTTGCCGATGATGAGGGCATATTTGTCCTGGTCAGGAGTCCTTATCAGAGAAAGTCCGGCAAGGAGTTCAGATGATGAATCCAGGATACTTCCGGATACATCGTCCGTATTAAAGGCTGTCTCTCCGATAAGTTTGGTATTGGTGTTCATCTTTCCTGTTTCGAACAGAAGATATTTGATGTCGGAATGTTTCCCTGTGAACTCGGCCAGGGTCGCAACTACGGAATACTGGCCGGAAGATAGAGCTGTGGTATCAATTATGAAATTTCTGGTAGTACTCTTGGTCTCACCGGGAAAGATGTCTCCTATAAGGACAGTCGTGTCTACAGCCATAGTACCTTCGGGCCACATCAGATTGACTCTGACATCCTTGGCTATGTCCGGCCCGTCATTCATCACGGACAGCTCGATGACTGCGTTGTCTCCGGGCAGGATGGGAGAGTGGTCTGTCGTGTGAAACCAGTAGGAAGCCAGTACGGGATTGCACTGTTTGATGCCGATAGCAGTGAAAGTCAATGACATGTTGTCGGATAAAAGCTGGTTGTCAGCAATGGCCTTGAAGTTCAGGTCTACTGTCCCTGATGATATGTCCATGCCGGCTATCCCTTTGAATGTCACTTTTGTCATGCCGTCCGGTTGCAGCCTGTCCACATGTATGGTGTTGCCGGAGTAAGTGAATCCGGTCGGCATGCCGGACTTGCCTGTCATGATGATATCTATGCCCTTTACTGTGTCCTTGCCGTAATTTTTCAGTAAGACATCAATATTGAACTCTTCACCTGATTCAATCTCTGCGTTGCCGCTTGCATCAGACAGCAGAACATCCTCAATCCTCATGTCAGGATAGGTCTCTTCCTTTTGTGCAGCTCGTATGAGACCGTTGCGGCCTTGGAAAGATACATATGCGATCCCGTCATTGAAGTCGGAAGTATATGAGAATATCGTGTCTATTATGATCTCTCCGGCCTTGTCTATGTAACCGTATTTGCCGTTATAACATACCCACGCCTTTCCCTCGCAGAAATCCCCGGCAGCCGTGCATTCTTCGGGAAGAGTGAGGACAGGAGTTCCGAATGAGTTGAGATACATAAGTTTCCCTTGTTCGTCGCGAACCAGTGCCCGGCCTTCATGGAACTCAGATATCATGTCGTATCTTACCGGCTGCAGAAAGTAATCGCCGTACTCGTACTTGACGAAAATGTATTTCCCGGCCTGTTCTATGAATCCGCTTCCGTCCGGGATGAACTGAGTCTGATTGTCGGGATTGATGGGGAAACTCAGTCTCTGTCTCCGGCCCTGCCTGTTGATATGGAAAGCCTTTCCCTTGAATGTTACAAAAGCCGTATTGCCGAAGAAGTCAGTGGCTGCATCGAACACCGGGTCCATGATGAACTGGCCGCTGATGTCAATGTATCCGTATTTGTCTTGGCCTTTTACTTGTTTTTTTATCCTTGCAAGACCGTATTGGTAGGAATAGAATGTAAGTTCCTGGGGAAGAGCCCGGCTATTTCCGTCAGAATACAGGTAGTAGCTGACATTGCCTATGCGGGCCAGAGCCGTATTGTCAGAAAAAGGTTCGATGTTGTCGTAGATGCATTCGAATATCCGCTTTCCCGTCTTGTCGATGACTCCCCATTTGCCGTTCATCTTGACTATGGCCAGGGAGTTGTTGAAGTCTCCGGCTTCTTCGAAATCTGCCGGGATGACTATATTGCCTTCTTTGTCCTCATATCCCCATCCGCCTGCATCATAGAATGCAGCCAGGCCTTCGGAGAACGGTTTGAAATTCTGACTGTGTACAGTGCGTACCCATTTGAAAGTCGATGAGTTTTTGTGCAGTCCGCTCTGGGCAAAGGATGTCGTACTTGAGATAAGGAGTGCGGTTATTGTCAGTATGCTGTGAAAAAGTCTCATATGCTATTGTATTAGGATTGATTCTCTGTATGCTGCCCTTTCGTCCGCAGGAATTGAGTAGATCCAGTGGAGGACTGTGTCGAATGTGATCTCTTTCTCAAGAAAAGGTATATCTTTTTTCGTGGCGACGGCGATAAAATTGAGTGTCATGAATCTGCCATTGCCCTCAAGTTTGTCCATGACATATTCGATTGCCGGGTTGATGGGGAAAGTATAATCGAAATCTTTTTTGAAAAGTCTGTCAGCCTCATAATCGCTGGGATAGACCAGTGCTCCTTCATTCTTACTGAACCAGAAAATCTTCAGATATGCGTCATGACCGTAGATCCGGGTTGTAAATGTCATGGTCTCCCCTTCCTCATATACGGCATCAATACCTTTTATGTCAAGGGCGAAAGTGGGGTCTATTCCACTTCCTTTCCTTACATCGGCGTCAATGGTGGCGACTGCATACCGTCTGCCGTTTATCATCTCCTCGCTGTAGACAGCCTCTCTGACAGTAATGAATCCGTCTACGGCAAGAGTCGTCATACGGGACAACACCTGACTGAATTCACTTCCGTCATCCTCGCTGATAAGGCCTGTTACCGACCAGAGCTGTTCAGGAACACCGGCTGCCCTCATGGCATTGGTCTTAGCGTCTTCAAGAGCTTTCTGCTCGGCCTGCTCCTGAGTAATATGGCGTGTAATCTCACAGCGTCCGATAATTCCTTTGACACGCTTACTGTCGGGCGATGCACTTACCTGAATGAAAGTCAAGCACATAATGGATATTATGGCTGAAAGTCTCAATGTGTACTTCATAGTTGCAAATTCAGTAGGCAAATATAGTTAAAATTTCCATCATGACCATAAATGAAAAAGCCGACAGAATGTGACTTCATGTCGGCTTTTTGGGGATACAATGGTAACAATCGGAGATTATGCTATCTTATGATGACAGTCTGGTTGCCTTCTCCGCTGAACGGCTGGCTGTTCCTGTCAGTGCCGCTGTATGCAAGCTGTTCGGCGGGCACTCCGAGAGATATCAGGAAGTCATAGACTGTCTTTGCCCGTTTTACGGATAACGCTGTATTTCTGTCCTGTGTTCCAGTATTGAAATCCGCATAGCCTGTAATGGTGTATACATAGTCCTGAGGACCTTTCTTGATCTGGTCGGCAAGAACGGTCAGACGGATCTGATCCGCAGGTGTAAGG
>JADIMK010000060.1 GCA_017694785.1 Candidatus Cryptobacteroides intestinigallinarum
TCAGAATCTTCATCTGCAGAATCCTCATCTTCAGAATCTTCATCTGCAGAATCCTCATCTTCAGAATCTCCATCTGCTGAATCTTCATCCGGATATTCCGCATCTGGATCCTCGTCAGTGTATTCTCCGTCTGGATCTTCGTCCTGATCTGTGTAACCGGCCCCATCATCCTGCTGAGGGTTTTCCTGAGAGCAGTCAGCGGCTGCTTCATCAGCGGCTACGTCGTCAGCGGACTCGGATGCAGATGAGTCATCCGATGCCGCCTCTGATGCAGCAGCTCTTTCAAGAGCTTCCTTTTCTAGGCGGGCTTTTTCCTGAAGTTCCTCAAGGGCATTCTGAGCCATGACAGGAAGATTCAGAGACATGTGCTCATATGTAAGATCCTCAATGCTAGGCTCAGGCGGAAGATCAGACTTCTTGGCAAGGAGCGGATTGACTGAAGCCAGGGATTTCCTTCTCTTGTCCAGTGCATGGATCTCGTCAGCAGCCACTGCCACTTCGTTGGAATATCCGTCTCTGAGCTTGGCATCATAATACTCGACATGGCCGAACTTTTCAGCCTTTACCTCTATATCGTCCTTCAGTCTGTCCATGAAATCCTCGAAATCAGTCTGAGTCTTCTGGAATTCCTGAGACTGGAGTTCAAAAGCAGCAAGAGTATCGGCAGCATTGTCCACAGACTTCACGACAGTCGAATCCAATGAGCCCTCAGACACCATACTGTCTTCCGTCCTCTGGAGGGAGACAAGGGTATTGTATGCCGCTACATACTCTCTAAGCGTCTCCTGCATAAGATTGATTATATCCGAGCTCTCAGCCCTGTTGGCCCTGTAGAATGCATCGGTATCCTGATGCCACTTGTTCAGATAGGACAATTTCTGGTCCTTGATGCTGTTGTAGATCTTGAGACGTTCTACCCTGTTCTCGTTCATGAGGTTCTGGACTACCGGAGCTACAATCTCTTCATATATCTGATGGACACCGAAAGGAGTGTTGGTCGTATTCCCGTCTTCTGAAGTCCAGAGTCCGGTAAGAAGATTGTAGCGGACCCTTGAACTCTGCTTCAGATGGAAAGGCTCATATCCCTGCACATCTGTACTGTAGTCGAACTTCTCATTTCTGATACGCTCGATTTCATCATACTCAAGAGCCGGTGAATAATGATTGTATGGAGACTTGAGTATCTGGAAAAGCACCTTGTTGGAATCCAGGACAACCTTGTCGACTGAAGCCACCTTCAAAGCAGAAACAGTCTGGACCGAACGTGCCATAGTCACCATGAGAGACTTGAGCACATCCTCAAACTGCTGTGTCTTTGTAGACAATGAGTCCTTCAGCTTATTGAGGTCCTTGAACTTGTCTATGCTCGAATCAAATCTTTCCTTGTCGAATACAGGGACAACCGGTGCACCTTCAGGGATATCCTTGGTCGCATACTCGTTGAGGAACCCCAGATAGCTGCTGTGGTCTTCTACGAGAGGCAAAGCGACTGAAGTCGTATCCAGGTCGTCCATGCAGAAGGATATGGTCTTGAGAGCCCGGTCAAGTCCGCCCATGTAGTCGTTCTCATTGATCGACTGGATCGACTTGGAATATTCTTCAGTATTGACCGGTTCCACATCCTGAGATGTCTCGACGACAGGCACAGTCGAGGCCTGTGTCTCGAATCTGGCTATGGTATCGATCAGGAGATCATTCTGACGGGACATCTGCAGCGTAACCTGCGAATCCTCCACCTGTCCTGTATAGTCGACGATGAAGCTCTTGTCCTCATATTTGATCTGTCCGGCAACCGGCACATAGGCAACACCGAGCTTCGACACCTTGTAATCGCGGAATATTTCCTTGTGCTGCTTCCTGAATTCAGCGATACGGTCATCGACATCAGCGACTTCCCGGAGAAGCCCCTTCTTCTTGATAAAGTATACGAAAAATAGGATGATCGTCAGGAACCAGACCCAAAGACCGGAAATCTGTTTTTCCAGCTGCGCCCGTTTCTCTTCCAGGACAGAAATCTCCTTTTCAATCCTTTCTTCTTCTGAGACAATGCGTTCCGCAGCCTTTTTGTAGAATTCAAAAAGGATCTTGGCTTCATCCTGACACAAATTGCTTGATTCAGGGAAAATTTTTCCTTTCATAATTTCTGTGGTTTGTTTATTTGAGGTTAAAAATTGCGATTGATCTATGATGTCCGGCTACTGCCTGAGATTCTTGCGTCTTGAAAGCACACGGGCAGACCTGGCAAAAAGGGAATCGATGGTGTCACCATTATGCCCGTAATTGGATATCTCTATGTCGAGATCGTGCAGAAGTCGGGCAAGTTCATTTTCCATATCCGCTGCTTCGGCAGAAGCGGACGGACTTATGAAGCGTATCTCAGACTCGATTTCAGATGCCTTTACCCGATATCCCGAAGGAAGGGCCGGATTGAGGGAGACCGTATCAGAAAGTCTCATGGCAGCACGCCGTATATCGTCAAGCCCTTTTCTCTCCGTGGTCTGCTCTTGATATACGGAAGAAATCCTTGACGAAGAAGCCATAAGCCCCACGAACGCCAGAAGCATAAAGAAAACGAAGCAGCAATGGACGATCACCTGCAGCTGGAAGCTCCAGTCAAAGACGATATTTGCAACAAGCATGAATGCTACCGCCACGATCGCATAGACTATCGTCGCCATCCAGCGGATCCCGATTGACCCGAGTCTGCTGTCAGACTTGTCTCCGATTCTGCGCCACGGGACAAGGAGATCGGCAAAAAGCAGAATATAGACAAACGATGAAACGATCAGATTGAGAGCGAATACATTATTAGGAGCATCTCCACGCAGCAGAAAAAATGCCGCAACTATAATTGCCTCACCACCAATGAGAACAATTACTGACAAAATGTTTTTCAAAACAGGTTTCATATCCTAGGGAATTATCTGTCAGGAACGTCTGTTGCCGCATTTAGGGCAGAACTTTGCTGTAGGCGGCATAGGAGCGCCGCATCTGCTGCATACATCTCCTGACTGTGTCACAGGCTTACCGCAGTTGCCGCAGAAGGCGCTTCCTGGCTCGAGAGGAGCATTGCAGTTAGGACATCTGGATGTCTCCTGATGGAGATACGCGCCGCAGCTCCTGCACCGCCTGGCATTCTCATCATTGTCAGCTCCGCAGTTCGGACACGGATTGTAAGGATCGCCGCAATGAGGGCAGAACTTCATTGTGCTGGGATACTTCTTTGAACAGTTGGAGCAATAGACCATCCTTACCCCGGAAGCTACCGGCTGACCGCCCTGCTGCATGCCCGGGCCAGGCTGATGTGCCTGAGAGTTGCCGGAAAAGTCCGGCTGCGCATAATGCGGCTGCATCATACTGCCGCCAACCCCCTGCCCTGCCATTCCGCCCATCATGTTGATGGCCATGAGACCGCCGAGCAGACCGCCGTCACCAGCCATGGTGCCTATGGCATTGTTGGCTGTATTGAACATCTGCTCCTGCTGCCATGAATGACCGGTAATGGACATCGAGCTCTGGCTTGCGATCGCATCCTTCACCTTGCGGCCGTCCTCGGTCGAGTCATCTATTTCAATCGTACTTACGTAGAATTTAGTGAGGTCAAGCCCGAGTTCAGACCAGAATGACGCCATGGCATCACGAAGATAGCCTGATATCATATCCAGATAGGCCGAGATCTTCTTGAAGCCGACATTGTTGTTCAACATATACTGGACAATGCACGACTTTGTCTTGGTGGTGAACTCCCCGCGGAACTGATCTGTCATGTCTCTTTCCGTATACACAGACTTCGGACCGACGACACGTATCAGGAACTTCTCAGCATCAGAAATCCTGAGGCCGTACTGGCCTGAAGCAGTCAGAGGAAGCTGGGTATTGTAATCACTGTCATGGATCGTAAAACGGTCGATATGCCAGTCAATGTTGTACGGCTGGAGTCTGTTGACGAACCAGACTTCCGCAGTAAAAGGATTCTTCTTGCCGAACGGAATACCGTACAAGGACCTCAACAAAGGAAGGTTTTCCGTATTGAGAGTATGCTTTCCCGGGCCGAACTTACCTACAATCTGCCCCTTTGAAAACAGCACAGCCTCCTGGGACTCCTGCACGATAAGCTGTGTATAAGTACTTAGATTAGTCTCAGGGAAGCGCCAGGCGAAGATATTCTCGCCCTTCTCAGGCACCCACCTGACAAGATCAATAAAAGCCATCTGAAGTTATAAGTTTATAGTGTAAAAATATTCTTTCCATCGGGAATACACCCACGGATGCATATCGTTACAAATCTATAAAATTATTTTCACTTCAGCAAGGGCTCAGCCGATGGTGATCTCGCGGCGGTAATGATACTCCGAGCGGAACTTCTCGAACTCGTCAGGAGCTATCCTCAGCATGAAATCATCGGTGTAGATAGGATAGTTGTACTGGAGGATCGAAGTGATCTCCCCCTGATTCTTGCCCTTGAGGTCGATATGGACTGGCTTCATATCAGGGTCGTCATCCTCTGGGAAATATGAGTAGAGCGGCTCAATGCCGAAATGCCGGGCCACAGCCTGCACGGAAGAAGCGGTGCCGTTCTGCTTGCCCTGATAGGAATATCCGGCGATATGAGGAGTAGCTATATCAACCATATCCAGCAAGGTCCTGTTGATATCAGGCTCGTTGCGCCAGGTATCGATGATCACCGGACCGAGCTTAGGGATGGCATCTATCAGAGCCTGCTCACACACCACCTCACCTCTTGAAGTGTTGATGAAGAACGAGCCTGGACGCATCAGGCTGAAGAAATTCTGGTCTGCCATGTCCCTGGTAGTCTCATCCAGAGGCGTATGCATGGTCACGATCTTCGAGTTGAGAAGCAGGTGCTCAAGGGAACAGAACCCTTCAGGGCCCTCCTTTTCGGCACGCGGAGGATCGCAGCGCAGCACATTGAAGCCCAGATAGCGGGCCATCTCCTCTACCCTGCTGCCCACATTGCCCACACCGATTATACCTATCGTGTCGCCCTCGGAAAGCTTGATGAACTTGCGGGAGGCCGTCCCGTAGAGAGCTGAGAACACATACTGCATCACCCCGCCAGCATTGCAGCCCTGGGCGTTGTGCACCTCGATACCGTGCTCCCTGCACCATGGAAGGTCGATATGGTCCGTGCCTATGGTCGCAGTGGCTATCATCGACACCCTTGTCCCCTCAAGGAGAGAGGCATCACACCGGGTCCTGGTCCTTATGATCATCACATCCGCATCCATGACCTTATCGCGGGTGATGTTCCTTCCATCTATATATTCAACGTCGGCATAAGGCTCGAACACACCCTGCAGAAAAGGGATGTTGCGGTCTGCCACGATCTTGATTCTTCTGTCCATGGTCTTCTAAAATATTCCGGCAAATATAACGATTAAGCAAGAGCAAACGCAAATTTATTTGTCTTTGCCGAGCGTAAGCTATAAATCCGCAGGATGCGCCAGCCAGAATGATATTAAAATTAGTATCAAAAAGTTTGCGGATGATATTAATTTTCGTATCTTTGTAGCAAGTTAATCAAATTAATTTGTCAGGATATGTAATAAAAAAGGAGGTTGCATTGAAATATAGCGAACTTGAACGACAGCTCAGGAAAGCCGGATGCGAACTTATAAAAGGTGACGGCCGACATCCTATTTGGTATAGTCCGAAAACAGGAAAGCGTTTTCAGACAAGCCATCATAAATCTGAAGAGGTAAAAGCCGGTACATTACAAAGTATAAAAAGGGATGCGGGGATCGACTAATCACAGCACCTCTATTTCGCTTAATTATTACTGTAATTTCCATTCCATATAATACTACAACTATTATTTATTAATATATTACTATTCTTGGTAGATTATTATCAAGATAATCTAGGCGAAAACAATATGTCAACAAAAAAAATCAACGTCAATATTGAACGAGGAATAGACGGCACCTATTCAGCTTATATAGCTGACAACAATTGTGAATTCGGATGCATCGGAGAAGGCAAGAGCGTTGAAGAAACGAAAGAAGATTTCATGGCCGCTGTTGACGAGATGAAAGAAGTGTATCAGATGAACGGGAAAAAGTTTCCGGATGTAGAGTTTAATTTTACTTATGATATGGCTTCTTTCCTAAATTATTATGCCTATGCCTTCTCGCTTGCAGGACTGGCAAGAATCACCGGAGTCAATCAAGGCCAGCTGAGCCACTATGTCACAGGAAGGAGGAAACCGTCAAAGACTACTGTAAAGAAGATTGAGAAATCTCTGCATGAGTTTGCAGGAGAAATCGGAGGTCTCAAATTCATATAAAAAATATAAATCATTTGAATCAGTAGTTGAAAATAAGGTATAAAAAAGCGATAGCAATCTTACCCATCGTATGAATTAGGAGTCCGCAAGTAGAGCGACACTTACCAGCTCTTTGAATATCTGTTTTTTCGTT
>JADIMK010000061.1 GCA_017694785.1 Candidatus Cryptobacteroides intestinigallinarum
TTTCCGAACTGGGTCCAAATCAGGTTTGGGAGTGCAAAGGTAGTGTTTTTCAGTTTAATTGCAAATTATTTTTCCCTATTTTTGATGCTCTCTATGAAAATCACGAGTTTGCCTTCAAAATACGGGTCTTCTATGGCTTCATCTATCTTCCAGACATGTACAGAGCCTTTCGGAAGATTGAATCTTCCCATTGTCAGAGCAATCTCTTCCACGACGTCTCCTCCTTTCAGATAGAAGATCCCGTTGCGGTAGCGCCCCTTGACCCAAGGCATGAACTTGTCCAGAGAAGTGACGGCGCGGGACACTATCCAGTCATATTGTCCGGGGAGAGTCTCTGCCCTCGCGTTGACGGTCTCTGTGTTGGCAAGACCGCAGGCTGCTGCAACTTCCTTTGCCACAAGTATTTTCTTCCCGATCGAGTCGCATAGGGTGAAATGCGCAGACGGGAACATGATGGCAAGCGGGATTCCGGGGAAGCCTCCTCCTGTCCCGAGGTCAAGGAAGGTCGCCGCCGGGGCCGGCCCTGGCTGTGCCGTGAGGGTCTTGTACAGCTCCGGCATTTGTTCTCTTATGTATAGGGCGATAGCCAGTGAATGCAGCACATGGTGGAGGTAGAGGCTGTCTATGTCCTTGCGCGAAATGACATTGATCTTCGAGTTCCAGTCCCTGTAGAGTCCGTCGAGTGCCCGGAACCTGTCCAGCTGCTCAGCTGTGATCTCAGGGAAAAGTGCCTTAGCTGTATTTTCAAATGCTGTGTAATCCATCGTTAATGTATGTGTTACTGCAGTTCGTCAGGGACATCCATCATCTTCAGAAGCTGCTCCTTCGCCCTGCGGATCCTTGTCTTGACGGTGTTGATAGGCATCTCGAGCTGTTCGGCTATCTCCTTGTAGCCGAAGTGGTCGATGAGGTTCATTCTTGCGATGATCCTATAGTCGTCCTTAAGCTTCTCGATGTTGGCTATCCACTTGTCGTATTCCTGCTGCTTGATGATGTCGTCCTCGGGATTGTGCATCGCTGCAGCTATGTCATTTATCTCTGATATCGTCTCGCTGATGGAGGTGGTCGGGAGATTGTTCTTCTCCCTGTCCTTCTTGCTTATATGGTCGAAGGCCGTGTTCCTGGCTATGCGGTAGAGCCATGTGGAGAACTTATACTCCGGGTTGTACGTGCCGATCTGGCTGAAGGCTTTCTGGAAGCTTTCAAGCGCCACATCTTCCCTGTCTTCCGTCTGGGAGATGTATTTCGATATATGTGTCTTCACACCGGTGCTGTACCTCGTGTACAATACGATGTATGCGGCCTGGTTCTGTTCCAGTGCCAGCTCGACAAGTTCTTTGTCGGTCAGATCAGTGAGCTTCGAGCCAGTTTTTTCCATAATTGCATTCTACAGTCAATGGTACAGACAGACTTACTACATTCTCCATCTCTTCCTTGACGATCTTCTTCAGTGTCTCTTCTTCTCCTGCAGGAACATCGAAGACGAGTTCGTCATGGACCTGGAGCACCATCCTGCTTCCGAGGCCGGCTTCTGTGATCCTTCTGCTGACATTTATCATCGCAAGCTTGATGATGTCGGCGGAAGTGCCCTGTATCGGGGCATTGATGGCATTCCTTTCAGCGAGGGAGCGGACTGTGGCATTCCTGGAGTTGATGTCAGGGAGATAGCGCCTGCGTCCGAAGAGAGTCTCCACATAGCCCTTTTCCCTTGTCGCGGCAAGTATGTCGCTGATATAGGCCGAAACTGCCGGGAAATTGGCGAAATAGTCGTCTATGATCTTCTTTGCTTCTGTGCGCGGTATCTTGAGCCTCTGGGCCAGGCCGAAGGCAGATATCCCGTACATGATGCCGAAGTTGGCGGTCTTGGCTATACGTCTCTGGTCCGGGGTGACATCTTCAAGGCTTTCCTTGAAGATCTTTGCGGCTGTGATGGCGTGCACATCCTTTCCTTCCCTGAAGGCCTCAGTAAGATGCCTGTCCTGGCTAAGATGCGCCATTATACGCAGCTCTATCTGGGAGTAGTCGGCCGAAAGTATCACTCCGTCAGGAGTCCCGGCTACGAAAGCTTTCCTTATCTCCCTGCCCCTGTCTGTGCGGATAGGGATATTCTGCAGGTTCGGCTTCGAGGAGCTGAGCCTGCCGGTAGCCGTAAGAGCCTGGTTGAATGTCGTATGGATCTTTCCTGTCACAGGTGAGCATAGCCCTGGGAAAGGTGCGATATATGTGGAAAGCAGCTTCTTTACGGCCCTGTATTCAAGTATCTCGTTTATGATCGGATGCTTGTCGGCGAGGGCGGAAAGAGTCTCTTCATCAGTAGGATAGCTGTGCGGGGATCCGCTCTTTGCCTTGACCTTCGGGTCAAGGGCCAGCTTCTCGAAGAGCACTATACCTATCTGCCTCGGGGAGGAAATGTTAAGGTCAGGCTCTGAAGCCATTTCCCTGATCTTCTGTTCCCTTTCCTTCATCTCCTTTTCGAGTGCTGCAGTGTATTCGGCAAGTACTCCGAAGTCCATCTTCACTCCTGACCTCTCCATCTGGGCCAGGACCTTGAGCAGAGGTTCCTCCATCTTGTCATAGAGGTCTGTCGCCGAATGCTCTGCCAGATCTTCTGCCAGTTTTCCGGAAAGCATGGCCGCGACGACAGCTTCCTTCTGTTTCCTCTTCTGCACGTGTCCTGTGTCCCCGTCTTCCTGTCCGAAGAGTGTGCCCTGGCTGCTTTCCTTGTCATTGTCAGTGATGTCGATGTCAAGGTAGCTCTTGGCCAGGATCTCGATGCTGTGGCTCTTCTCCGGATTGATCAGATAGTGCATCAGCTCGATGTCGAGGAACTTGCCCTTCATCTCTATGCCTGCATGGCAGAGTACGTTGCTCTGATACTTGAGGTTGTATCCTGCCTTCTGTATGTTCTTGTCTTCCAATATGTCCCTGAAGTCTTCGGCTGAGCCTTCGGCAGCAAGTCCCGTCCAGGCAGAGCACCTGCCGTCTTCAGCCTGTCCTCCTTCAGCGGAAAGAACTCCGATGGTGATCCTGGTGACGGCTGCGAATATTGACGGCCCGTCTGTCTCTGTGACTATGCCGCAAAGACCGGCTTTACGGACAGCTTCCTTCACTTTGTCTGCGTTTGTCTCGGTGACCTGCAATGTATTTGACTTCGGTGCGGCGGAAGGAGCCGCAGCCACGTGGCTGATGTATTTCCTGAGGGACTGGAATTCGTATTTTTCGAATAGGTCTGCGATTGAAGGATCGTATTCCATGTCAACCGACATCTCATCGGCAGTTGTCTGCAGCGGAATGTCTGTCTTTATGGTCACTAGGGTGTGGCTCAGCTCTATATGGTCTCTGGCGGCTTCGAAAGCTTCCTTCTGTCTCGCCGGAAGCTCGTCCAGATGGGCATATATGTTCTTGACTGTGCCGAACTTTGATATCAGCTTGCCTGCTCCGACCTCTCCGACGCCTTTCACTCCAGGTACGTTGTCCGAGGTGTCCCCGCAGATGGTGAGCATCTCTATTACCTGCTCAGGGTCAGATATGCCGTATTTCTCGCATACTGCCTTCCTGTCGATTATCTCGCAGTCAGAGCCTCCCTTACCTGGCTTGTACTGGATGATATGGTCGCTTATCAGCTGGCCGTAGTCCTTGTCCGGAGTCACCATGAACACAGTGAAGCCTTCCTTTTCAGCCTTCTTTGCCATCGAGCCGATGACATCGTCGGCTTCGTAGCCCTTGACCATGAGCACCGGGATCCTCATCGCATGGCAGAGCTCAGTGAGCGGCTCGAGTGAGTCGATCACAAGCTGCGGAGTCTCGGCCCTCGTGCCTTTGTATTCAGGGTAGAGCTCGTGCCGGAATGTTCCTCCGGGCGGGTCGAATGCTATTGCGAGATGAGTGGGCTTTTCCTTTTCCGTCAGCTCAAGTATGTATTTGGTGAATCCGAAGAGAATGGACATGTCCGCCCCTTTGGAATTTATCATCGGACGCCTCAGGAAGGCATAGTACATCTTGAATATGAGGGCGTGTCCGTCTATCAGGAAAAGTCTTTTGTCCATATATGCTGACGATCAAAGGCATTAATCTTCAAAGATAATACTTTTATTCCGGAAAATCGTGAGTATGGTTTTGTTTTTTTCTTCCATGGAGGAGCCGCTGCATCTGAAGATGCCGTCTGCTCCGATCGCGAAGACCCTTGAGCACAGCGGGGCCGCATCCCTTATGTCATGGGATGAAAACAGGAATGCTGTGCCTGTCCTGGCCGCGGTTTCCCTCAGTGTCGCAAGTACGGAAATTTTGTTCTCTGCATCGAGGAAAGCTGTCGGTTCATCAAGCAGCACAAGATGTGATCTTCTTGCAAGGGCAGAGGCTATGCAGCCTTTCTGGAATTCGCCGTCGCTAAGCCCGCTGATGTCCCGGTCTGCCAGGCCAGCTATCCCGAGGCTCTCCATAGCCTCTTCCGCGGCTGCCTCGGTCTCAGGTGAAAGCCTTCCTGCCCAGTCGCTGATGCTGTAGCAGGCTGTCCTGATGAAGCTGCGCAGGGTGAAGCCTTCTGCCTTCGGTATTCCTGACGGGATCATAGGGGGAGTCATGCTGATGGAAATATGTCCTGTGAGCAATGGTCTTATGCCGGCAATGGCTTTGAGTATAGTACTCTTTCCGCTTCCGTTCGCTCCGCAGAGCAGGATGCATTCCCCGGCGTGTATTTCAAAATCGGCAGGTGAGAACAGAGCCTTCCCCACATAGCCGACAGTGACTCCGCTTGCAGAAATTATGTGGCTTTCCTTTATTTGCATGATGTCCCTCCCTTTATCTGCGTTTTCTTCCTCCGAGCATTATCAGGAGCACGAACGGTATCCCTATGAGCGCCATCATGCTGCCGGCAGGTACGGCGAAGCCGAGTCCCTGGCTGATGATGTCGGCACTCACCCCGAAAAGGCCTCCGGTGACCATACCCATCGGTATTACGGACATGTGGGAGGCAGTCCCGCAGAGCTTGCGTGCAAGGTGGGGTGCAACTATTCCGACAAAGCCCAGCGGACCGCAGAAGGCTGTGACGGCTCCAGTCATGAGTGAGCTTCCGAGCAGGGCCCAGGTCCTTATGCGCTGTGGCTTTGCTCCCGACAAGGTGGCGAATTCATCTCCGAACAGCATGATGTCCAGCCCTTTTGCATTGCCGACGGCAATGACGGTCCCGGCGGCCAGTGCAGTGGCCATGATGGCTATGCCGGAATATGTATTTCCAGTGAAGTTGCCCGCGGCCCAGCTGTAGAATACCCTGAGGCTTTCCGCTCCGGCCCCGTATTGGATCAGCGAGACTATCGCACTCAGGATGAAACCTGTCATGATGCCGAATATCAGTAGAGCGGACGGACTCCTGAGCCTTGAGGATGCCGCGAGTATGAGGACAGCCGCCGCAAGTGCTCCGGCAAAGGCGGCCGCCGCTATTGTAATCCCGGAAAAGAGGGGTGAGAAGGCTGCCGGTACAGCCATCGTAGCGATTGCAGCTCCAAGGCCTGCACCTGAGCTTACCCCCATTATGTGCGGGTCAGCAAGCGGATTTCTGAAAATGCTCTGCATCTGGACTCCGGCGAGCGAGAGCGCGGCTCCGGAGATAAGCGCCGTGAGCATCCGGGGAAGACGCAGTCCTAAGAATATGTCCGAGGCCGGAGTGCCTTGCTCGGAAGAGAGTCCGGCAATCACATCGGCGGGAGAAATCCTTATTTCCCCCGTAAACAGGTCTGCTGCAGCCAGTGCTGCAAGAAGCAGGACCGAAGCCGGTACCAGTGCCGGATATTTCCTGTGGCTTCCTTTTTCCATGTCCGTGGCGCAAATTTAGTCATCATCGGCGGAATTTCCTGCCGGCATGCTGAAATATCTGTCGGAACTATTTTATATATTTGCTTTCTATGTCTGCATTTTAGCTCACAACTATGGAAATGATTCCTGAATGCCATGTGCCGCGTTTCAGTTTCTTTCCACAATCGCCGCGTTATTTTGTGCGGCAAAAAGGACTGCCATGAAAATTCTTATAGTTGAAGATGAGGCGTCTCTGCGGGAACTTATGTCCCTTGCCCTGAAGAAGGAGGGCTATGTGGCTGAGACTGCCTCTGACTATGATTCAGCGATAGAGAAACTCTCTGTCTACAGCTATGACTGTGTGCTTCTGGACATAATGCTTCCCGGGGGCAGCGGTTTCGACATACTTGAATATATACGCAAGCTCAACAGGAAGGTCAATGTGATAATAATATCAGCCAAGGATTCCATAGACGACAAGGTCAAGGGACTGGAACTCGGGGCAGACGACTATCTCGCCAAGCCTTTCCATATCGCTGAGCTTGTGGCAAGGATACGCAGTGTGGCAAGAAGGAGCCGCAACGAAGGAGAATTCGCCTACAGGATAGGCAATGTGGAGCTGGAGCCCGGCTCGAACAGACTGAAGGTGGACGGCAAGGATGTGCCTCTGCTTAAGAAGGAGTTCGATATCCTGGCATATCTGATGCAGCGTCCGGGACATGTCGTGGACAAGGCTGTGCTGGCAGAAGCCGTCTGGGGCGACCATATTGACCAGGCCGATAATTTCCAGTTCGTATATGCCCAGATGAAGAACCTGCGGCGCAAGCTGGAGGAGGCAGGGGCGGACATCGAGATAAAGTCGGTGTACGGGTTCGGCTACAAGCTTGTCTGAGATCGGTATGAAACTCATATATAAGATAGCGCTTAGCCTTTCCGGGGTCATGCTCGTGTTCGTGGCCCTGTGGGGAATCGTGTTCTTCAATGTCATGACCGCCGAAATTAATGATGAGACGGACGACATGCTTGAAGACTATTCCGAAGACATCATCATGAAATGGCTCTCCGGGGAGCGCCTGCCTTCCACGGACAACGGTACCAACAGCACCTATTATGTGCGCAGGGTGCCGGAAGAATATGCCCTGGCGAACCCATGGATAAGATACGAGGATTCAGACATATATATCGTAAGCGAAAAAGACGATGAGCCTGCCAGGATAAGGAGGCAGATATTCATGGATTCTGACGGACGGTACCAGGAGCTTACGGTAGCTGTGCCTACCTTTGAAAGGGCAGACCTGCGCCGGTCCATTCTGCTTAGCATAATAATGCTGTATGTGGTCCTACTGCTGTCGGTGGTCGCCATAGCTGTGGCCGTAGTGATGCTGAACCTGCGTCCGTTCAAGGCACTTATGAAGTGGATGGATTCTTATGTCCCGGGCAAGAAGAACGACCCAGTACCTTCCGGTTCAGATGTCGTCGAGTTCAGGAAGCTGGCTCAGGCTGCTCAGCGTGCGGCAGACCGCTTCGAAAGGCAGTATCAGCTCCAGAGCCAGTTCATCGGCAATGCCTCGCATGAGCTCCAGACTCCGCTTGCTGTCTGCAGTGCAAGGATAGAGATGCTGCTGGATTCTCCGGATCTGACTGAGGCCCAAGCCGGAGAACTTGTCAAGATGCAGCGGTCTATCCGGAGCCTCATCAAGCTCAACAAGACTCTTCTGATGATGTCCAGGATCGAAAACGGACAGTTCGTAGACACAGAAGATGTCGATATCGGTGCTCTCCTTAAGGAAAATGTTGAAATATATGAGGAAATACATGCACCTGAATCAAAGAAAGCAGATGTGGAGGAAAACGGCAGGTGTATCTGGAAGATGAATCCTCAGCTTGCGGGAGTGCTGACCGGCAATCTTCTGAAGAATGCCTTCAACCACAGTCCGGCAGGAACGGAAGTCACAGTAAGGTATGGCTCAGACGGCTTCTCTGTATCCAATCCTGGAGACAAGCCTCTTGACAGCTCGCGTGTATTCACCAGATTCTATCAGGAGAATCCTGGCAAGGAAGGTTCTACCGGACTCGGACTCTCTCTGGTCAGGACCATCTGTGAAAATTCAGGACTGAAGGTCACATATTCATTTGATGGTAAGCGGCATGTCTTTACAGTGACCAAAGCTGTCTGACCAGGTCGTTACGTCATCAGATGCTGCATGGCAGCGCAATTTTCAACATGACAGAATGAATTTCTGAAAAATTTTTCTGTTTCAGATTCTCTTCAGAATCCATAGATACTTTTGCATCCGGAAACTGATACAAGCGGTTTCCGGATGCGGTTTTTAAAGTTCAATATAATCTGAATGAAATGAAAAGATTTCTCCTTACAATAGTTCTTGCAGCAATGGCGGCATCATCCATATATGCTGACAATGACAGGGCAATAAGTTTCGACAGGCTTCCAGAGGCTGCAAAGGAATTCATCACAGCATCTTTCCCGGACAGCAGGATAGCCTATGTGAAGAAAGAGGTCGACTTCCCGGAAGTAAAGTATGAAGTGATGCTGGTGGACGGGGTGACCGTAGAGTTTGACCGCAGGGGCAACTGGACAGACATCGAATGCAGATATGGCAATCTTGAGCCGTCCCTGGTGCCGGAAAACATAAGGACCTCGTCCTTGTCTCTTCGTCCGGATGATAAATTCCGGCGCATATCGAAGGGAGAGAAAGGCTATGAGCTCAAGCTCAGGTCGGGAGTGGAGATGAAGTTTGACAGATGGCTCAATCTTGTGGAAATAGACGACTGACCAGTATCGAATATCCTTTACAAGGTCAATACCTTGAAGGACTGGGCCAATATTCTTCAGGATCAATACGACAAGTATAAACTATCCGATACTCAGAGCATCAGTTATCCAATACAAGAGTATAAACGTTTAATAATAATCAACAGATAACAGAATAATTATAAAAAAGTTAAGAATATGAAAATGAAAACATTTGCAATAATGCTGTCGGCTGCTGCCCTCCTTTTTGCAGCGGGCTGCCAGAAGTCCCCTTCAGGTCACGAAGCCGGAGTCCCAGAAGCTGTCGTAGCTTCATTCAATGAAATGTATCCAGGCGCAACTGATGTGAACTGGTCATCGAAACACTCATACTGGGTGGCTGACTTTGACGGAAGCATCGCTTCCAAGGCAGCTTCATCGCAGTCTGCAGGAGTAAATTCCGCGTGGTATGACAGCACAGGAAAATGGTATATGACCGAGCTGAACGGAGCGCTTGACCAGCTTCCTGAGGCTGTAAAGGCAGCATTTGCTGCGAGTGAATATGCTTCATGGAGAGTTGACGACATAGACAGGATCATGAGGGAAGGCATGCCGATTGTATATGTGATAGAGGTCGAGGGTACAAAGGACGGAGTGCAGATGGAAATCGACCTTTACTATGCCGAAGATGGTGTACTAGTCAAGGAAGTCGTGGATGAGGCAGACGGGTATGACTACTGGGACTATATCCCGAGCAGACCGGCATCGTCTGTAGAGGATGCAGTGGCGTCCCTTTACCCTGGCGCAAAGATCGTTGATGTAGAGGAAGATGAAGGTGCCGTTGAGGTCGAGATCATAGATGCTGAGAGGATATTCAGGGAACTTTATTTCTCAAGGTCTCTCGAATGGCTTATGACAAAGACAGAAGTCAGATACAACGACCTTCCAGCAGCGGTGAAGAATGCATTTGAGACATCGCAGTACTCATCCTATATGGTAGATGACATCGACAGTTACATCAAGGCAGGAGGAGAGGAATACTATATACTCGAGCTGGAGTCAAGGAACGGAGATCTCAGGCTCAAGATCACTCCGGACGGAACGGTCTCTGAGGCCGGATATGAAGATGTCGAACTGCCTTATGAAGGTGGCGGAAATATCTCCGGAAACAGCATGACATCCTTCATTGAAGGAAAATATCCAGGATGCCGGATAGAAGAGGCAGAGGAAGATGACGGATATATCAAATATGACATCTTCCATGACGGAAAAGAGAAGGAAGTGTATTTCAACGGACGTGGCGAATGGGTGTGGACGCAGTGGGATGTCCGCTACCAGGATCTTCCTGCGGCAGTGAAGCAGGCGCTTTCAGGCTATGTGATCGATGACATATCCTATGTCGAGACTCCTTCATCAGTCTTCTATGCCGTCGAGGTTGAAGGCAGAGGTGATGACTACACTGTCAGGGTCTCACCGGAAGGTAATATCCTCTGATAAAACACAATATTTCGCTATATTTGCTCACTGCGTTCGCATTTATAGCTGACATTCGGCAAAGTGAAAATAAATTTTCCTTTGCGCTCACTTAATCGCTATATTTGCAGAGACTGCATTGCGGTCTCTGCTTTTATATATTATACAATAACACATTTTATATTATACAATAACCTATATCCGAGGATATTATGAAATTATCACCGAGGGACATCAGATTTCCTGCCTTGTTTCTTGCCGCTGCCCTTGCTGCTGCGGCGTCTTGTACACGTGATGACGGTATGACCGTCTCATCTCCAGACGGTACCTCAGTCCTTTCCTTTGCAGTAGACTCTTCCGGCGTGCCGTCATATTGTGTGACAGTGGACGGGATGCAGTTTGTGGGGAAGTCTACACTAGGCTTCGACATGCAGGTGTTCAGAAACGGCTCCACGGAGCCTGAGACGGTCTCCCTGGACAAGGGATTCCAGGTGATTTCATGCGGCCATGGAGGCGAAGACTATGTGTGGACTCAGCCATGGGGCGAGAACAAGACAGTGGCATGCAGCTACAATGAGATGGCTGTAGACATGTCTGCTCCGGAAGGCTTTGATGTGACGGTGCGTTTCAGGGTCTTTGACGATGGCTTCGGCTTCAGATATGAAGTCGGCTGTCCAGGCGCCGACAGCCTGAGGGTGATGGAAGAGAAGACATTCTTCTGCCTGGACAAGGCTTCGCGTTCATGGTCTATCCCTGCTGATTTCAATACATATGAGCTGGACTACCGCGATATGCCGCTTTCCGAGGTCATGACGGCCAATACCCCGATGACATTCAGGACTCCGGACGGGCTCTACGGAAGTGTCCATGAGGCTGCCCTGGAGGACTATCCTGAAATGACACTGGCTGCGGCGGAGGATGGCTTCGTGAGCAGTCTTGCCCCTTGGCCTGACGGAGTCAAGGCCCGTTTCGCAGGAGATTCGTTCAAGACTCCGTGGAGGACTGTCCAGACCGGACGCAAGGCTGTGGACCTGATCAACTCTTCACTGATCCTCAATCTCAACGAGCCGTGCAGGATAGAGGATACGGACTGGATAAAGCCGCTCAAATATGTCGGTGTGTGGTGGGGAATGCATACAGGTGTGCAGACATGGAAGATGGATTCCCGTCATGGATCCACGACAGAAAATGCGTTGGCTTATATTGACTTTGCTGCAGCCAACAATATCCAGGGCGTGGTGTTCGAGGGATGGAACGAAGGCTGGGAAAGCTGGGGCGGAATGCAAAGCTTCGACTTCACCAAGCCGTATGCCGACTTCGATATAGACAAGGTGATGGCATACGCTAAGGAGAAGGGAATAAGCGTAATCGGACATCATGAGACCGGTGCCAACATACCGAACTATGAAAGACAACTGGAGAATGCATACAGGTGGTCTGCCGAAAAAGGGATGCATTATATCAAGACCGGCTATGCCGGCGGTGTGCCGGGCGGCCATTGCAGGCATGGACAGTATGCTGTGAGACATTACCGCAAGGTGGTGGAGACAGCCGCAAGGTATGAGATTTCCCTTGATGTCCATGAGCCTATTAAGGAGACAGGTATCAGAAGAACCTATCCTAACATGATGACTCTTGAAGGAGCAAAAGGCATGGAATGGAATGCGTGGAGTGCAGGCAATCCGCCGTCACACTATGTGACCCTGCCGTTCACAAGACTGCTTTCCGGTCCTATGGACTATACTCCGGGTGTGTTCGATGTACTGCTTGAAAGCACGAAGAACAGCCCTCTGAGACAGAAATGGAATGACCTTGACCGCGGAGACAGCCGTGTCAATACCACGCTTGCCTGCCAGATAGCCTGCTGGGTAGTGCTGTACTCTCCTCTCCAGATGGCTTCGGACATGATCGAGAACTATGAAGGCCATCCTGCCTTCCAGTTCTTCCGAGACTTCGATGCCGACTGCGACTGGTCGGAGGCTCTTGCCGGCGAGCCAGGGGAGTATGTCGTGGTGGCACGCCGGGCCGGACAGAAATATTTCCTCGGTGCGGTTACCGGTGATGAAGCCCGTACTGTGGATGTGCCTCTTGATTTCCTTGAGGCTGGGAAGACATATAGGGCAGTCATATATGCTGACGGTCATGACGCTGACTGGAAGACAAATCCTTGCTCGTATGAGATAAGTGAGCAGACTGTGGATTCAGATGATGAGCTTTCTGTCAGGATGGCTTCCGGCGGCGGCCAGGCTGTCGTCTTCTTCCCGGAGGGCTGAAACTCAATGCCTCCTGCCTGTGGCAAGTCCAGCCTGTGGTAGAGAAGATGTGATCATCTGAATATCAATGTAAATGTCGTGACGGCATCATCGCTTCTTGTAAGTCTGATGGTGCCGTTGTGCATTCTCATTATCTGCCTTGATATGCTGAGCCCTATGCCTGTGCCTGTCTGCTTGGTGGTGTAGAACGGTACGAAGATCTCTTCCTGGCTCTCGCGGCTGATCGGTGCTCCGTTGTTGGATATGTTTACGACTACACTTTCCGCCTTGTCTATCTCGGCGGTTATCTCTATGCTAGTGGCACCTGCCTGGATGGCATTCTTGAGCATGTTGATGAAGATCTGGCTGATCTGGCCCATGTCGGCATAGAGCAGGATGTCGTCCGATTTTTCCGTATAAGTGCATACGGCTCCGGCTGCAGACATCTGTTCTTCGGTAAGCTTGAGTACTCTTTCGATGAGCTCCCTGAGGTAGAAGGCTTTCTTGTCAGGCATCGGCAGGTGGGTGAGGTCGCGGTATGAGTTGACGAATTTTATCAGGCCTTTTGCAGATGAAGCGATTGTCTCAAGTCCAGCCTTTATGTCCGGGCCGGAAAATGATTCTTCATTGCTGTTTGCGGTACCGGCATATCCGGCAAGGGCCTCGCTGAGGGACGCGATAGGAGTCACCGTGTTCATGATCTCATGGGTGAGAACCCTGATGAGCTTTGTCCATGAAGCGGCTTCGTTTTCTTCGATGTCGCTGCTGATATCGTTGAATACCACTATCTTGACACTTTTGCCCCGGAGCTCTGCCGAAGATGATGTGACAGAGAATGTCATTGTGGATGTCTCGTTTGTACAGGTCGCCTTCTCCTCGTGGCCTTCGCTGATCTTGGAGAATGCTTCTGCCATCGAAGGGCTGATCCTGCGGAGCTGACGTATTGTGCTCAAGGATGAGACTCCGAGCATGGACAGGGCAGTGGAGTTGCAGTACTGGATGCTTTCTCCGTCGCTGTCGATGACGGCTATGCCCGTCTGTACCTTGTCCAGCATCTTGCCGAAGTATTTCTCCTGCTCCTTGATCTCTTCCTGCTCTTTCTCGAATATCCTCCGGAGTCTGTTGAGGGTGCGGTTGAATCTCCTGTCAGCGATCTTGTCTTCCCTGAAGCGGAAATTGGTCTCCTTGTCCTCAAGGGCATCGAGCATGTATGACACCTTTTTCCTTGTCCTGGCAGTGAAGATGATGCCGGAAAGTATGAAAGAAAGTGCCGCAGCACCTGCCGTTATGAGGATCCAGGTGGTCATATCCCGTATTTCTTGAGCTTGCTGTAGAGGGTCGGTCTGCTGATGTCAAGCGACTTGGCCACAAGGGAGAGGTTGCCTCCGTATCTTGCCATCGCATTGCGTATGGCCTTTTCTTCGACCATCTCGAGAGTCTCTTCCTGGGTGTCCAGGTCTCCTGCGCCATGAGCCTGTCCGTCAGGCCCCTGATAGACTGAGTGTGCAGTGTCATTCCCGAGTGCCCCTGCATTGTCGGAAAGGTTGAGGTCTGATGCATTCAGGACTATACCCTCATTCATTATCACTGCTTTCTCGATGCAGTTCTGCAGCTCACGGACATTTCCTTTCCATGGCTGGGCAAGAAGCAGGTCTGCAGCTTCCTGGCTTATCTCCGCCGTGCTTCTGCGGTATTTCGCGGCAAATCTTCTTACGAACATTTCCGCAAGCGGAAGTATCTCATCCTTCCTTTCCCTCAGAGGCGGAAGATTTATGTGGATTGTGTTTATCCGGTACCACAGGTCTTCCCTGAACCGGCCTTCAGCTACCATCCTGGCTATATCCATGTTTGTGGCGCATATCAGACGGATGTCTATCGGGACAGGCTTAGTGTCCCCGACTTTGATGACAGCCCTGTTCTGCAGGACTCTCAGTAGCTTTGCCTGCAGGTGGAGAGGTATGTTGCCTATTTCGTCAAGGAAAAGAGTGCTGCCTTCTGCCTGTTCGAAGAAGCCTTTATGCTCGGTCTTCGCATCGGTGAAGGCACCCTTGACATGTCCGAAAAGTTCGCTTTCGAAGAGGCTTTCGGATATCGCTCCGATGTCGGCACTGACCATCGGCTTGCTGCTCCTGTCGGAGAGTCTGTGTATCTCGCCTGCGAGCACATCCTTTCCTGAACCGTTTTCTCCTGTTATCAGTACGGAAGCATCGGTAGGGGCTATCTTTTCTATTGTCTTCCTTATCTCTGCCATGGCAGGGCTCTTTCCCCAGATCATTTCCTGACTGCGGGTGCCGTCATTGTCCTGGACCCCGTCTGGTGAGCTTCCCATGTGCTTGATGCATGCCTGGGTGAGGGTGCTGATGAGCTTTTCGTTTTCCCAAGGCTTTACGATGAAGTCAAATGCCCCCCGCTTCATCCCTTCCACTGCAAGGGCGATGTCGGCATATGCCGTGAACAGGACTACTTCAATGTCCGGGAATCTGGACTTGAGCTCTGTAAGCCAGTACAGTCCTTCATTGCCGGTATTCATGTCCCGGTGGAAGTTCATGTCCAGCAGCACGGCGTCCGGTCTGAAGCTCCCGGCTTGGGTGATCAGCTCATTCGGAGACGGGATTATCTTCACATCGGAGAAGTGCAGCGGCAGAAGTATCTGCAGTGCAGACCTTATGCCGGCATTGTCATCGACGACCAGTATTTTACCTTTGGATTTCTTCATCTGTAGCTTTTATAAGAGCAAATATAGTGCATTTAAGGAGACTTTTTCGTAAGTTTGTAGAATTAACATTTAAATAGATACCATATGCGACACTATCTGTCACGTCTCGAGGAGACGATGAAAGCCCACTGGGACGACAAGGCTCTGTGCAACTGGAAAGGCGAGGAGTTTACGTTCGGCCAGGTGGCAGAATACATCGAGAAGTTCCACATCCTTTTTGAAGCGGCCGGCGTCAAGAAAGGTGACAAGATCGCTATCTGCGCCAAGAATTCCGCCCGCTGGGGGATTTCCTTCCTTGCGGTCAACACCTATGAGGCAGTGGCTGTGCCTATCCTCGCGGATTTCCATCCTGACAGTGTCAACGCTCTTACAGACCATTCGGAAAGCATTATCCTCATCACGGACAATGATATCTGGAAGAAGCTCGATATAGAGAAGATGCCTCTTCTCAAAGGTGTGATCTCAGCCATGGACTTTTCTCTGCTGCATTGCAGGGACAAGAAGCTCAAGGCATCGATGGACAGTCTCCATGAACATTTCCAGGCCCGTTTCCCTATGGGATTTTCAAGGGAGAATGTCTCCTATCCTACCGACAATGACAAGGATCTTGCCCTTATCAACTATACTTCAGGTACAACAAGTGCCCCGAAAGGTGTGATGCTGCGCTACGAGTGCATCTCATCCAATGTTGAATTCGGACTCAAGAGGATTCCTGTCCATTTCGGGGATACCCTCGTGTCGATGCTCCCTATGGCCCACATGTACGGGATGGCTTTTGAATTCCTCTATCCTCTTTGCGGCGGAGCGACAATCTATTTCCTCGGGAAGACCCCGACTCCTTCTCTGCTGCTCGGAGCCATGGCTGCGGTTAAACCTTATCTGATCATCACAGTGCCGCTTGTCATGGAAAAGGTATTCAAGAATTCTGTGCAGCCGGTGATCAGCAAACCGGTGATGAAGGTGCTTACAAGGATCCCTGGAGTGAACAAGCTTATATTCAAGAAGATCAGGGAGAAGCTGCTGGGAGCTTTCGGAGGCAATCTCAGGATGATCATCATGGGAGGTGCCGCCCTCAATCCGGAAGTCGAGGACTGGTTCAGGAAGTTCAGGCTGCCTTATACCGTGGGCTACGGCATGACAGAATGCGCTCCTCTTCTCGGATATGAGGACTGGTACAGGTTCGTGCCGAAGTCATGCGGAAAATGTGTGGACAGATGTGAGGTCAGGATAGATTCTGAAGACCCTCAGCATTCGGTCGGGGAGATCCAGGCAAGGGGTGTGAACGTGATGTCGGGATATTACCGCAATCCTGAGGCTACGGAAGCTGCCTTCACGGAAGACGGCTGGCTCCGTACCGGAGACCTCGGGGTGATTGATGCCGACGGCAACATCTTCATCCGCGGAAGGAGCAAGAACATGATCCTTTCGTCCAACGGCCAGAACATCTATCCGGAGGAGATCGAGGCTGTGCTCAACAACCAGCCGTATGTGGTCGAGTCGCTTGTGGTGGACAGAGGCTCCAAGCTCGTTGCCCTTGTATATCTGGACAAGGACAAGATGGCTTCTGAAGGTATGGACGCAGAGGCTGTGTCGTCAGCTGTCGATATGATACAGTCCACGGTCAACAAGGCCCTTCCTTCATACAGCCGTCTGGCCAAGATAGAGGTGATGGATGTTCCGTTCGAGAAGACTCCTAAGATGAGCATCAAGCGCTTCCTCTACAGCTAGACCGGGGAAATCTCCTGTATATATTGAATGACAGGCGGCATGCAACAGTATGCCGCCTTTCTGCATCTATATGGACGTCCGATGCCGGGAAAACCATATCCGGCACCGTTGCTGCTTATGAAAAAAATCATTCTTTTCCTCATTGCGGTTGCTGCGGTCCTCCCGTCCTATGCTTCCGATGCCGGCCGCGGATCTGTCGCAGGTGATGATGACCGGTACCGGTATGATTACCGCAGCCAGGGCAGATATTATGGAAGCTACCGGGACCGTGACAGCGACTTCCGCCATGAAATCCGTATAGGATATTCAGGATATCCTTTGTTCGATGTTGAGAACTTCATTCCTGTGTCCTCTGCAGCTTATGATGTTGCGGAAGGATTCTCCATATCATCATTGTACAGGGATTATTCAGGTCCCGTATATATGACAGGACTTATATCGGCTGATTTCAACTTTGTGCTGAAAAGATGGTTCACAATGTCTGTCGGATTGTTCTGCAACGGTATATGGGGCAATATGATAGACGGAGCTACCGGGGTTTCTTACAGAGATTCAGGTCTGACGGTCACCCTTATGCCGCAGGCCAGGTTCACTTATTTCACGAGAAAATATGTCAAGCTGTATTCCGCTGTCGGACTTGGCATCGGCTATGGCCAGTTCCGGGAAGAGTCAAAGATTTTCGCGAGTCTCCATACCGTCCCGTTCGGAGTAATGGCCGGCGGCAGGGTCTTCGGCTTTGCTGAACTTCATCTGGGCACCCTCAGCATCGGGGGAGGAATAGGTCTTGGGGTAAGGTTCTGAACATTTTGAAAAAGGAGACTGAAATGAAAAGAATTGTCATGTTGTTTGCCGCAGCGGCTGCTTTTTCTTCCTGTACGGTATTTTCCGGAGATTCCCCTAAGCACAATGCATATTCACTGCAGTCCAATGCCATTGAAATCTACGATATTTTCGTATATAACCCCATGGCGTGCATGATACCTCTTGAAGAGGTGAGCAATTATCTGTTCTCCATGACAGAGGAAGAGCAGGCGGCCTCTCCGGTCAGGGCGAATATCACCAGGATAGGGGAGAATGTCTACTATCTTGACGATTTCGGCAAGATCACCACCGGAGGAACATCTCTCGGGACAGTAGGCGCGCAGTGGAAGCTTGATACCGTCTCATACCCTGACTGGTGCAATTTCCCTGGATGGTCAGTCATCGGAAACTCTTACTATGATTATTATAGCAATGCCGGGACAGCACTTTCTGTCACCATCTCATGTACGTCTGTATCGCCTTATAGTTGGAAACTTTCTGCCACATGTGCGAACGGCTCGTCCGAGATTGACCTTGCGACAGAACAGCTTGAACCTCAGGTGGTTTCTGTCAGTGTTTCCGCATCCGGGGCGGTGCGGGATGACGGATATTCTGCAGAATTCTCCACAGGAGAAGATGCCTTGCTGTATAATGTCAAGCTGACATACAAGGACTTTTCATGTATAGGGCAGGGTATTGTCGGCTTCTATGACGTCCTTGCTTTCGGGACATTCGGCATGGATATACTTTATGGCGGATCCTCGGTAGACAACTGCACGATATCATTCATGGGAGATACCGTAACATATAGGACAAGCCGTGACTGACAAATAGTCAGTCGTAGGTGACTGGAACATATTTTGACATAGACCGGCTGTCTGCAAGCTTGAGAAAGGCTGCAGACGGCCGGTTCCTGTATGTTCAGGACCGGCAGAATCCTATCAGATAGATAAATAAAAAACATAACTATGGCAACAGAGAATACAAAAGGCAAAATCGGTGTGACCACCGAGAACATATTCCCGGTGATCAAGAAGTTCCTGTATTCGGACCATGAGATCTTCCTGCGTGAGCTCGTGGCCAATGCAGTGGATGCAGACCAGAAGATGAAGGCTCTTGCCGCTTCAGGCGAGTTCAAGGGCGAGCTCGGTGAACTCAATGTGAGGATTGTCCTCGATGAGGATGCCAAGACTTTGAAAGTCATCGATAACGGTCTGGGTATGACGGAAGAGGAGGTTGACAAGTATATCAACCAGATAGCATTTTCAAGTGCAGGCGAGTTCCTTGAGAAATACAAGGACCAGATAGGCAACATAATCGGACACTTCGGACTCGGCTTCTATTCAGCCTTCATGGTGTCCAAGAAGGTGACAATTGACACTTTGTCATGGAAGGAAGGAGCAAAGGCCGTAAAGTGGACCTGTGACGGCAGCCCTGAATATGAGATGGGCGAGAGCGACAAGACCACAAGAGGTACCGAGATCACCCTCTACATTGATGACGAGGACGCTGAATTCGCAACCAAGGGCCGTATCCAGACGCTTCTTGACAAGTACTGCAAGTTCATGCCTGTACCTGTGATCTTCGGCAAGGAGCAGGAGTGGAAGGACGGCAAGTATGTCGACACCGACAAGGACAATGTCATCAACAAGACAGAGCCGCTCTGGGCAAGGAAACCGTCCGAGCTCAAAGAAGAGGACTACATGGAGTTCTACAAGGCCCTTTATCCTATGCAGGAGGAGCCTCTGTTCTACATCCATCTGAATGTGGACTATCCGTTCCATCTGACAGGTATCCTCTACTTCCCTAAGATAAAGGACAAGATGGAGATCACCAGGAACAAGATACAGCTCTACTGCAACCAGATGTTCGTGACCGACTCGGTCGACAACATCGTGCCTGACTTCCTGACGCTTCTCCACGGCGTGATCGATTCTCCGGATATCCCTCTGAATGTATCGAGGAGCTATCTGCAGAGCGATGCCAATGTCAAGAAGATCTCCGGATATATCACCAAGAAGGTCGCTGACCGACTTGAAGAAATCTTCAAGAATGAGCGTGACGCCCTTGAGAAGAAGTGGGACAACCTGAAGCTCTTCATCGAGTACGGTATGCTCAGCGATGAGAAGTTCTGCGAGAGGGCGATGAAGTTCTGCCTGCTCAAGAACACTGACAGCAAGTATTTCAGCATCGATGAGTACAAGAAAGCCATCGAGGGCGAGCAGACCGACAAGGACAAGAAGCTTGTCTTCCTGTATGCGACCGATACAGATGCACAGTATGCCTACATCGAGGCTGCAAAGGCAAAGGGCTACGATGTGCTGCTGATGGACTGCCAGCTTGACTCACATTTCGTCAACCTGCTTGAGATGAAGATCGAGAACTCACGCTTTGCTCGTGTTGACTCTGACAGCATCGACAACCTTATACCTAAGGCAGACAAGATCAAGCCTGAGCTGAGCGACGACGAGAAGTCTGATCTCAACACTATCTTCCAGTCAGTCCTGCCTAAGGAGAACAATTACTATGTGACTGCGGACAATATGGGCGAGAATGCCGCTCCTATCCTTATAACACAGTCTGAGTTCATGAGGCGTTACCGTGAGATGTCAGCTCTCGGCGGAGGAATGAATTTCTACGGTGAGATGCCTGCTTCTTACAACATCACGGTCAATATGGAAAATCCTCTGGTCAAGAAGATCATGGATGCTAAGGCAGCTGAGGTAAAGCCGGCTGAGAAGGTTGAGAATGCTGCTTCTGATGCTTCCGAGGATCAGAAGAAGGCTGTGGAAGAGGCCAAGAAGACTGCGGCCGAGGCCCACAAGAAGGATCTTGAGAGCTTTGCTGAGGGCAACGGCATCCTGAAGCAGATCACAGACCTCGCTTTGCTTGCTAACGGTATGCTGAAGGGCAAGGATCTGAACGATTTCATCACGCGCAGCGAGAAAGTTGTTGCTGATGCATATCTGAAGTAGCAGCCGTGCTGCAGCGCAGGCCAATGTGCCTGTGGCGTGAGGCACGATTTATAGGCCTGCCGGTTGACGGCAATAAAGGATGGCTCTGAAGTCATGTGACTTCGGGGTCATCCTTTTTTTGTTGCAACGCCTCGGCCGGGAATCCGAAGTGTCGGCAGGCATTGCGGATGTACGGCAGAGGATGCGGTTGTGCGTCAAGGTTCCGGCTTCGCCTTCATCCACCCTTCGGACGCATGAGCCTTTGGCTTCAGCGTCCTGCCGGGAGCCGCTCACGAGGCCGCGGCCGGCCACGCCTTTCCGGCGCAACCGCACCTCTGCCTGCACGTGTCGCAATCGTTTGCCTCATATTGCAATGTTTCGGCTTCATGTAGCATGACAGTTTGTAGAGGATGCAGTTGTGCGTCAAGGTTCCGGCTTCGCCTTCATCCACCCTTCGGACGCCTGTTGCCTGCGGCTTCAGCGTCCTGTCGGGAGCCGCTCACGAGGCCGCGGCCGGCCACGCCTTTCCGGCGCAACCGCACCTCTGCCTGTACGTGAAATGTGTGCGGGTTGAGGAAAAAGATAGGGGGATAATGATTATATTTGTCTCTGCGCTTGCGCGGCGGAGATATTTGTCTGCGGCGAGCAGATTCATGTATTGCGGCGTCCTTGTCAAGAGTTAAACTAATGATCAGAATATTATGAAGAGTATGAAAAAGTGCGGACTGACGGCATTTGCTATGATGCTGCTTCTGCCTCCGGCCGTCTTTACGGCGATGACATTTTCCGCATCCGCCCAGCAGGCTATCTTTACGGCCGAAGGTCTCCGTTCGCCTGAGGTCAATGCTGACGGGTCGGTGACTTTCCGAATCTATGCTCCTGATGCTTCGAAGGTTGAAGTGACAGGCGATTTTGTGGCTGAGGCCGGCGGAGGCTGGGGTACTGTCGCTATGGCAGCGGACACAGCCGGAGTGTGGAGCTGGACTTCTGCTCCGCTTGAGTCTGAACTCTACAGCTATGCTTTCGTCGTGGACGGAATGCGGATGCTTGATCCGTCAAATGTGTTCCAGATGAGGGATGTACGTTCTCTGATGAACATCTTCATCGTGCCTGGCGAAAGGGGAGACCTCTACAGTGTCAATGATGTCCCTCACGGCACGGTGTCCAAGGTATGGTATCACTCCGATGCACTCGGCATGGACCGCAGGATGACTGTCTACACTCCTGCAGGATATGAGGATTCGGGAAACAGACGCTATCCTGTGCTCTATCTGCTGCATGGCATGGGCGGTGATGAAGATGCATGGCCGACTCTGGGCAGGGCAGCGCAGATAATGGACAATCTGATTGCTTCCGGTGATGCAGAGCCGATGATTGTGGTGATGCCGAACGGCAATGTCGCCCTTCCTTCAGCTCCAGGCGAGGGTCCGGATGGCTTTGTGCAGCCTACGTCATCTCTTCCTAAGACAATGGACGGGACTTATGAGGAGACATTCCCTGAGATAATCTCATGGGTGGACTCGCATTACAGGACAATCCGCAAGGCTTCCGGCCGTGCCATAACAGGACTTTCTATGGGCGGATTCCATTCATTCAACATATCGAAGGAGTATCCGGGGACATTTGACTATGTGGGTCTGTTCTCTGCGGCCGTATGGTTCCTTGAAGATGCCAAGAGCCCTGTATATGAAAACGTTGACGAAAAGCTCGCCAAGCAGTTTGATGAAGGGGTGTCCCTCTACTACATTGCCATCGGCAAGGACGATTTCCTGTACAAGGAAAATGTTGCCTTGAGGGCAAAGCTTGATGCTCTCGGATATCCGTATGAATACCATGAGTCCACTGGTGGCCATATCTGGCGCAACTGGAGGATATATCTCTCTGATTTTGTCTGCAGGATCTTCTGACCCTGCGGGTATTTGAAAAAATATAGTATCATTGAGGGCATATATGTCGGTAGCGGCATATATGCCCTCAATGGTATATGAACTTACTCTGGGTATATTCAAATGATTGAATTATCCCCTGATGAGGTTGAGGAATTCGTTCCTTGTGCGCTCATCCTTGAGGAAAACACCTGAGAAAGCCGATGTCACAGTGATGGCATTGGCTTTTTCTATGCCACGTATCTGCATGCAGGTGTGGGCGGCCTCGATGACGACAGCAACTCCCATCGGGTTGAGGGTCTTCTGGATGCAGTCGCGTATCTGTACTGTGAGCCTCTCCTGGACCTGGAGTCTTCTGGCGTATGTCTCTACGACGCGGGCTATCTTGCTGAGCCCGGTGATGGTGCCGTTCGGGATGTAGGCCACATGGGCCTTGCCGATGAACGGCATGAGATGGTGTTCGCATGTGGAGTAGAGCTCTATGTCCTTGACAAGGACCATCTGGCTGTAGTCTTCCTTGAAAAGAGCTGCGCTGAGGATCTCTGATCCTTCCTGGCTGTAGCCTTTGGTGAGGAACTGCAGTGCCTTGGCGACTCTTTCCGGAGTCTTGAGGAGTCCTTCCCTTTCGGGATTTTCCCCGAGCAGCCTCAGGATTTCCTTATAGTGGGCCGCAATCTCGGCTGTTGTCTTCTCGTCGTACTGGTCTTCTCTCAGATATGCCATATTGTCTCCTTGTCTATTTTCTTCTAGTATGCTGATATTGTCCTGATTAGCACCCAGAAGCGTGTCTGCCCGCATTTTCCCGTTATGGTACGGAAATTGATTGAGGTAAACAGGCTTTGCCTGTTGATAATCAGGTGTGCAAAAATACGAAAAAGAAATTCATGATAAGTTTTTTTTGTATATATTTGCTGCCTGAATGTCGGAAACGACAGATAATAGGGATGTTATACATTGAATATTAACCTTTTAAGTTAGATTTATCATGTATTGGACACTTGAACTTGCGTACAGATTGGAAGATGCTCCATGGCCTGCGACCAAAGACGAGCTGATTGATTATGCTACGCGTTCTGGAGCACCTCTTGAAGTTGTTGAGAATCTCGAAGAGCTTGAGGATGATGGCGAGATATATGAGAGCATAGAGGATATTTGGCCTGATTATCCGACAAAGGACGATTTCTTTTTCAACGAGGAGGAATATTAACAGAATTCTGTTGATTATCTGATTGAAAATCAATTGATTTCGAAAACCGAAGTAGATAACTTATCAAGTTTCTGCTTCGGTTTTTCCTTGTCTGAGGGTGTCCTGGAGGTGTTTCAGGGCAATACGGCACAAAATTAGTTTGCTAATTTTTGACCTTTTACTATTCTTATTTTGTAGGAAATTTTGGAGTGGAAATAGGTGATTTACAGAGGATTATTTTCTGATGATTTTGATGACTCACCCTCTTGCTTTTTACCGTTTTCTTTGTCTTCGAGGGTAAATGGGATAAACTTACTTCGGTAAGTTATCCGCAAAAAATCTCATTTTCTTGAATCTTTTCGATTTTGTCCGGATATACTTTTCAGTTCTATGAGAAGTTTGAAACCAATTTTACGGAAACAAAGTTGATTGCGAATGCAGGTTTGGCAACAGGGGTTGCAAATCTGTCAAAATACGACAAACAAAGTTGCTCGTCAATGTTGATTCTGAGCAGATTTAGTGTCAAATTTGTATCACAATACTCCACGGATGTTGAAAACATTTTCTATATTTGTGGTG
>JADIMK010000062.1 GCA_017694785.1 Candidatus Cryptobacteroides intestinigallinarum
GATGGAGCATCGCTGAGCTCCGTAAGGCAGGAGACGATGCAACGACTCCTGTCCCGGAAGGATTCCGCAAGGAGCTTTCAGAAATGATAGACTCCATGGATGCAGCAGAGAAGATTGTCTCCTCCGGCAGAAGCGGAGCGAAACGTATAGCGACATGGACGATGTCTGCTGCAGCAGGACTTGTCCTCATGGCAGGCGCAGCCCTTGCTCTCTACGACACATACCGCAGCCCGAAGGATACCTTCAGCGATCCAGCCCTGGCCTATGCCCAGGCTGAAAAGGCACTTGCCGACATATCTGCCCGGATGAGCAGCTGCGCAGAGAAGACCAGGACAGCAGAAGCCAGCATCGGAAAGCAGATAGAACTGATCCGCGATGTCTATGCCGGAGGAAATGACAACAGTAAATTCAACAAATGACAGAAGAATCAACGGATATGAAAAAGATCATAATCATAGCAGTCATATTGCTCACGGCAGCAATATCTGCGCAGGCACAGGAAATCAACAGCATCTACAACAGATATTCAGGCAAGGAAGGGGTAAGCTCAGTCTACATCTCGCCTGCAATGTTCAACCTGATGAAAGACCTTCCGGATGTACATGTCTCGGCCGGCGACATAGATTTCAGCGGTATAATCAAGACATTCAAGGGCATGTACATCCTCGACATAGAAAACAAGTCCTTGGCTTCCAGCCTTGCTTCAGACATCAGGTCAGCCATAGGCAGCGGGAAATACCAGCTGCTGATGGAAGCAGCGGAAGAGGATGAATCCATGCAGATCTACATAGCATCCCAAGGAGAGATCGTGACCGACCTTATAATGCTGGCTACAGAAAAGGATTCAGTCTCAGTGATAGCGATTTCTGCAGAAATGACATATGCCGATCTCCAGAAACTCATATCTGAATGACAGGAGACTGATACCGGAACAATTAAAGTTTGTATTTTTGCAGCGAGAAAATAACATCGGATGAAGGACTACGGATTTATTAGAGTGGCAGCGGCAAGACCTCAGGTAAAGCCGGCCGATACAGAAGGTAATGTCAGAAGCATCTGCGACCTGATAAGGCAGGCAGCTGCACAGCAGGTCTCGCTGCTGGTTTTCCCGGAACTTTGTGTCACAGGATATACCTGCGGAGATCTCTTCGGGCAGGACAAGCTGATCAAGGCAGCCGAGCAGGGCATAAGGACAATAATGGAGGAAACCAGGGGCAAGGAGACCACTGTAGTAGCCGGCACACCGGTCAGGGTCGCAGGCAGGCTTTACAACTGTGCGGCGGTGATCCGCAACGGCAACATCAAGGGCCTCGTCCCGAAGATGTACCTGCCTACCTACAACGAATTCTATGAATCCAGATGGTTCAGCTCAGGAGCAGACTTCCTGGGCGGCAGCTCTTCAGGTCTGGGCTCTCTTCTGTTCAACGGGAAGGATACCGTCAGGGAGGGCTTCAATGCACAGGTAAACTATGACGGATTCCACTGCAACATATCTCCTGACATGCTCTTTGAAATCGGAGATGTTACTTTCGGCGTTGAGATATGCGAGGACCTCTGGACCCCTATACCGCCTTCATCATGGCTTTCGCTTGCCGGAGCGCAGATCATAGTGAATCTTTCGGCCAGCAATGAGGTGCTGATGAAGCATGAATACAGGAAAGACCTCGTAAGCCAGCAGTCCGCAAGGACAGTATCCGGCTATATCTATTGCTCGGCCGGGTATGGGGAATCCACCCAGGATGTAGTCTATGCCGGTTCATCCCTGATATACGAAAACGGGGCCCTTATGGCTGAAAGCGAAAGGTTCTGCACAGAGCCGGGTCTGACCATAGCGGACATCGACTGCGGCAAGCTGTCCGTCCTTAGGCAGAAGATGAATACATTCAGGGCTTTCACGCCTGACGGTACCGAAGCCTCACGCTACAGCAGCCTGTATTCAAGAGTTCCTGTCGGCAGTCCGGCGGCAACAGACTTCGGCAGGACATTATTCAGATATATCGAGCCGCATCCGTTTGTCCCTGGAGGCTACGGAGAGGAAATGGAAAGACGCTGCAGGGAAATATTCTCGATACAGGTCACCGGACTGATGTCGCGCCTCTCGCACATCTCCTGCAGGACAGCAGTGATAGGAATATCCGGAGGACTTGACAGTACTCTTGCACTTCTTGTCACAGCAATGGCCTTCGACAGGCTAGGATGGGAAAGGAGCAGGATAATCGGAGTCACCATGCCTGGGTACGGTACAACAGACCGCACCCACGACAACGCCTCCGACCTTATGGCAGCTCTCGGAGTCACATCTCGGGAAATCTCCATAACCGCAGCCTGTGACAGGCATTTCCTTGACATCGGTCATGACAAGTCCGTACATGATGTCACCTACGAGAATTCCCAGGCAAGGGAAAGGACGCAGATCCTCATGGACATCGCCAACCAGACAGGAGGCATAGTCATCGGCACCGGAGACCTGTCCGAGCTTGCCCTCGGCTGGGCCACATACAACGGAGACCACATGTCGATGTACGGAGTCAACTCAAGCATCCCGAAGACACTTGTCAGACATCTTGTAAGATGGGTAGCAGACAACCATTTCAAGGGACATGTCGCCATAGGTGACAATCTATCCGTGGGAAATGCTGAACACAAGGCAAACGGCATCAGTCCTCGCTCCGTCAAGGATATCCTGATGGATATAATAGATACTCCGATCAGCCCGGAACTGCTCCCTGCTGACAGTAAAGGCAACATACAGCAGAAGACGGAAGACCTTGTGGGACCTTATGAGCTGCATGACTTCTTCTTGTACAATTTCTTCCGTTTCGGATATTCCCCGGACAAGATACTTTTCCTAGCCAAGAAGGCTTTCTGCGGCAAAGAGGAAGGTGGGTATGACGAAGCCACCGTGGAAAAATGGCTCAGGACGTTCATGCGCAGATTCTTCAATCAGCAGTTCAAGAGGTCATGCCTGCCTGACGGTCCTAAAGTTGGATCCGTCACCCTTTCTCCTAGAGGAGACTGGAGGATGCCGTCGGATGCTTCATCCAAGCTCTTCCTTGACGATATCCTGGGGTGAGCAGGGACATCCCGGGGCAATTACTGCAGCAGGACGAAATCCACCCGGTCCACATCAAGCCATCCGGCATCATTCATTGGCCCTGGACGGTTGCAGAACAGCCCGGCCTTTGCACCGATCCATTTGCCTGGAGCTGCGGTAAAGCTCTTACCGACAGGTATGAACTCCACCCCGTCGGTACTGTAGCTGAACGTGCAGATGGCATCATCGGAGTCGCCTTCATGCGCCGCTGGTCTCACTTCAACCCGCAGCCAGACTTCCGAAGCTTCATATTGAGGACGGTAAGCAGGAGGTACTCCATCAGACATATATTTTTCTGTATAAGGGGCAGGAAGAATTATTGACGGCAAATCAGCCAGAGGTTCAGTCTCCAGTTGAGCCTTCTTTTCATCCAGGGCATCTGTACATGTCTCATACTCAATGACAGGACCGTCTTCCGTACTCCTGAGCACCAGCGCAGCATAATCCTGCCCCATGACCACCAGTCCGGCGGTCTCTCCCCTGCCGTCAAGCCTCGGGTCAGGCACGAACCTTACCTTTGCTGTCATTGAGAATTCCTCACAAGGGAATTTCTGCAGGAGAAGATTCGGACAGTCCGACAGATTCCTGTAACCTTCCGGGACAGGGACAGAGAATAGCCTAAGGCAGCTGCTGGCGGCGTCCACGAAAGACCAGTATGGAGAAGGCACGCCCTGCCACTGCCACTGCAGGCCGAGTTCAGGAGAGTCGAAATCGTCTGAAGTTGCAGGCTGGAATACTCCTGAAGAAGGAAGATCAGGCTTGCGGTATTCCATGACAGGCTCTCCGGTTCCATCACCGTCTTGATCAGCTCCTATCACAGGCCAGCCGTCATGCCAGGCCATAGGCTGGAGATGCACAACCCGGCCGTATGCCCCCTTGTCCTGGAAATGCATGAACCAGTCTTCGCCTTTCTGCGTCTCGATCCAGCTTCCCTGGTGAGGCCCGTTGACAGGACTGCCGCCCTGGGCCATCACTACCCTTTCTTCATAAGGGCCATACGGGCTTCGGCTCCTGAGGACGGTCTGCCAGCCGCAAGGCACACCTCCGGCAGGAGCAAAGATATAGTACCAGCCGTTTCTCATATAGAACTTCGGACCTTCAATTGTCTGCTGTGTCAGATGTCCGTCATAGACTATCCTTGACGGTGCCAGGAGAGCCGTTCCGTCTTCCGACATAGGGGCGACAAAAAGCATGCTCTTGATTCCGGCCCGGCTGCCGGCACAGCCATGGACAAGATATGCGTTTCCGTCATCATCCCATAGAGGACACGGATCAATCAGGCCCTTTCCTTTGACCACCCACACAGGGTCGCTCCACTTACCGGCAGGATCGTCAGTCCTTACCATGAAGATTCCTCTGTCGGGATCTCCGCAATAGATGTAGAACTCACCGTCGTGGACACGTATCGATGGTGCCCACACACCGTTTCCGTGCTGCACTTTGCTCTTCCATCCCTCCACCGGATAATCCGGAAGAGCGGCTCCGATGATTTCCCAGTTGACAAGATCCGTGGAATGCAGTATCTGCAGCCCCGGCATACAGTTGAACGACGACGCCGTCATATAATAGTCCTGACCCGACCGGCACACATCCGGATCGGAATAGTCGGCATTGATCACAGGATTGACATAGCTGTCGCCGCGGTCAGGATTCCATACCGGCTGCGCCGAAGCTCCTGCAGGAACGGTTATGCACAGGAATGCGGCCAGCCACAAGGAAAAGCCATAGGCAAGCCCCGCAGAAACGGCAGGACCTGCCTTGTGTAAATATATATTCTTCATGATGGTCTGAAGGTACGGCAATGGCCTAGAGACGTCCGATCAGCTTTGCGAAGAGAAGAGACATCTTGTCCGCCGCCGCATCCGCCGCTGCAACAACATCATCACCGTTGTTCTCATAGTCATCCGCATAGTCGTCATGGGCTTCATTTGTGATGACAGACATGCCGAACACAGGGATTGAAGAGTGCCTTGCCACAATCACCTCCGGTATCGTAGACATCCCTACTGCATCTGCTCCGATCAGCCTGAAGTACTTGTATTCGGCCGGAGTCTCATAGGATGGGCCGGTACCGGCAAGATAGACTCCTTTCTTGAGAGCAATCCCCAGCTCGGCAGCTACTTCTTCAGCAGCCCAGATCAACTTTGGATCATAAGGCCTTGTCATATCAGGGAAGCGAGGGCCGAACTCATCCAGATTCTTTCCTATAAGCGGATTAGGAAGCAGATTGATATGGTCACGGATGACCATGAGGTCACCGACCTTGAAGTCAAAATTCACTCCTCCGGCAGCATTGGACACAAAAAGATATTTTATGCCCAGCACCTTCATCACCCTTATAGGGAGGGTAACGAGCTCCATCGGATATCCTTCATAATAATGGAACCTGCCCTGCATTGCAAGCACATTCTTGCCTCCGAGCTTTCCGTAGATGAAATTTCCCTTGTGGCCGATTGCCGTCGACACCGGGAATCCCGGGATTTCCTTGTAAGGTACGACTGTCCGGTCCTCGATCTTGTCGGCGAGCTTGCCGAGTCCGCTTCCCAGCACAATACCTACAGCCGGCTCTTTTCCTCCAAGCCTCGAGCGGAGGAAATCTGCGGCATCCATGATTCTCTTGATCCTCTCATCCATATTCTTATCGTATTGAAGTTTTGCGATTCATGTGGTTTTCTCTTTATTCTGGAGCCTGATGACAGACAGACGCCCGGACCGAGCATAGCCCTCGTCAGAACCTTATCCTGCCGAGGACATCCCTCGCCTCGTCGAGTATTTCCCTTTCTCCGGCTATCTTCCTGTCCCTCATCACGAAATGCCCCTTACACAATACAGAGCTTATGCAGTCGCTGTGGGCTGAATATACAAGATTCGCAAGGAAAGGAGCAGGCGAAAGGAAGAATGTATTGTCAGTGTCAACTATCAGGATATCAGCATCCTTACCTTCTTCAATCCTGCCTGTATTGAACCCCAGGGCCTTTGCGCCGTTGACTGTAGCGATGTCAAGGAGTTCGTCCAGAGGCATTGCAGACGGATCTCCCCGCCAGGCCTTCTGCACCATTGCTGCAGTCTTCAGCGCTTCAAGTATGTCCAGATTGTTGGAAGAAGCACAGCCATCCGTACCGATGCAGACATTGGCACCGGCATCCCTGAGTTCATTGTACCTGAAGCGGTAGCCAGAAGAGAGCTTGAGATTCGAGTTTATGTTGTGGACACAATTGACTCCTGCAGCTCCAAGGAGCTCTATGTCATGGTCGGAAAGCCAGAGGGTATGCGCAGCTATTACATCCGGTCCGAGCAGTCCGAGACGGTCAAGGTATTCCACTGGTGTAATGCCGCGTGCAGCTATGCAGTCCTTGACTTCCTTCTCAGTCTCGCACAGATGGATATGTATCCTGAGCCCGTGCCTGCGGGCGAATTCAGCCGCCCAGAGCATAGTCTGCTCGCTCACTGAATATATAGAGTGGATACCCACCGTGAAATGTCCCGGCTCACCCCATGAAAGGGATTTCTCATAGATCCTTTCGCACTCTGCTTTCTCCTTCGAGGCTTCTGACTCATCATATTTGTCAATGAACACATAGGACTCCACAGGTCTTATCCCCATCTCGGCAGCAGCTGCGTAAGCCACATCCTGATGCCAATAGTGGTTATTATATAAGGTAGTGCCCGTGCGCAGCATCTCGACACATGCCACTTTCGTCGCCTTGCGGACATAGTCGGCATCGATCTTTGACTCCACTTCCCATATCTTGCTGAGCCACTTGTGGAAGAGTACATCTTCCTCAAGTCCTCTCATGAGGGACATGGCCGCATGGGTATGCATATTGACAAAGCCAGGCACAGCAGCCTTTGACGAGCAGTCTATTACTTCCGCCCCATCCTGCAAGCAGAATCCTCTACTCTGGCCATCACTGTCCGGATGGCTGTCTCCTGCCGGACTGCCATTTCCGGCCTTATGGGCAGTACCCGGTTCCGACCCGGAGGATCCATGTCTCGACACCCGGAATATGATCCCGTCCTTCACCACGATATCTGCTTTCCCGGAATCCGGAAGCGTTATGTTCTTCAATACTATAGTGTCCATATATCTATCAAATGTTCTGTTCCTAGCAATGTCTCTGCCATCGGCAGAATTTTCAAATATAGGAATTTATCCCAACAGATACAAATCCGCAGCGGATGCCCGAAGCAAAATTTAACAATTATTGCACAATTGACATATAATATCAGATTTTTTCAGTAAATTCCGGCATTTGTTTATGATTTATTCACTTTATAACTGATCTGATATGAAAAAGTATTTGGCTGAGATGATCGGGACCATGGTCCTTGTCCTCATGGGATGCGGAAGCGCAGTCTTTGCCGGCAATGCCGCCGGAGCAGTAAGCGAAGGTGTCGGCACCATAGGTGTAGCCCTTGCATTCGGACTTTCAGTAGTAGCGATGGCCTATACGATAGGCAACATTTCCGGCTGCCACATCAATCCGGCAATCACTTTCGGAGTCTGGCTTTCCGGACGTATGAGCAGCAAGGATGCAGGCATGTACATGCTTTTCCAGGTCATCGGAGCAATCATCGGCTCAGCCGTACTGTTTGCCCTTGTATCTGCAGGCGGAAACAACGGCCCTACATCAACAGGATCCAATTCATTTGCCGAAGGAACTGGGGTACAGGCTTTCATAGCCGAGTTCATCTTCACATTCATATTTGTACTTGTAGTCCTCGGCACTACTGACAGCAGGAAAGGAGCTGGCAACTTTGCAGGACTTGCCATAGGCCTGACTCTCGTACTCGTCCATATTGTATGCATCCCTATCACAGGCACATCAGTGAACCCGGCAAGAAGCATCGGTCCAGCCATCTTTGAAGGCGGCACCGCACTTTCCCAGCTGTGGCTCTTCATCGTAGCCCCTATGGCCGGAGCTGCATTCAGCGCACTGATATGGAAATGCATCGGTTCTGCGAAGGAATAACGGACGCGGAAATAATAAGAAGAAAGGATTTGACCGGTTTATCATATTTTTTACTAAATTTGGGGTCGGTTTGGGCAACTGTGTGTAATGTCCGGACCGCTTAAACGACAAAACTTTTTAACAGATGGCATTCAAAGGAGCAATAGAAGTCGATACACAGAGATGCAAAGGATGTTCTGTTTGTATCGCGAACTGTCCGACCGGCAGCATAAAGCTATCGGACAAGGTCAACAGCAAAGGCTACCATTACGCCGAGATGACCGGAGACGGCTGCATAGGCTGTTCAAGCTGTGCTGTCGTATGTCCTGATTCAGTAATTACAGTCTACAGGGTAAAAATTTGAGGATATGGCAGAGAAGATTTTGATGAAAGGAAATGAAGCGATTGCCATATCGGCAATACGCAACGGCGTGGACGGATATTTCGGATACCCGATCACCCCACAGTCCGAAGTTATGGAGACGCTCATGAAGGAAAAGCCGTGGGAGACAACCGGAATGGTTGTCCTGCAGGCTGAAAGCGAGACGTCTTCAATCAACATGATCTACGGAGGCGCAAGCTGCGGAAAGAAAGTCATGACTTCTTCCAGCAGCCCTGGAATCAGCCTCATGTGCGAAGGCATAAGCTACATAGCCGGAGCTGAACTTCCTTGCGTTGTAGTGGATGTCATGAGAGGAGGCCCTGGACTCGGTACAATACAGCCAAGCCAGAGCGACTACAACCAGATAGTCAAGGGAGGCGGACACGGAGACTACCACAACATAGTTCTCGCACCTGCGTCTGCCCAGGATATGTACGACTTCGTCGACTGGGGGTTCGAGCTTGCGTTCAAATACCGCAACCCTGTAGTCATCCTAGCTGACGGTATCATCGGACAGATGATGGAGAAGGTGGAGATGCACGAGATGAAGCCTCGCCGCACGGCAGAGGAGATACTCAAGGTTGCGCCGTGGGCTACAGTCGGCAAGCCGAAGACAAGGGTAAGGAACATCATCACTTCCCTCTCGCTCGACGCAGACATACAGGAAAGGTTCAACAGGAAGCTCAAGAACAAATATGACATCATCGAGGAGAATGAAGTCAAGTTCAGCGAGTACATGACTGAAGATGCAGAATATGTATTCGTCGCATTCGGCTGCTCTTCAAGGATATGCGAAGCCGTGGTAGACGAGCTCCGGGCTGAGGGCATCAAGGCCGGTCTTCTCCGTCCGATCACCCTCTATCCGTTCCCGTTCGACGAGATCGCAAGACTTGCAAAGCAGTGCAGGAGCATGATGAGCATAGAGCTCAACCTCGGACAGATGGTATATGACGTCAGGCTCGCAGCCAACGGACAGTGCCCTGTAGGCTTCTACGGAAGGCAGGGAGGCAACATCTACACTCCTGAGGAGATAGTCGGGGAATTCAAGAAGTTCAACGGCCTGGCATAAGCGCCCAGGCAAAAGCAAGCAGACAATGAGTATCAGCATAGAAGAAATCAAGAAGCCGGAAAACATAGTCTACAGCAAGCCGGCGCTGCTCACTGACAATGTGATGCATTATTGCCCGGGCTGTTCACACGGCACAGTGCACAAGCTTGTGGCTGAAGTGATAGACGAGATGGGCATCCAGGACAAGACCGTCGGCATATGCCCGGTAGGATGTTCAGTCTTCGCATACAACTATATCGACATAGACTGGCAGGAAGCCGCCCACGGAAGGGCACCTGCACTTGCCACTGCCACAAAGAGGCTCTGCCCTGACAAATACGTGTTCACATACCAGGGCGACGGTGACCTCGCATCCATCGGTACTGCGGAGATCATCCATGCCTGCGGACGTGGGGAGAACATAGTTGTGATCTTCATCAACAACGGTATCTACGGCATGACCGGAGGCCAGATGGCACCGACCACCCTTATCGGCATGAAGACATCCACAACTCCTTACGGAAGGGACCCTAAGCTCAACGGATTCCCGCTTGTAATCGCTGACATGATCGCACATCTTGACGGCACCGCATACATCACAAGGCAGTCTGTACACACAGCCGCTGCTGCGAGAAAAGCGAAGAGCGCCATCAGGAAGGCATTCGAATACAGCCAGAAAGGCATCGGGCTTTCATTTGTAGAGATCGTATCCACCTGCAACTCAGGATGGAAGATGTCACCAGTGGATGCCAACAAATGGATGGTCGAGAACATGTTCAAGAAATATCCGATAGGAGACATCAAGGACGTGCTCAGCGGAAAATGATGCACAACAACAGATCTTAAAAACGGGCAAAAGAAATGAAAGAAGAGATAATAATAGCAGGATTCGGAGGACAGGGAGTCCTCTCGATGGGAAAGATCCTTGCATATTCGGCAATCATGCAGGATATGGAAGTGACATGGATGCCTTCATACGGTCCTGAGATGAGGGGCGGTACTGCGAATGTCTGCGTCATCCTCAGCGACAAGAAGATCGGCTCCCCTATCGTGACAAAGTATGACACCGCCATCATCCTCAACCAGCAGTCTATGGACAAATTCGAGAAGACGGTTAAGCCAGGAGGATGGCTTGTCTATGACCCGAGCGGCATCACCCGCCATCCGGAAAGGAAAGACATCAACATCTGCAGGATCAACGCCATAGAAGGCGCAGCCAGGATGAATAATTCAAAGGTATACAACATGGTTGTCCTCGGTGCTTTCCTCTCTGTCAATCCTCTTGTATCACTCGAAAATGTCGAGAAAGGACTTGTCAAATCTATCCCTGCACGCTACAGCAGCCTGATTACGCTCAACAAGGCGGCAATCGAGGACGGCATGCAGCATGCCGAGGTCGTCAACAGGGTCTGAGCACCGGTAGATTTATTTGACAATCCGATAAAAAATTCTAACTTTGCAGAAGTGTTCATAAGTGCGATTTGCTATGATTGAAGACCTCAGATCAGACATCAGGCGGCTCATTGCGGCATACGAGGCAATAAAGGCCGAAAACACAAGTCTGAGACAGAAGCTTCAGGAAAGCACAGGCATGAATGAAGACTACAGGAAGCAGATTACAGAGTTAGAAAAAAAGATTGATAGCCTGAAGCTGGCTGATACAATGCTGGTGACATCCAGGGACAGGAAGGAAGCGAGAGAGAGGATAGACCGGATGATCAAGGCAATCGACAAGTGCATTTCCCTCATAGGAAGTGTCCGGGAGGATGACAATGAGAAGGAACATCAAGATCAGGGTAGCGGGCCAGGAATATGACCTGACAGCCGAATCCCCTGAGCACGAAGGGCTTCTGAGGGATGCTGCGAAGATTGTCAACAGACAGATTGAGAAACTGCAGTCCGGCAACATTACCGGTAAAAATGACATGGACATCATCGTCATGGCTGCGTTTACGATAAGCACAGGATATGTTATGCAGAACAGGACTCTGATGAAGATGCGTCAGGACGAAGACCAGCTGCATAAGGAGATTGAAGGTTATCTTGACAACATTGATAAAATTAGCCGTTAGTTACTTATCTTTGCTGAAATCATCAAATTGTATTAAGTAACCGAGTAAACTCGAATGGCTATGACAGGCCTAGGTGACCCTTCGGGGGATTCCGCTTGCGGGACGGAGGAAGTCAGATCCATATCGGTCCTCAAATCTTATTTTATATAAGATTTCCAGACAATCAGACTAACGGCTTTTTATAATCTAACTGCCGGTCAGCTTCCAGGGAAGCTTGGCCGGCTTTTTATTTTGGAACAATTTAACTGATTGCGTTATATGGATATATTATTTTACTTTTTAGCGGCGGCCATCGGTGCCATTATTGCCGTCGGGACATATATATACGTCCATAAGCTCATGCTCAAGGGACAGAAGGATGAGATACTCCAGAAAGCCGAGATAGAGGCTGAGAACATAAAGAAGGAAAAGATCTTCCAGGCAAAGGAAAAGTTCCTGCAGCTGAAGAGTGACCACGAGCAGTACATAAACGAGAAGAACAACCAGCTTCACGAAGTTGAATCCAAGCTCAGGCAGAAGGAAAACAACCTCAACCAGCAGAATGCAGAGCTCAACAAGAAGAACCGTGAAGCAGATGCCATCCGCGAAAACCTCAAGAACCAGGTAGAGCTTGTGAACAAGAAGGCGGAGGAATACGACAAGCTGCGTGCTGAAGCTATCCAGCAGATAGAAAATATCGCCGGAATGACAGCCGCCGAAGCAAAGAACCAGCTCATGGAGAACATGAAAGCTGAAGCAAGATCCCAGGCACAGTCATACATCAATGACGTCATGGATGACGCCAGGATGAACGCCACCAAAGAGGCCAAGAGAATAGTAATCAACACAATACAGCGTACAGCCACAGAGACTGCCATAGAGAATGCAGTGACAGTCTTCAACATTGAAAGCGATGAGATAAAGGGCCGCATCATAGGAAGGGAAGGCCGCAACATACGAGCTCTCGAAGCTGCGACTGGAGTAGAGATCGTGGTAGACGACACACCGGAGGCAATCCTCCTCTCGGCCTTCGACCCGGTCAGAAGGGAGGTCGCAAGGCTTGCACTCCACCAGCTCGTCGTCGACGGCAGGATCCATCCGGCCAGAATCGAGGAAGTGGTGGCAAAGGTTCAGAAGCAGCTCGAAGAAGAGATCCTTGAGACAGGAAAACGTACTTGCATCGATCTGGGTATCCACGGGATGCACATCGAACTGGTGAAGCTCATCGGCCGCATGAAATACCGTTCATCATACGGACAGAACCTCCTGCAGCACTCCAGGGAAGTAGCCAACCTCTGTGCAACAATGGCATCAGAGCTCGGACTCAATCCTAAGATAGCAAAACGCGCAGGACTCCTCCACGACATAGGAAAGGTATCCGACGAAGATCCGGAGCTTCCGCATGCAATACTCGGAATGAGGCTTGCCGAGAAATACAAGGAGAAACCTGAAGTATGCAATGCAATCGGTGCCCACCACGAGGAAGTGGAGATGACTTCAATCATTTCACCTCTTGTAATGGTCGGAGATGCCATCTCAGGAGCACGTCCTGGAGCACGTCGCGAGGTCATCGAGTCATACATCAAGAGGCTCAAGGATATGGAAGACATCGCCAAGTCCTACCCTGGAGTCACCAAGACATACGCGATCCAGGCAGGACGCGAGCTCAGGGTCATCGTCGGTGCCGACCAGGTGTCAGACAAGGACGCAGAGACACTTTCAGGAGAAATCGCAAAGAAGATCCAGGAAGAGATGGTATACCCTGGACAGGTAAAGATAACTGTCATCAGAGAGACCAGGTCAGTTGCATTTGCAAAATAGCAGCATGACGCAGCAACACTATAATCCGTATATTTCAAATCAAATATCAGACTAAAGTGAAACAATTATCAATCAAGATATTGTCCACAGTGGCGGCACTATGTGCCGCCTTCGGCGTCTATGGACAGGGCTTCGGACAGCAGCTGGAGACAGTCACTTGGAAAGTGACATCGGAACAGACTGGCCCGGACACATTCAAGCTGATCTTTACAGGTGAGATAGCTGAAGGATGGCATACTTACGACATAGCAAGTGAACTCTACCCTACTGATGTCATCTTTGACGAAGTACAGGAGGGATATGAACTTGTAGGCGACCTTTATCCTGTCACTGAGCCGGTAGACTTCGAGGGAGATCCGGTATATTTCGACAAGATAGTGATCGGGCAGGATGTCCGTCTGACGGCAGAGACTGCCGCTCCGGGAGGAGAGATCACATGGATGGCATGCACCGAGACACAGTGCGCGTCACCGGAATTCCTGAAATTCTCCGTGAAGCTCTCAGCACAGCCTCAGTCAGCAGCAGTCTCCCAGGCATCAGCCTCCGACGGCTCAGCTGACAGCAAAGGCAAGGGCTTCAACTGGGCGCTTCTCATTGAGGCAATACTCTGGGGCTTTGCAGCACTTCTTACCCCATGCGTCTTCCCTATGGTACCGATGACGGTATCATTCTTCATGAAAGGTTCATCATCACCTGCCGCCGGAAGGTTCAAGGCATCGATGTACGGACTTTTCATAGTCCTGCTCTATACTGTGCCTATCTCTGTGATAATCCTCATCACCAGGATAGTGGGCGGAGATGCTGTGACAGCAGACATATTCAACTGGCTTGCAACGCACTGGCTGCCGAACCTCATATTCTTCATAGTATTCATGGTGTTCGCGGCATCATTCTTCGGTGCGTTCGAGATTGTACTTCCTTCCTCGATAGTCAACAAGAGCGACAGAGGCTCTGACAAAGGTGGCCTTGCAGGCATCTTCTTCATGGCACTTACCCTTGTGCTTGTATCATTCTCATGCACAGGCCCTATTGTCGGATCAGTGCTGATCAAGGCCACGCAGGGCGAATTCTGGGAGCCTATGCTCGCAATGCTCGCATTCTCCCTTGCCTTTGCCCTTCCGTTCACGATACTTGCCCTTTTCCCTTCCCTTCTGAAGAATCTTCCTAAGAGCGGAGGCTGGCTCAATTCAGTCAAGGTCGTGCTGGGATTCATCGAGGTGGCACTCGGATTCAAATTCCTGAGTGTAGCTGACCAGACCTACCACTGGGGACTTCTCGACAGGGAAGTATATCTGGCAATCTGGATTGTTACATTCTCCCTGCTCGGACTCTACCTCCTCGGCAAGCTAAGGTTTGCCCACGATGACAAAGTTGACCATATCTCTGTCAAGAGACTGGCTCTTGCAATAGCTGTATTCTCGTTCGTTGTCTATATGATCCCTGGAATGTTCGGTGCGCCTCTCAAGGCTCTCTCCGGATATCTTCCTCCGATCACGACACAGGATTTTGTCCTCGGATCCGGCACACAGAATACGTCAGCTGACGCCGCATCTGCTGCAGGAAAAGAAAACAGGTTTGACCTGCATCTTCCGCTCGGCCTCAACGGGTACTTCACAATCGAAGAAGGCCTTGCCGCAGCAAAGGAAGCAGGAAAACCGGTGTTCATCGACATCACAGGACACGGCTGCGTCAACTGCCGCGAGATGGAGTCAAGGGTATGGAGCGATCCTCAGGTCCTCGACATGCTCCGGAAAGACTTCATCATCGTAGCCCTCTACACTGACGACAAGACACGTCTGAAAGAGGACGAATGGGTGGTTACAGAAAACGGAGACAAGCTCAAGGATCTCGGCAGGGTCAATTCCTATATCGCCCGCACTCGCTTCGGAGTGAACGCCCAGCCAAACTACGTGA
>JADIMK010000063.1 GCA_017694785.1 Candidatus Cryptobacteroides intestinigallinarum
CATTTCATTTCCGCTATTATCCCTTCTGTCCCTCCCCGGTATGCCACCTTGTCATACAGCGCCGCCGGGATCTCGATGACCTGCAGATCCGGATCTTGGACCTTGTGCATGACATCCTCTGCCTTTCCGATAATGTCATCAAGGTCAGTGTCGGAGATGATTTCCCTGCAGACAAACAATGTGTCAGGAATAAATCCTGCATCCAGGCAATGCCCGAGTTCCCTCCGTCCTTCAACGACAAAAAGGCCCTTCTCGCGCCTTGCTCGTGACTTTTCCTGCAGGGCGAGAAGTTCCTTTATCTTAGGGTTCTGGGCCGATGTGATTGTCTCGGTCATCTTGCCGGAACAGTTATTCTACCGGCTTTGGCCTCATCTGAGGGAAGAAGAGGACATCCTGGACAGTAGGGGAATTTGTCATGAACATTGTCAGACGGTCGATTCCCATACCCATTCCTGATGTAGGCGGCATACCGTATTCAAGTGCTCTGATGAAGTCCATGTCGATATACATGGCCTCGTCATCTCCGTGCTCCCTCTGCTTGATCTGGTCCTTGAACCTTTCAAGCTGGTCGATAGGGTCGTTGAGCTCGCTGTAGGCATTGGCGAGTTCCTTGCCGCATACGAAGAGTTCGAACCTTTCCGTGAGGTTCGGATTGTTGCGGTGTCTCTTTGTAAGAGGTGACATCGATACAGGGTAGTCCGTCACGAATACAGGCTGGATCAGATGCTTCTCGCAGTATTCCCCGAAGATGGCATCTATGAGCTTGCCTTCGCCCATTTCCTTTGTTACAGGGACATTGAGTTTTGCGCAGGTCTCCCTGAGCTGGGCTTCGTCCATCCCGGTGATATCGACACCTGCATATTCCTTGATCGCATCAAGTATAGGAAGCTTCTTGTACGGAGCCTTGAAGTCCACCTGATGCTCGCCGATTGTGAGCACTGTCGTGCCGTGGAGCTTGAGGGCGATCTTCTCGAGCATTTTCTCTGTGAAGTCCATCATCCAGATGTAGTCCTTGTAGGCAACATAGATCTCCATGCAGGTGAACTCAGGATTGTGGGTCTTGTCCATGCCTTCGTTGCGGAAATCCTTTGCGAACTCATAGACCCCTGAATATCCTCCGACTATAAGTCTCTTGAGATAGAGCTCGTTGGCTATCCTCAGGTAGAGAGGGATGTCGAGGGCGTTGTGGTGGGTGATGAAAGGACGTGCGGTAGCTCCTCCCGGGATAGGCTGGAGGATAGGCGTCTCCACCTCAAGGCAGCCTGCCTGGTTGAAGTATTCGCGCATAGTCGCGATGATCTGGCTTCTCTTGATGAATGTATCGCGGACAGAAGGGTTGACGATAAGGTCCACATATCTCTGTCTGTATTTGAGCTCAGGATCTGTGAACGCATCATACACTTCACCGTCCTTTTCCTTTACTATAGGAAGGACTCTGAGTGACTTGCTCAGGAGGGTGAGTTCCTTAGCGTGAACGGAAAGCTGTCCGGTCTGTGTGATGAAGGCATATCCCTTGATGCCTATGATGTCACCGATGTCCAGAAGTTTCTTGAAGACAGTGTTGTACATGGTCTTGTCTTCACCCGGGCAGATCTCGTCTCTCTTTATATATACCTGGATTCTGCCTGTCTCGTCCTGAAGTTCAATGAAAGATGCCGCCCCCATGATCCTGCGGGACATTATCCTTCCTGCGATGACAACATCGTTCAGATTGCCTTTCTCCGGATCGTATTCATCCTTGATCTTCTGTGCTGTGGCATTTACCGGGTAAAGTGCTGCCGGATAAGGGTCGATTCCCAGTTCCCTGAGCTTGCCGAGAGCTTCTCTCCTGTTCCTCTCCTGCTCGTTCAAATCCATGTTTTCCATATATATATCGTTTTTTATGATTCGGTTTTATCCATGCAAAAGTACGATAATAAATTCTAAAATTAAAAATAAAATGGTTACCTTTGTAAGATATGGGCAAAGACAAAGAATGGATATTGAAGGATTCAGCGGACAGTGAGACTGTGAGCCGGCTGTCCTCGGAGCTCGGGATCGATCCCGTGCTTGCGGGGCTTCTTGTCATGCGCGGGATAACCACATTTGACGAGGCCCGGGCATTTTTCCGTCCTTCTCTGTCCGGTCTCCACGACCCGTTCCTGATGAAGGATATGGATGTGGCTGTAGAGCGTATCCGCAAGGCTGTCACAGGAGGGGAGAAGATCCTTGTCTACGGGGATTATGATGTCGACGGCACCACAGCCGTCTCTCTTGTCTATTCTTTCCTGAGGGACTATACCCCGGATGTCGATTTCTATATACCGGACAGGTATGATGAAGGCTACGGTGTCTCCGACAAGGGCATAGCGTGGGCTGCGGAAAACGGCTTCAGCCTGATCATCACCCTAGACTGCGGCATCAAGGCAAACGACAAGGTGGCACTTGCTGCATCAAAAGGCATAGATGTCATCGTCTGCGACCACCATCTTCCTGAGGATGACCTTCCTGCGGCTGTTGCTGTGCTTGACCCGAAGAGGGCTGACTGTCCTTATCCTTTCGATGACCTTTCCGGCTGCGGAGTGGGGTTCAAGCTGGTACAGGGATATGCCTCCAGGTACGGCATCCCGTTCGAGCGTCTTATTCCTCTTCTGGACCTGATAGTCGTAAGCATCGCTTCCGATCTTGTGTCAGTGACAGGGGAGAACAGGATACTTGCCCATTTCGGCCTACGCCGGCTCAATGAAAATCCTCGCGTGGGGCTCCTGTCCATGATAAGGCTTTCCGGCCTGGATCCTGCGCATCTGACGATAGATGACATTGTCTTCAAGATAGGTCCGAGGATCAATGCCGCAGGAAGAATGGAGTCCGGACGCATGGCCGTCGAGCTTCTTACAGCAACTGATGAAGCTGCAGCGACAGCAATCGCCACAGAGATCAACGAATACAACAACGAGCGCAAGAGCATCGACAGGGAGATCACCAGAAAGGCCCTGGAGATGATGCAGTCGGGCGGAAACCTTTCCGACGGACATGCTACGATAGTATATGACCCTTCCTGGCACAAGGGAGTCGTCGGAATAGTGGCTTCACGTCTGGTCGAGGCATTCTTCAAGCCTACGATTGTGCTCACCCGCTCCAACGGGCTCATAACAGGTTCGGCCAGGAGTGTGCCTGGCTTTGACCTGTACGGCGCGATCGAGAGCTGCGCCGACCTTCTTGAGAATTTCGGCGGACACATCTATGCAGCAGGCCTTACTCTCAGGGAAGAGAACCTGAAGGAGTTCTGCCGGCGGATTGACGAATATATAGGCAATACTCTCAGCACAGAGATGGTGACTCCTGTCATCTACATAGATGCGATGCTGGACTTTTCCCGCATCACACCGAAGTTCTTCAGGATACTGAAACAGTTCCAGCCGTTCGGGCCGGGAAACACAGCCCCGGTGTTCATGACCACCAATGTCTATGACAACGGCAACGGCCGTAAGGTAGGTGCCGAGGGCGGCCACCTGAAGCTGGAGCTTATCCAGGAAGAGCAGCCGTACCGCTACATATCGGCGATAGCATTCAACAAATCATCACATTTCGACCATATCAAGGCCGGCAATCCTGTGGACATCTGCTATTCGATTGTAGAGAACTATTACAGGGGCATTGCAAATCTCCAGCTCCGCATCAAGGATATAAGGGACAGGGAAGAGATCATCTAGAACCCGTAGCGGTGTGCTACAGGTTCCATGATGAACGTGAATTCGTAGTCTCCGTATGGGATGAGGTATTCATCCAGCGGCATAGCGCCCCAGCTGTCAATGCAGCCGAGCCCCATCTGCAGCTTGTCTATGCAGATGTCCGTGCTTCCTGACTTGACGAGGTCAGACGGATGCCTGTTGTTCTTGGCAGGTCCGTCATCAAGCATCTCGATGCTGTATTCAAGGGCTGAAGCCGAGAACGGTGCATTGCTGCGGAAGCGGAGTCCTGTACCGGAGATATCTGTCACCTGCCACCATCTGAGCCCGGACTTCGTGCCTGTCTCCTGCGGTCTTATGTACGGGTAGAACTGATCTTCCACACTCTGCCTGTATCTTCCCACGAGGGCAGCGCTCTGCCTGTCCGCATAGTTCTCGAAAGGACCTTTGCCGTAGAATTCCACAGTGCTGAACGACTCCGGCATCTCCATCCTCAGGCCGAACCGGTACATGTCAGGGACAGCTGTCCCGTCCGGGCCCGGTCCTGTCTCCATCCTTTGGGTCACCTTCACGGCACCTCTGCTGTCGATGAGGTATTCCATTGTGATCCTGGCTCCTGTCCCGGGCATTGTGCTTACTGCTGTGACATAGGCGAGGCCGTCATGCATGCCGTAGTCGAGGGACTCCATCTTAAGCTGCGGATCTTTCCATACGAGGTATTTCCCAGGAAGTCCTGCGCCGTAGTCGTTGTCCGTGCCGGCTCTCCAGAAATTCGGTCTTAGAGATGACCCTTTCTCAAGGAACTGTACCCCATGCACTTCATAAAGTGAGAGCATACCGTCGGACTTGTTGAATTCTATCCTGAAGCCTTCTCCTTCAAGTATCAGGTACCTCCTGTCAGAGTTATCGAAGACCGGTGTCGGGATTTCTTTGTTCGGAGCTGTTCCGACAATGAAATCTGTGCTGAATGAGTAGTCTGAGAGCGGTATCTGTCTGTATGCGGCTGTGTGTCCTGCCGGAAGCAGTCCGTCGGTTTTCTTCAGTCTGAAATATATGTTCAGCATCCATTCCTTCCCGGCACATAGGGATGACGGGTCATAGCCGAGAGCGATTTTCCCGCTTTCCTGAGGCGCGATGTCCAGGTCCTGGACGCTTCCCTGCTGTACCGGAATGCCGTCAGCGAGCAGTTCCCAGTCCATCCTGTATCCTGAGAGATCCCTGAAGAAATTCTCGTTGAAGACAGAGATTTCAGCTTCTGAAAGGTCTGCAGGAGATGCCCAGATCGACTGGTATATGTAGCGGACTTCATATGCGTGCGGATTCGGTATCCTGTCCGGACTTATGAGGCCGTTGTTGCAGAAATTCTGGTCCTTGTCCACATCATATCTGTTGAAGTCGCCTGCATAGCCATAGAATGTCTTGCCTTCAGGTGATGTCCATCTCGGGGACTGGTCCACGAAGTCCCAGATGAATCCGCCCTGGTAGGCAGGATATTTCCTTATGAGGTCCCAGTACTCCCTGAAGCCGCCTTCCGAGTTGCCCATCGCATGGGCATATTCGCACTGTATGAGCGGCTTTCCCGGATTGCCCGTGCAGTATTTCTCGCATGCGTCATAAGGCATGTACATAGGACAGAATATGTCGGTGAAATCGCTGTAGCCGGCTCTTTCATACTGGACAGGCCTGGACGGATCTTCTGCCTTCACCCATCTGTAGCAGGCCTCGAAATTGACCCCGAATCCGGCTTCGTTGCCCAGTGACCAGAAGATGACTGAAGGATGGTTGAAGTTGCGCTGCACATTGCGGCTGTTCCTTTCAAGGTGAGCCTTTTCATACAGAGGGAATTTCGCAAGGCTCTGTTCTCCATATCCCATCCCGTGCGATTCGATGTTTGCTTCAGCTACGACATAGAGGCCGTATTTGTCGCACAGCTCGTACCAGTAGCTGTCGTCCGGGTAGTGGCAGGTGCGTACTGCGTTGATGTTGAGCTGCTTCATGCGCTGGATATCCTGCTCCATCCTTTCCTTGGACACGAGATAGCCTCCGTCCGGGTCCATCTCATGCCGGTTTACCCCCTTGAAGAGCACCGGCTGTCCGTTGACAAGAACCTGAGCGTCCTTTATCTCTATCTTGCGGAATCCTATCTTGACCGGAATGACTTCAGAAGAGTTCCCGGATAAGGATGTAGCTGTAAGTGTATAAAGGGATGGAGTCTCTGCGCTCCATTTCTGCGGGTCTTGTACATTGAAAGTCATAGACTGGATGCCTTTTCTGCCGTCGACAGTCTTTTCTTCAATGATGTCCCCTTCCGGATCGGACAGGACAAGGCTAACCTTGCAGTTTCCGGTCAGGTCGAGCCTGACATCCAGCGTACCGTTCCTGTAGTCCGCGTCCAGGTCAGGGGTTATCCTGATATCCTGTATGCGGTTTCTGTCCCTGGCGTAAAGGTAGCAGTTCCTTGCTACACCAGAGTATCTCATGAAATCCTGGTCTTCAAGGTATGAACCGTCGCACCAGCGGAAGACCTGGAATGCAAGCAGGTTCCTTCCTGGCTTTAGAAGTTTTGTTATGTCAAATTCTGCTTCGAGCTTGCTGTCTTCGCTGTATCCGGCAAAGCGGCCGTTGACCCAGAGGTATATGTTGGAGGTGACGCTTCCGAAATGTGCGAATATCTGCTTGCCGCTCCAGCCTTCAGGAATGGTTATTTCCTTTCGGTATGACCCGACATGGTTTTCCTTTTCCGGTACGTAGGGCGGGTTGTTGACATACTGGTATTCCCATGCATAACCTATATTATTATATAAGGGGTCTCCATACCCGTTGAGTTCCCAGATCCCCGGGACAGGAAAGTCGTCCCAGTCACTGTCATTGAACCCTGGCCGGAAGAAATCCAGAGGCCTTGATCCTGCATCCCTTGACCAGTGGAATTTCCACAGCCCTTCAAGCGACATGTAGTTGACTGATTCTTCCGGGCATCCGTTGAGGGCTTCTTCTTCATCTGCGTATGCAAAATAGCTGGAATGCATCGGCGCCCTGTTTATTGAGTTGACAGTAGGGTCCTGCCATTCAGGGGTCTTGGCTGATGTTGCTGCGCAGAATAATGCTGCGGCTGCAGCAGCTAAAGCCGGTCTTATGTACTTCATATTGACATCTATGTTATGAGGTTTCTGTATCGGACTCAAAATTAACGATAATTTTATAAAAATTGTTATTGTTTTTATAGCGATATTGAGTAATTTGTATAAATTTGTGTGCATTTTAAAACAATTGATTAAAGATCCTAACCACACATGCAACACAAAGTAATAGATACTAAAGATGTTGTGATACGCTTTGCCGGAGATTCTGGAGACGGGATGCAGCTCACGGGATCTCTATTTGCCGACATGTCGGCAATCTACGGCAATGAACTTTCCACTTTTCCTGATTTTCCTGCAGAAATAAGGGCACCGCATGGCACTTTGTCTGGTGTCTCCGGTTTCCAGGTGCATATAGGAAGCGGTCATGTCACTACTCCGGGAGATCTGTGCGACCTTCTGGTAGCAATGAATCCTGCGGCTCTGAGGACAAATGCCAAGTGGCTCAAAAGGACAGCGATGGTCCTCATAGATGAGGATGCATTCGATGAAGAGGGCCTTGCCAAGGCCGGGTTCAAGGGCAATCCTTTCGAAGAGCTCCATATCGAAGACCGGTCCATCATCATAGCCCCGATCACCAAGCTTACAGAAGAAAGCCTGAAGGACAGCGGAATGGACATCAAGGCCATACACAAGTGCAAGAACATGTTCACACTTGGGATGGCCTGCTTCATATACAGCCGTCCTGTCGAGTATGTCAACAGCTATCTTGAAAAGAAATTCAGGAAGAAGCATCCTGAGATGATAGAGCCGAACGAGAAGGTCCTGAAGGACGGATATAACTATGCGGCCAATATCCAGGCGATACCTGATACCTATGTGATCGAGCCTGCCCATATGCCTAAGGGCTTCTACCGTAATATCACAGGTAACCAGGCTACGGCCTGGGGGTTCCTGGCGGCTTCGGAGAAGTCCGGAAGACCTCTCTTCTGCGGTTCATATCCTATAACGCCGGCTACGGCTATCCTGGAGGAACTTGCAATACACAAGAGCCTGGGGGCGAAGACCCTTCAGGCTGAGGATGAGATAGCCGGTATATGTACTGCCATAGGTGCGGCTTATGCCGGTGACCTTGCCGTTACGACTACGTCCGGTCCTGGATTTTCGCTCAAGTCCGAGGCTCTCGGACTGGCTGTGATGACTGAACTTCCTCTGGTCGTCGTTGATGTACAGAGGGCCGGCCCCTCGACCGGTATTCCTACCAAGACGGAGCAGACAGACCTGGACCAGGTGCTCTACGGACGCAACGGGGAATGTCCTCTGGCTGTAGTGGCTGCACATTCTCCGGCACACTGCTTCGATACGGCCTTCTATGCATCCAAACTTGCTCTGGAGCACATGATGCCGGTGATAATGCTTTCTGAAGGATTCCTTGGCAACGGTTCCGAGCCGTGGAGAATCCCTTCAATGAAGGACTATCCTCAGATATGTCCTCCTTTTGCTACAGAAGATGACAAGCCATTCAAGCCTTTCAGACGCGATCCTGTGACCATGGTCCGCAAATGGGGACTTCCGGGGCAGAAAGGTTTCGAGCACAGGGTCGGAGGCCTTGAGAAGACGCATGAAGGCGTCCTTTCTTCCGAACCTCTCAACCATGAGACTATGGTGCGGGAACGTGCCGAGAAGGTGGCGCGTCTGGCCGACGTGATACCTGAGCTCAGTGTCATAGGCCCGGAGTCCGGTGATCTTCTTGTCGTAGGATGGGGCGGAACATACGGCCACATATATACTGCTGTCATGCAGGAGCATGAAGCCGGACGGGAAGTTAGCTATGCCCATTTCGACTTCATCAATCCTCTCCCTAAGAATACAGAAGAAGTGTTCGGACGTTTCAGCAGGATTCTTGTCTGCGAGCTCAACAGCGGGCAGTTTGCACGCTACCTCAGAGGAAAGCTTCCTCAGTTCAAATATCTGCAGTTCAATAAGGTACAGGGACAGCCGTTCCTAGTGCAGGAGATCGTGTCCGCTATAGACGGTGTCCTTGGACAGAATTGATATCGGCACGGCATCAGAACATTTCAAAAGGATTTGCATATGGAAAAATATACTTTCAAGGATTTCAAGAGTGACCAGGAAGTCAGGTGGTGTCCGGGATGCGGGGACCATGCCGTGCTTGCTGCCCTACAGCGGGCCATGCCGAAGGTCAGCGAGATACTTGGCTATGACAAGGAGAGATATGTTGTCGTGTCCGGTATCGGCTGTTCTTCTAGGCTTCCATATTATATGGACACATACGGGTTCCACAGCATCCACGGGAGGGCTACTGCCATTTCTACCGGAATCAAGGTAGCCAATCCGGAGCTTACGGTATGGCAGGCATGCGGAGACGGTGATGCACTTGCCATCGGAGGAAACCATTTCATACATGCCATCAGGAGAAACATCGACATAAACATCATATTGTTCAACAACCGCATATACGGTCTGACCAAGGGACAGTATTCTCCTACTTCAAAGTTCGGTGCGATCACGAAGACATCTCCATACGGTACTGTGGAGCATCCGTTCAATCCCGGAAGCCTCGTGCTAGGTGCAAAAGGAACATTCTTCGCCCGTGGACTGGACTCCGAGCTAAAGCTCAATGAAGAAATAATGGTCGCGGCTGCTGTCCACAACGGGACTTCAGTCATGGAGATGCTCACAAACTGTGTCATCTTCAACAACGGTGCCCACGCTGAGATTTCAGACAGGGAATACAGGGCAGACAGGACCATCGTCCTCAGACACGGTGAAAAGATGATCTTCGGCAAGAACAGGGACAAGGGACTTGTGCTGGACGGCCTCAAGCTCAAGGTCGTGACGATAGGGGAGAAGGGCATCACAGAAGACGATATCCTGACCCATGATGCACATAGCGACAACATCGGTATCCATATGATGCTGGCAGACATGAAATATCCTGAATATCCGGTGGCTCTGGGAGTCATCAGGGATGTCAGCGACATCACCTATGATGCGGCAGTCCGCATGCAGGTCGAGCAGGTCACTGAGAAATCTAAGATACATTGTGTCGATGACCTCCTGCACAGCGGTTCCGTGTGGGAGGTGAAGTGACTTCGGCAAATCAGGTCACGGCAATTCCGGATATAGGACGATAAATCGGATTTACTGCAATTAAACAGTAATATAACAGGCATATAACATAACCAATAATCACAAGACCATGAACACAAATGAAATTATGGCAAGGCTTCAGGCCAAGTACGGAAATGAGAAGGAATATCTCCAGGCTGTCCGTGAAGTCCTCGAGACTGTAGAAGATGTCTACAACAGACATCCGGAATTCGAGGCTGCCAAGATCGTAGAAAGGATTGTAGAACCTGACAGGATCTTCACTTTCAAGGTCACCTGGGTAGATGACAACGGTGATATACAGGTGAACACAGGATACAGGGTACAGTTCAACGCTGCGATAGGCCCATACAAGGGAGGACTGCGTTTCCATCCTTCAGTCAACCTTTCCATCCTGAAGTTCCTCGGTTTTGAGCAGACTTTCAAGAATGCCCTCACAACTCTTCCTATGGGAGGCGGCAAAGGAGGCTCGGACTTCAACCCTAAAGGAAAATCTGATGCTGAGATAATGCGTTTCTGCCAGGCCTTCATGCTTGAGCTCTGGCGCAACATAGGTCCTGATACAGACGTTCCAGCCGGTGATATAGGAGTAGGCGGACGTGAGATCGGTTATCTTTTCGGCATGTACAAGAAACTTGCAAGGGAGCATACCGGAGTCCTTACAGGAAAAGGCCTCACCTATGGCGGATCTCTGGTGCGTCCTGAGGCTACAGGATACGGTGCAGTATATTTCGTGCAGCACATGCTCCATCTCCAGGGCAAGGACATAAAGGACAAGAAGGTGGCGATATCAGGCTTCGGTAATGTGGCCTGGGGCGCAGCCAAGAAAGCTACCCAGCTCGGGGCGCATGTGATCGCAATCTCAGGCCCTGACGGTGCCATCTATGATCCGGAAGGCATGAATGACGAAAAGATAGCATATATGCTTGAACTCCGTGCATCCAACAACGATGTTGTTGCTCCATTCGCAGAGAAGTTCCCTTCAGCTACCTTCTATCCTGGAAAGAAGGCCTGGAGCATCAAGTGCGACATCGCAATGCCTTGTGCATTCCAGAATGAACTCACAGGCGCTGATGCCGAGGAACTCCTTAAGAACGGCACATGGTGCTGCGCAGAGGTATCCAACATGGGCTGTACACCTGAAGCCATAGCAGCTTTCCAGAATGCGAAGATCATGTTCGCTCCGGGAAAGGCTGTGAATGCCGGCGGTGTAGCTACATCAGGTCTTGAAATGACTCAGAATGCAATGCATATAAGCTGGAGCGCCGAGGAAGTGGACAAGAAGCTCCATGAGATCATGTCAAATATCCATCACGCATGCGTTGAACACGGTACACAGCCTGACGGCTATATCAACTATGTCAAAGGCGCCAACGTAGCAGGCTTCATGAAGGTGGCAACCGCAATGCTTGAGCAGGGTATCATCTGATGATGTAGATTCGTACAACGATAAAAACCGAATGCAGTTCGGTATAGACATGTGGGCCGGTCCAGGAGCATTTTTCTGGGGCGGCTCACTTTGTATATGTCTTCCTGATTACGACATATTCTGTCCAGAGAGAGAACATGAAAATATGTTAGGGAGTGGACATGTTGTATTTCTGGAGATAAAGTCATAACTTTGAAAAATCTATCAAAACCATATTAACAATTATGAAACGATCTTTTCAATTGACGGCACTGCCGGCATTGCTGGTCTGTGCTGCAGCAGTACTTGTGACTTCGTGTGACAAGACCGGGAATCAGAATCAAGATGGAGAAGTTCTGAACCTTCCAAAAGTGGTGATTACTGCTGGAGAGGCTGGTGAGACACAGATTTCATTTACGATTAAACCTGAAAATGCAACTGAAGTCAGATATCTTGTTACAGAATCATCTGAAATCCTTCCTGATGCTGCATCAATAATGTCTGACGGAGAAGAAGCGGATCCGACTGTTTCAAAAGAATATGTCGTAGATGGCCTTGAACCTTCCACACCTTATATAGTGCTTGCAGCTGCAAGGAATGCCGACGGGCTTACCTCACTTGTCTCAAAGGCGGAAATGACGACAGGTGTACATGTGCCTGTACTCCCTTCTGTTACTTTAAGCAATGTGACGGTTGACGGGAACACCGCTTCATTTACCTACACCCTCTCCAATGCCGAGACTTCTTTCTGGCTCTGTCTTCCGTCTTCTGAACCTGCACCTGATGCGCAAGGGATCTTCTCTGCCGGAGAAGAACTTCCGGCTGACGCATCTTCTCAGATAGAGATAGAGAACCTTTCATATGAGACAGAATATGTGCTCTATGCTGCAGCACAGAACGTTGACGGCTATTCTGAAGTGGCATCTGCATTATTTGCTACATCTGAAGCTCCTGTCGTTGCCCCTGAAGTCGGGGACTTCTATTATAGCGACGGCACCTGGAGCTCTTCGGCATCTTCTCCGGATCCGAAGAAGAGTGTCATAGGCATTGTGTTCAAGACTGGCGCTGCATCTGATGACCTTTCGGACTATTCCAAGGCCGGAATCGGTGAAGTCAAGGGCTTTGTCGTCTCCCTTACAAATGCCCTCCATATTGAAGAAGCATGGTATGGTACAAAAGAAGTCACATCATTTGACTGGACAATAATGGATCCTACTGATGCCGGGACCTCCCAGAGTGAAGATGATTTCAGTGGATATTACAATACATTGAAAATAAAGGATTTTGCTGAATCTTCATATTCCGGACTTACATATGACAACTTGAGAGCTGCCTATGTTGCGGTCAATCATATGCCGGAAGGCCTTGCCGAAGGCAGTGCTGCTGCACCTGCGGGTACCACAGGCTGGTTCTTCCCTTCCGCAGGCCAGATGAAGGAACTTTTTACAGCAGCTTCTGCAGTCACGGCTTCTCTTGAAAAGGTGCAGGGTGATTCTCTCGCCGGTGACTACTGGTCAAGTTCGACAGCTGCAGATTCGGTTCGTGTATATTCCTACTGCATCCATTACGACGGGGCCACTGTCACAGTTGAGGCACTCAGCCAGTACAGGGTATGGATGGTACGTCCGATGCTCGCATTCTGAAACAAATGAAATATAGAAACGATACAATAAGATGAGAAAGATTCTTTTTGCTGCTGCAGTGTCTGTACTGGCAATAACATCATGCCGGAAAGACACTGCGGTGACACCGGGTGAGAAATTATCGGTCTCCATAGAGGTGACGGAGATTACAGAAACATCAGCAAAGGCTGTTTTCGAGCCGACATCTGCGTCTGCTCCATATATTTGTGGGTATATCGCTTCATCAGACCTTTCGGAGTGGTCTGATGATGTCAAACGCTATCTTGATTCAAAGATATCGCATTCTATGGAAGATTCAGGCATGGACAGGGCTGAGGCTGTCTCCGTTCTGAGTGTCACTGGTACTTCATCAGCCGATCTTACCGGTCTCGTCCCTGAGACCTCATATGTCTGCTATGCGGTAGGAGTGGATGCTTCCGGATTCTATACGTCTGACGTCTTTTCTGAGGTGTTCACAACTTCTGAAGCAGACGATCCTTTGTCAGGTCTGTCATTTGAGATAGAGATCCCGTCCGTGACATCGACCACAGTCTCGATATCCGTTCTTCCTTCTGACAATACTCTTCCGTACTACTTTGACATAATGACAAAGGATGAGTACGAAACCTATGAAGGAGATGTTGCTGCCTATCTGTCTTATGTCCTTGAGACTGTCGCGAATAATTATGGCGTCAGTGTCTCGGATTTTGCCTCTGGAATCCAGGAAATCGGTCCTTCATCAGACCAGCTCCGCGGACTGTCTCCGGATTCAGAATATGTGGCATATGCGATAGGCCTTTCCGGGGACGGCACGTGCTTCGGTCAGCCTGCAGTCAAGGAATTCCGCACGGAAAAGGCCGGAAATCCGGAAGACTGTACATTTACCTTCAGCATTGAAGCCTATATGGGACAGGCCGAAGTAACAGTGAGCCCGTCAGATGACGGTGTAGGTTACTTTACAGCGGTCATTCCTGTATCAGAATATTCAACCGACGATGCATTGGTAGAGAGGGTCTACAATTCAATCATACAATCCATTTCCGGTTCTGGGATGTCCATAGAGGATGCTGTCGCCCTGATTGCGTTCAGAGGACTTTCAACTGAGACATATGATCTGGAAGAAGGAAGCTACTATGCTTTTGCATATGCATTTACTTCTGATGGAAAAGCAGCCGGAGCCGTCTACAAGCAGATCTTTGATGTCCAGGCGACAGTCTCTGATGTCTCTGTAAGCGTAAAAAACGTAAAATGGTTTGACGGCAATGCTCTTGCCGATGCTGATCCGGCCTATGAGGGAATTCGTGGAGGTGCATATTTCACAGCTGATGTCGTGCATTCTTCTGATGCTTCAGCATGGTATCTCGGACTTTCCGCAGGGGACATGACAGATGCTGAAGCATATCCGGATGAAACAGTTTATGATGCCCTGATGATGGGTGGCGTCATGAACAGGGAACGTCTGACGTTTGTTGTGCAGTACGGTAAACTGACCGTGCTTGGCTTTGCCACTGATGCTTCAGGTGTCTATGGCGGGATTTACAGACTCCTGGTGGATGTTACAGAAGAGGGGGCGTCGCCTGTGTCCGAATTCAATACATCGGCATCAACCGCTGCTTCTCATGAACTTGTGCTTCAGTCAGCGTCATCATTCTCTTCTGAAGATTGTCTCCGGCTCCCGAAGATCGCATTGTCGCCGGTTGAGGTATCCCGCTTACTCCATAGGAATGACTCATTGTAATAACAGATATATAACAAATTGAAAATGAAAAGCAATATATTGTCATTGATGGTATCGGCATCTGTATCGGCACTTGCCTTTCTTCCGGTGTCATGTAATCAGAACAAGGCATCAGACAGTGCTTCTGCAGTGGAAATCGGTATAGACGAGGTAGCTGATGACTATGTGGCATTCACTGTCTCAGCCCCGGACGCCGCCTTGCTTACCTACAGGCTGCTTTCCGAATATGATGCGGCCCCTTCGGCATCGGATCTGCTTTCATCCGGAATCCAGGCAGATCCTTCAGTCCATGAAGTCTATACGATAATGGATCTCTCTCCGGAGACTGTCTACAGGATAGCTGCAGCTGCAATGTATGGAGACGGGTCTGTTTCAGATGTTGAAGAAGTGTCTTTCAGGACACGTGAAAGTGATGCAGTCGTCCCTACTCTCGTGCTCAGGGACGTGAAGCCATCTTCTACTTCGATAAGCCTTACTCTTGTGCCTGACAAGGCTGCAGAAGTATCATATATATGTGTGAAGGCTGCAGAGGGTGTCCCTTCTGCAGAAAAGATACTGTCCGAAGGCTATGAAGCGGATGCTGCACGTACAGACATGTATGTGATAGCTGGCCTGTTCCCTGAAACGGAATATATAGTGGCGGCTGTAGCAAGAAGCGAAGACGGTACCTTCTGTGAAGTGCAGAGTGAGTCCGTGACTACACTCGAACCTGAACCGGTGGCCATAGGTGATTTCTATTACAGCGACGGTTCATGGAGCAGCGGCTCAGAGGCACCTCTTGCTGACAAGGAGTGCATAGGAGTGGTCGTGCTTGCCGGAAGGAGCTCCATTTCTACCGGAGAGGATACAGGAGTATATTATACCAAGGACGGACACTCAAGGATTGACAACATCACAGCTTACGTAGTTGCCTTGAATGATGCTGCCGGCGGACAGGAGTTCGCATGGGGATCCCACGATGTCGACGGGGACAGTGGCGCCGAGACATCTCATTCTGATGTGGATTTCATGGGATACTTCAATACGAACCAGATCAAGGCAAAAGCCGAGGCCAAGGCCGGCGGATTGTCTGATGATCCAGTCAACAATTATCCTGCTACATATGCTGCTGCGGTATTGTATGAGAAAGAAGTCCCTGCGCCTGAGACTTCATCGGGATGGTTCCTTCCTTCAGCCCAGCAGATACATTATACCTATCTTCAGAATGAGGCTGTCAATAAAGCTCTCGCAGCTGCTTCCGATTCTTCGGATCCTATATTCGGAAGGGATGCCATATACTGGTCAAGTTCAGAGCACTGGGCACAGAACGGATGCCGCTATTGGGCGTATATGGTAAATCTCGACAGTGCAAACAGTACTCCGGGCTATATAAGCGCACAGCAGAAGACCAAGTCCTATAAGGTGCGCTCATGGCTTGTATTCTGACAGATGCCGTTCTTGTGGATCTTTCGTGATTCATTCTGATTAAACGTAAAGATATCCGTAATCCGTTCAATTTAATTCAGATAAACGGATTGCGGGTATCTTTTTTATATCGGAGGCATACATCTTTTTGTATAAATAGGCTTGTATTTCGTAAATATTACTTAATTTTATCAGGATTTACCCGATAATTTGCACAATAACAGAATAACACATTTAGTTAATAACCTTAAAAATGACAACACCTCTGACCACTGACAGCAAAGTCTCAAAGAAGATGACGGTTCTGCTGCCAATTGTTCTTGCAGTCACATTTTTCCTGTGGCTGGTACCTGTCTCTTTTTTCGGAATCGATGGCCTTACAGTAGTTGAGCAGCGTACTATTGCAATATTTGTTTTTGCAGCCTTGATGTGGATGTTTGAGATAATCCCTACGTGGACGACATCCGTACTTATCATTGTAGTCATGCTCCTGACTATTTCTGACAGCAGTCTTCCTTTCATGAAGAATTCTGGTATCCCTTCTGAAATGGGTACATTCGTCAGCTACAAGTCTATTCTTGCTACTTTTGCAGATCCAGTGATAATGCTGTTCCTCGGCGGCTTCATACTTGCAATTGCATCTAAGAAGGTCGGACTTGATGTCCAGCTTGCGAAAGTCATGATGAAGCCGTTCGGAAAGAAGTCTGAGTTTGTACTTCTGGGCTTCCTCCTTGTGATAGGTGTGTTCTCGATGTTCATGAGCAATACGGCTACTGCCGCCATGATGCTCACATTCCTTGCCCCTGTGCTCAAGACTCTGCCTCCTGACGGCAAAGGCCGCATAGGCCTTGCCCTGTCCATACCTGTCGCTGCAAATCTCGGTGGTATGGGGACACCTATCGGAACACCGCCTAATGCAATCGCTTTCCAGTATATTAACGATTCCCTCCATCTTGATGTGGGCTTCGGTGACTGGATGTTCCGGATGGTGCCCTTCACGATCCTGATGCTTTTCATTGCATGGGGTATATTGCTGAAACTCTACCCTTTTAAGCAGAAGACCATTGAACTCAAGATAGAGGGCGGACATAAGAAGACCTGGCGGACCTATGTGGTATGGATCACCTTCGCGCTTACCATTCTTCTTTGGGTAACAGAGCACTGGACAGGACTCAATTCAAACGTAGTGGCAATGATTCCTGTGGGCGTGTTCTGCGTGACAGGTGTCATAACTAAAGAAGACCTCAAGGAGGTGAACTGGAGCGTTCTCTGGATGGTTGCCGGAGGCTTCGCTCTGGGACTGGCTCTTACCAATACCGGCCTTGCCGAGCATCTGGTGACTTCGATACCTTTCGGTGAATGGCTCCCTGTCGTCGTCGTACTCGTTTCTGGTTTCATCGGATATTTCATATCGAATTTCATTTCCAATACTGCTACAGCTAGCCTGATAGTGCCTATTCTCTGTGCCGTGGCTGTAGGAATGGGGGATACCCTTGATCCTGTAGGAGGAGCAAAGACTCTGGTCATCGGAGCCGTGCTCTGTACATCATTAGCAATGCTGTTCCCTATAAGTACACCTCCTAATGCACTTGCCCATTCGACTGGACTGGTCACTACAAAGGATATGACAAAGGCCGGTGTGATAATCGGTGTCATCGGTTATGCCATGAGCTATCTGATGCTTTTCATTATAGGATTCTGATTAAACGTACAAAATCAAGCATGAAGAAAATATTTTATTCCATAGCAGTCTGTGCTGTCCTTTTCTCTTCAGTCACAGGTTATGCAAAAGGACCGGCAGAAGATAAAGGCCATGCAAAAGGTAAGGCTGTAAAGGAGGAACTGAAGAACCATTTCAGCCTTTATGGCTTCATAAGGAACTATTTTGCATTTGATTCAAGGGAGAGTGCTTCCGGAACTGGTAATCTGTTCTATTATCTGCCTTTTGACAAAGAGTATGATGCAGACGGAAATGATCTTAACGCCCAGCCGTCCTTCCGGTTCCTTTCCATCACATCACGTGTAGGTCTCGATGTCAACGGCTACAGAGTGGGTAAGATGGATGTCTCGGCTAAGATTGAGACAGACTTCTATGCAGGGCTGAGCGGGTCCACCGGCACAGCGACCTTACGTATGAGACAGGCATACCTGAAGCTCGGCTGGAAGGACCTGCCTATGTCAGACGAGGAAAAAGCTTCTGTATCTTTGCTCATGGGACAGGCTTGGCATCCTATGGCTGCCGATCAGCCTGATGTCATAAGTCTTGCAACAGGAGCTCCTTTCAATCCGTTCAACCGAAGCCCCCAGGTGACTATGGATGCAAATCTCGGAAAGCATTTTACAATCACAGGGTCACTCATATATCAGATGCAGTATACTTCGTCCGGGCCAGACGGAGCCTCGGCAAACTATATGAAATACGGTATAATGCCTGAAGCTTATGCTGCCCTTACCTACAGGACAGGAGGATTTCTTGTCAAGGCCGGAGCAAGCCTTCTGAGCATAAAGCCATACAATTCATTGTCTGTCTATGACCCGGAATCCGGAGTCACTGCAGAGCACAAGGCTACAGGAATGATGACCGCGGTGTCTCCGTATCTTTATCTGCAGTACAAGCACAAATCATTTACGCTCAAGGCAAAGACCGTGTATGGAAGTGCCGCGGATTATCTTAATCAGGTGAGCGGATACGGGCTTGTATCTGTCGACGACAACTATCACTGTACATATGCCGCAACCCATACCAGTTCATCATGGATCTCACTTTCATATGGAAAGAAAGTCCAGGGGATGCTTATGGCCGGCTACATCAAGAGTCTCGGGGCCTCAAAGGATCTGGCCGATTACTGGTTCTTCAGCAAGGATGGAGGTGATTTCACTAAAATGTCTCAGGCGATAAGGATTGTGCCGACAATTGTATGGAATATCGGAAAGTTCACTCTTGGACTTGAGTATGAGATGACGGCTGCTGAGTATGGCTCTGATGTCGATGGAAAAGGTCGTGTTCTTGCTTCCGGCACCGAAGTCAACGGGACAGTCGCAAGCAGACATTGGGTGGCAAACCACAGGGTGCAGTTCATGACAAAATTCAATTTCTGAGCGAAGTCCGGGATGTCCCGTAGAGATCATGAGGACTATGGATGTAAAAGCAGCAGACAGGTATAATTTCGCTGGCCAGGCGACCGTAGACACAGAAGAAGCCCGTCCGTATTTCATTTTCCGGAGATTTTCTGCAAAGGAAAAAATGGAACGTGAGTCGGTGGAGGACAATCAGATTGTCTTCATCCTTTCCGGAAAGATGAAGTCTGTGAGTCTTGGATCTGTAATGCGCGAATTCAATGCCGGATCAGCTTTGCTGCTTCCTAAGTTTTCGTGTATTTTCGGAATCGCTCTTGACGATTGCGAATTCATAATCTGCAGAATACCTGAGGATGCTGAACGCTATGACCGGTTTTCGAAGCTTCTGCAATACCGCAACTTTTCTTCTGATTTCAAGTATGAGTACAATACTTTGACGATCTGTCCTGTGTTGGAAAAATATCTTCAGCTTCTTAAGATTGAGCTGTCTGAGGGAATGGACTCTCCGTCATTCCAGAAACTCAAATTGGATGAATTGGGCCTGTGCCTTAAGACCATGTATCCTTACGATGTTCTCGCCGAGTTTTTTTATCATCTGATAGGAAATCAATTCCCTTCTTTCCGTAAGTATGTGTTGAACAACTATAAGTCATATGAAGATGTAAGCTCTTTTGCGGAATCGGCAGGAATGAGTCTAAGTACATTTTCAAGATGCTTTAAGTCAGCTTTCGGGACGACAGTGTACAAATGGCTTGATGACAGGAAAGCCGAGAATATTTTCAGAGACATTGTCATGACAGACATGTCATTTGCTGAGATATCCGAAAAATATTGCTTTTCAGCTCAGACTTATCTGGTCTATTATTCCAAGAAACATTTCGGACTTGCTCCATCTGCGATCCGTAAGTCTTTCAGCTGGGGATTATGAAAATGCATCATAAAAGAAAGCCCGGAGTATCCAGTTATTTCGCTCCGGGCTTCTATGTCATATGAGATCTTTCTATTGCTTGATCAATATAGTCGATCAATATTTGTTTAGTGGCATTCCTGTGACCTTCATTCGTACCTGGCGGCGTACGCTGGACAGAACCTCCTCATATTCCTGACGTCCTTCTTCTGTTTTACCGGCTATGAGGTCCAGATGTTCAGCTGCATTTGTGAGTACAGTATCGATCAGCCCGACGATGAATTCCATATCTTTTTCTACAAAGCCTCTGGATGTAATTGCCGGTGTACCGATCCTGATTCCGGAGGTCTGGAAAGGTGATCTGCTGTCGAACGGTACCATGTTCTTGTTGATGGTGATATCTGCCTTTCCAAGTTCCTTTTCTGCAACTTTCCCTGTAAGATCAGGAAACTTTGTGCGGAGATCTATGAGCATGAGATGGTTATCAGTACCGCCTGATACAATCTTGTAGCCTTTTTCAGTGAATGCTTCAGCCATTGCAGCGGCATTTGCCACAACCTGTTTCTGATATTCCTTGAATTCAGGCTGCAAAGCCTCATAGAAGGACACGGCCTTTGCTGCTATGCAATGCTCAAGCGGCCCACCCTGTACACCAGGGAATACACTGGAATTGATGATCTGGGACATCTTCTTTATGGCACCCTTCGGTGTAGTAAGTCCCCAAGGATTGTCAAAGTCCTTTCCCATCAGTATGATACCTCCTCGAGGGCCTCTCAGTGTCTTGTGTGTCGTTGAGGTGACAATATGTGCATATTTGACAGGATTGCTGAGCAGACCTGCAGCTATCAGACCGGCGGTATGTGCCATATCTACCATCATTATTGCACCTACCTTGTCTGCAATCTCTCTCATCCTGGCCCAGTTCCATTCCCTTGAATATGCAGAGGCTCCTCCGATGATGAGCTTAGGCCTGTATTTAAGGGCCAGTTCTTCCATCCTGTTATAGTCCACCAGTCCCGTTACTTCATCAAGGCCATATGAGACAGCATGATATAGAATCCCAGACATGTTTACAGGAGAGCCATGTGTAAGGTGGCCTCCGTGTGAAAGGTCAAGCCCCATGAATGTATCACCAGGCTTGAGGCAAGCCATCATAACTGCCATATTGGCCTGAGCTCCTGAATGCGGCTGGACATTTGCATATTCGGCATCGAACAACTGGCATACGCGGTCGATTGCAAGCTGCTCGATCTGGTCGATTACTTCGCATCCTCCGTAATATCTGGCGCCAGGATAACCTTCAGCATATTTGTTAGTACAGATAGAGCCCAGAGCTTCAAGCACCTGGTCGCTCACATAGTTTTCGGAGGCAATGAGCTCGATGCCCATAGTCTGCCTTTCTTCCTCTTTTTTGATCAGATTGAAAATCTGCAGATCCTGTTTCATCGTTTATGGGTTTATCACGCAAATTTACTCAAAATTTTATTCTGAGAGAATCTGTGTTGATAACTTTTACCTTTTTATAATGTACTTTTACTGCCAGTTCCTGTGAATTTCACTTACTTTGCATAAAATCATGAAACAACCATGTCCTTTTATTATAACAGACATATTGTCTGACGCTATCGGACTGGCGACTGGAAAATGACCGGATTTATGAACAGAAAACTTCTCAATATAGAACTTGGCCGCATGAGTGCCGAGGAATACCGCCACACACCTGGATCAGGAATCGCTGTAGTACTTGACAATATACGGAGTGCGCACAATGTAGGGTCTGCATTCCGCAGCAGTGATTCATTTAAAATAGACAGGATATGCCTCTGCGGCATATGTGCTGTCCCGCCTTCAGCCGAAATCCATAAGTCAGCATTGGGCGCTGAGGATAGCGTCGCTTGGATGCATTATGATGATACTATGGATGCTGTCGCAGCTCTCCGTTCGGAAGGCTATGTCATTGTAAGTGTCGAGCAGACAGTAGGATCAGTGAGCCTTGAAGGGTTCGTACCGGATCCGGGTAAAAAGTATGCCCTCATATTCGGCAATGAGGTCTCCGGGGTGGCACAGGAGGTCGTTGATGCCTCTGACTTTTCAATAGAGATTCCGCAGTACGGTACAAAGCATTCCCTCAATGTATCTGTATCGGTCGGTATTGTCCTGTGGGCATTCCACAGGCCTGTGCATTGACAGCTTGTCGGCTTGTGTCCTTATTCTATAGGGCAGAGCAGTCTTTCTAGAAAAGTGCGGTCTTCTTTGATTCTGCGGCTGCCTGAAGTCCCTCAGGGATATTTGCGAAGAGGTCGAAGCCTGTAAGAGCCTCTATCTCATCGATGGTCACCGAATAATTGCTGTAGTTCGTGTTCGAATATTCTCCGTTCTTTTCAAACAGGTATCCGATCCCTGATGCGGAAGTCATTTCTCCTGAAGAGCTGAAGCTGCATTTCATCACGCATTTCCAATATCCTGTAGGTACAGGCACCTGTTTCCCTCCCTTGTCTGATATGCTCTTGTAGCCGCTGCCGTAGATCGGGCCTGTCACGACATAAAGCGTATCACGTCCTGAAGGGGCATTGTTCTGGACCCTGTTCTCGAGAGTGTTCCATACTCCGTCATTGAACCTTGTCTGCCATTGGGGGGTCTGGTTGCTGTAGTAGAATGTCTGCTTGTTCGCCCCGACACATCTCTGCCTGTCGTTTGATGCTATCTGATGACCTTTGCTGTAAGGGCTGCTGCATCCAGTAGACTGCCAGTCCGAAGGGATGGCTGGATCGTATGTCCATGCATCATTGCGTCCGGAATCTCCTCCCCATACGTTCTTGTGCATAGCATAGGCAACCCATAGTGCAGCTTTCTTTGATTTGTCGAAAAGAATCGTATAGTTACGGTACTTTTTGCCTCCATCTGTGAAAGTGTGTGTGACGACAAGCCTGTCCGGATCGTCAGTCTCGCATACATAGGCCAGGGAATTCCCGTATTTTTCGCTGACGGTCCTGCTCCAGTTACCTGAGATATTGACATCTGCATGAGGAACTTCCATGTTGACTAGCCATCCGGCTGTGTTCCCTCCCTCGCTGATTTCTCCACCAGGGGTTTCTCCTCCTTCATCAGGATCCGGTTCGGGATCGGGTTCCGGCTCCGGATTCTGTCCCCCGTCTCCAGGTAGCTCTATATTTCCGTCAGAGACATTCCTTTTATAAAGTGTCAGTTCTTCAAGGTTGCTCTTGTAGCATGCAAACCTCGGTGCTGAATTGTTCCACATGAGTTCACGGCCGCTGGCTGAAGCCGGGCATATATGCACAGCGCCGTCGAAATAGATTTCCCATACATCGGTTTCGGCAGATGGCTGGTCTGACTCGTTGCGTAGTAGACTGTTCTTGCTCCCGGTATATCCGATATACCCGACACCTGAGACATATATGCTGTATCCTGAGCCGAATTTTGATATTACTGATTTGCCTGGGTCACCGTATTCTGCCGGGATGCCGTCAACTGTAATGTAGTCATGCATGTCAAGAGTGCTCTGGCCGTATGGATCCCATGAATTGAATACTGTTATTGTATTTCCGGAAGTGTATGTTATAAGGTAGTCTCCTGACCAGTCTTCCGTTGAAGAAGAGACTTCAGTGTAGAAATATTCTTCCGGATTTTCTCCTTCTCCGTTTCCTTCATTGTTATCTCCGTCTTCTCCGCTTACGTCTCCGGATGAACCGTCTTCATCTCCTGTGCTGTCCTCGTCTTGATCATTATCAGGAGATCCTGTGTCATCATTGATTTCGGTATCTTCAGCTTCTATAGGTCCTTTTTCACAACTGCAGAGAGCGAAAATGCCCAGAATTGAGGCTATGGCTGCAATTGCAATGCTTTTGTATATCATATTCATATAAGTACCCGGATAATGTCCAGTCTGTGGTTAACAATTCTGCCTTTTTAAAAGAAGAAACACCAAAGGTACTAAATATATCTTGAAATGCATTTTATCTTCATGATAATGTCATTATGTCATTGTATTTTTTCTGCATATTCCTTTTATTCGTACGAAGTTTCAGCTCATTGAATTTCTGTGCCAGTCCAGTTGGACTGATGATATGTGGTGAATCCTTGCGGCCTAGTGCCGTTACAATAGATAGCCCATTAGTGTCCGGTAAAAAACCGCAAAAGTTCTTTGAAAATATTGAAGTATAGGTAATTACAAGGATGGGACGAGCGCGCCGATT
>JADIMK010000064.1 GCA_017694785.1 Candidatus Cryptobacteroides intestinigallinarum
GTTGCTTCACCAATTCCGAGTGCGAGGCTACCGCAGGTACGGCCCATTGCAGAGATGATCAGCCAGTTGCCTGAAGTGCGTGCATCCTCATATATTGTCCTTGCGAGGTGAGCTCCTTCGTTCTTCGCTGAGTTGTATCCGAAAGTAGGAGTATTGTTAGGAAGAGGAAGGTCGTTGTCGATTGTCTTCGGACAGTGGATGTTGGCGATAGGATAGTTCTTTGCTGCGAGGAACTTTGAGATCCTGTTTGCAGTAGAAGCTGTGTCATCGCCGCCGATGGTGACAAGAAGCTTTATGTTGTTGTCCTTGAAGAGGTCGAGGTTGAAATTCTCTTCAAAATCCTTATCGGTCGGTTTGAAACGGCTCATCTCAAGATAAGAACCGCCTCTGTTGAAATAACGGTCAGCCTTGAAGAAATCCAGGTCTTCAGTGCGGGCGTTCTTGCTGAACAGTCCGGAGTATCCTCCATGAAGTCCGATTACTCTATAACCTTTTGAAAGGAAGGTTTTTGCAACACTCATTGAAACTGAATTCATTCCTGGGGCAGGACCGCCTCCGCAAAGGATGATAATTGCGTCTTTCATATCAAAAATTCTTAAAAATTGATTTGCGTGCAAATTTATCCAATTTCATCAGAAATTAGACAAGTTTCAGCGAAAAAAACGTTAATTTTGTAAATTGTAAAAGAAAGTTTTGAAGGAAATGACGTCGGAACAGGCACGAAAACGGGCGGAGGAACTCAGGCAGCAGATTGAGGAGAACAACAGGCTGTATTATGTGGAGAATGCTCCGAAAATCAGCGACTACAGCTATGACATGCTCATGAATGAGCTGATAGCAATCGAGAAGGAGTTTCCCGAGCTAGTGACACCGGACTCCCCTACCATGAAGGTAGGAAGTGACCTTAGTACACCGGTCCGGCATGAGGCATCTGATGTTGACTCAGATCAAAAGTCAACTGACGGTTCCCTTTTCGGGTGGAATGATTCTTCCGAGGCTGTTTCTTCTGATGGCCTTCAAGGACATCATGACAACAGACAGGAAGGCGGAGACACGACCGGAGGCAAAGCCGGTGAAGGACAGTCCGGGGCTAGACGTTCAGCTAGGAAAGGCGCTCCCAAGGAAGCCGGCACAAAGGAATTCGCCCAGTACCCGCACAAGTATCCGATGCTCTCGCTCGGAAACACCTACGACATAGGTGAAGTCGAGGATTTCGTCCAGAGGGCGGAAAAGACTGTCGGGAAGAGCTTTACATTTTCATGTGAACTGAAATTCGACGGCACTGCCATCTGCCTGACCTACAAGGACGGCAAGCTTTTCCGGGCGCTGACCCGCGGCGACGGCGTCATCGGTGACGATGTCACAGAAAATGTACGCCATATCAGAAATATCCCGCAGGAACTCAAGGGCTCAGGATGGCCTGAAGAGTTTGAGATAAGGGGCGAAATATATATGCCTTATGCAGCCTTCGACAGGCTCAATGAGGAAAGGGAACGTGATGAAGACCCGCCATTTGCAAATCCGAGGAATGCCGCATCAGGGTCTTTGAAGCTTACCGACCCTAAGGAGGTCGGACACAGGGGACTTGAATGTACCCTCTACCACATACCTGTGGACAACATCAATTTCGATACACATAGCCATGCGCTCGATGCTGCGGCATCGTGGGGACTTCCGGTCTCGGACAAGCGCAGGATATGCCACAACATACATGAGATCGAGGACTATATAAGCTATTGGGACACGCACAGGAAGTTCCTTCCGTTCGCTACCGACGGCATAGTCATCAAAGTCAACGAGCTGGACCTCCAGAAGGAACTCGGCTATACCTCAAAGTTCCCGCGCTGGGCCGTAGCCTACAAGTTCAAGGCTGAGCAGGCCCTCACTAAAGTCATTTCCATAGATTACCAGGTCGGAAGGACAGGAGCTGTCACTCCTGTGGCAAACCTTGTCCCTGTGCAGCTTGCAGGCACTGTCGTCAAGAGAGCCACGCTCCACAATCTCGACCAGATGCAGATACTTGACATAAGGATCGGAGACAGCGTATATGTCGAGAAAGGCGGCGAGATCATACCGAAGATAACGGGAGTTGAGAAATCCATGAGGAACGGCTCCGAGAAAATCCCGGTCTTCCCGGACAGATGTCCGGACTGCGGCACTCCCCTCGTCCGTGATGAGGGTGAAGCAAAGTTCTTCTGCCCAAACGTCTCAGGCTGTCCGACGCAGATGAAAGGCAAGATCGTGCATTTCATCAGCCGCAAGGCCATGAATGTAATAGCCGGAGATGCTACTGTAGACCAGCTCTACAACCTTTCACTCGTAAAATATCCGGCTGACCTGTATGACCTCACTAAAGAGGACCTGCTGAAGCTGGAGGGCTGGAAGGAACGTTCGGCCCAGAGGCTTCTAAACAGTCTCGAAGCATCAAAGAAAGTTACTTTCGACCATGTCCTCTTTGCGCTGGGCATCCGTTATGTCGGGGAATCCACGGCAAGGGAACTGGCGGAGCATTTCCGCAGCATCGATGACCTGATGGCGGCTTCGCGTGAGGATCTTCTTGCGGTGGCTGATGTCGGTGATGTTATTGCGGACAGCATCCTGGCATTCTTCGCAGACCCTGTCAACAGGAACCAAGTGGAAAGGCTCAAGGCCGCAGGACTCCAGTTTGAGATGAAGGAAACCGACGGCCCGGTATCAGACAAGCTCAAAGGCATGAACATAGTGATCACGGGGACATTCTCGATATCCCGCGACGACATGAAGAAGCTCATCACGGCCAACGGAGGCAAGAACAGCTCTTCTGTCAGCAGCAAGACCACATATCTCCTTGCAGGAGAGAAGCCTGGCCCGGAGAAGGTGAAGAAAGCCAACGATCTAGGCATCAAAATCATAGGAGAAGACGAGTTCATGTCCATGATTGGAGGCAACAAGTCCATGGAAAACAACCTTTTTGAAAACAATCTCATTGAAGACAAGATCAAGGAAGGCCAGGCTGGGCTGTTCCCGGATAATCCAGACGAATGACGGCCGGACAATGCCATGAGCCACAAATCTGAAATGGAAATATAAAATGATTGAGCTACAAATAGATAATTGAGCCACAAATTGACAATAGAAAGGAAACGAGAGTTAGATAAAGGAACAGAAGTTAGATAAAGAAACAGGAGTTAGATGATGACATCTGTCAGGAAAATATGGAATGAACTCAGGCATTTCCTCGCCGAAGAGATCTGGATCCTTGATCTGGATGAGCTTTCGCGTGTAAAGGCCAGGTTCATCAAGTATGTGAAGATCATCATCATCACCATCAGGACTTTCTCTGCACAGAAGATAGGCTTCCAGGCTGTCGCACTGAGTTTCTTCGGGACAATGTCCGTGGTGCCTTTCCTTGCTTTCACATTCGTGGTCACAGGAGGTCTCGGCCTGGAGGACAAGCTGAGGTCTCTGATGTATGAGAATTTCAGCAGCTATCAGGACATAATAAACCTTGTGATGGCTTCGGCAGACAATATCATTAACACCGCGATGTCGAGCGGCGTCGGACTTGTCAGCTCCCTTCTCTTCCTATGGGTAGTGCTGTGGATGATGATCTCAGTGGAAAGGGTCTTCAACAATGTCTGGAAAGTGCACAAGTCAAGGAACATTTTCAAGCGCATATCCTTCTATTTCCTTGTGCTTATCATCGCACCTTTCGTCATGATGTTGTTCTTCTCCGGTTCGATATCATACAGCAACCTCTTCAACAACATGGACTGGGGTATCCTGAAGATGGAAGGGGTCAAGTCTTTCGTTGCATGGATGCTGTTCTATATAGTGGCTTTGCTGACATTCTCGGCCATGTACAAGTTCATACCTAATGCAAAGGTAAAATATACTCATGCATTCAAGGCTGCAGTAGTCTCCGCACTTGCTTTTACTGTGCTGCAGTATCTGTACCTCGAGACACAGCTGTTCGTGACAAGGCTGAATGCTGTATACGGAGCAATGGCAGCTATCCCCTTGTTCATGTTCTGGCTCAACTTCGGATGGTTCATCATACTTTTCGGTGCGGAACTCTCCTATGCGTTCCAGAATGTTGACAACTACAACCTTGATGACTGACGGAAAGATGACAAAGTACTATATTTAGACAAAGAGCAATATTTACTGGTTCAATTAAGTGTATTTCCAGATTGGAATAAATTGCTGTTGGGTTTGGTTGACTTTTATAACTTAGAAGAAAGAAATAGATTGATATATGAGTGTTTCTGAATTTACACAGGCAGACTACGAAGTCATAGCAAGAGAATATGCCGACCTGAAAGAGATCGCAAGGAAGCGATGTGCCAACCAGGCTGAGCTGGATGTTGTGCAGAAGGCATTTGAGTTTGCCAACGAAGCTCATAAGGGGGTGAGACGTCGTTCAGGCGAGCCTTATATACTTCACCCGATAGCAGTCGCGAAGATCGTGGTCAGCAATATCGGACTCGGATACAAATCGATAGCAGCGGCCCTGCTCCATGATGTCGTAGAGGATACGGATTATACCGTTGATGACATCAGGAATCTCTTCGGAGACAAGATTGCATCTCTTGTGGATGGTCTGACGAAGATCAAGACTGTACTTGACAACGAGGACAAGGCCAAGCAGAAGAGCATGCAGGCAGAGAATTTCAAGCGCATCCTGCTGACTCTCAACGATGATGTGAGGGTCGTGCTGATAAAGCTTGCCGACAGGCTGCACAATTGCAGGACAATCGAGTTCATGCCGGAATATAAGAGGGAGAAGATCCTGAGCGAGACGATGTTCATCTTCATTCCCCTCGCCCACCGCCTGGGCCTCTATGAAGTCAAGTCTGAGATGGAGGACATCTGGCTCCGCTACAAGGAGCCTGAAGTATTCAATGACATAACAGCGAAGATAAACCGCAACATCAACGACAAGGAAAAGGAGATCGACGAGTTCATCCTCCCGATAAGCAATGCCCTCAAGGCCGCCGGCTTCGATTTCGAGATAAAGAAAAGGGTGAAGACCCCGTATTCGATCTGGCACAAGATGGTCACCAAGAACATCACCTTCGACCAGATCTATGACCTTTACGCAGTCAGGATAATCTTCAACCCTGATTCAAACTCGAAGGAAAACGAGAGAGACCAGTGCTACCATGTGTTTTCCATAATCACCGGCATATACAGGTACAAGAGCGACCGCATCAGGGACTGGGTCAAGCATCCTAAGAACAACGGGTATGAAGCACTACACTGTACTGTAATGAGCCATTCGGGCATCTGGATTGAAGTCCAGATCAGGACCCGCAGGATGAATGATATAGCTGAGAAAGGCATCGCGGCTCACTGGGCGTACAAAAAGGACGGCTTTGTGAGCGAGAATGACAGCGAGATGGACAAGTGGATCAACAAGGTCAAGGAAATCCTGGTAGACCCGGATGTCAATGCCCTTGAACTTCTGGACATGATCCACAATGACCTGACTTCTACGGACATCTTTGTATTCACTCCGAAAGGTGAGCAGAAGTCGATCCAGAAGGGAGCCACAGCCCTTGATTTCGCTTACCTTATCCATACTGAGATCGGAAACAAGGCTATTGCGGCAAAGGTCAACATGAAGCTTGTCCCGCTTTCCTATGAGCTCCGTACAGGTGACCAGGTAGAAATCATTACAGCAGAGAACGAAAAGCCTAAACGTGAGTGGCTGCAGTTCCTCCAGACAAGAAAGGCCAAGAACATAGTCCTGGACTATTTCAAAGGGGAAAGACAGGAAAGCATAAAGATTGGAAAGAAAATTATAGAGGAGCAGCTCGCTGCAATCGGACGTAAACCGGATGACAAGACGCTTGCCGCCATGATGGACGGATATGAGGTCTTTGAAGAGAATCCAGACGAACTGTATTTCAGGGTCGGTCTGGGACTGCTGAAGCTCAACAACCTTGAAGACATCATAAGGGACAGCCAGGAAAAAAGTACCAAGACGAAGCCATGGAACTTCAGCTGGTTCAAAGGCAAGGAGAAGGATAAGGAGAAGCCAAAGGACGAAGACAGATATGTCATAGATCCGGATGATCCTGCCCACAAGTATGTGATAGCCAGCTGCTGCAACCCTATTCCGGGAGACAGCGTAGTAGGATTCATTTCTTCAGACGGCATCATCACCGTCCACAAGAAGAGCTGTCCTGTGGCAAACAGCATTGCCGCAAAGCACGGAGACAGGATCATGGTCCCTGAGTGGAAGGGCGTCGAGTCCGACAGGTCGTTCCTGGTGAGGCTTTCGCTCAAGGGATTCGACCGTATGGGCATCATAAACGAGATATCGCGTTATATCTCGCTGGTGATGAACGTGAACATCAGGAGATTCTACCTCGGTACAGAAGGCGGTGTATTCGAGGGCTACATCGACCTCTATGTCCACGACAAGGATGATGTTGAGAAACTGACGAAGAAACTGAACAAGATAGAAGGGATACAGAGTGTCGTGAGGACAGACCTCTGACAGCTGATATCCTGGACCGTGGACCGGCCTGATGGCCTTTATAAAGGATACGGATCACTGATGATATAAAGGAATACAGTTTTCTGCCAAGGGCGGAAACAATGACATATAAACTGATGAAACGTTTTTTTGAAAGATATTTTCCTGTGCTGCCCATCGCTCTGGTGCTGGGTACAGTGCTTTTCTCGCATTCCTGTGCCAATACCACTACTCCTCCCAGCGGCGGGCCTAAGGATACCATACCGCCTGTGCTTGTGGAGATATATCCATATCCGGGAGCCACACATGTCCCTGTCCACAAGACGCAGCTGGTCTTCAAGTTCAATGAGTTCGTCACCGTCAAGGACCAGCAGAGCATATTCCTCTCCCCTCCTATGGAGAAAAGGCCGAAGTTCAGGCTCAAAGGCAAGAGTGTTGTCGTCTCTTTCGAAAGTGACCTTGATTCCAACCGTACATATACGCTTGATATCACAAATGCTATCGCCGACAACAACGAGGGCAACATGTATCCCGGATATACCCTGGCTTTCTCGACAGGACATGTCCTGGATTCGATGATGATCACCGGGACAGTCCAGGACTGCAACACACTCATGCCTCTCAAAGGTGTCACTGTGATGCTCTACAAGGACCAGGCAGACTCCGCGATATTCAAGCACCGTCCGGATGCCGCAGTCAAGACCGATGACTGGGGATATTTCTGTCTGAGAAACATACAGGATACTGTCTACAGGCTGTACGCAGTCAAGGATGACAATAATGACAACATGTATCAGGCTGAAAACAATGAGCTCATAGCTTTCTGGGACACTCTGATACGTCCTGCCACGGTAGTAAGCGACACACTTCCTGAAGTCATGAAGTACCTGATGACAGATACAGTCGCATGCCTTGCGAGAAAGTCTGAATTCGAACTCAACATGTTCCGCGAGACTCCTTCGAAGCAGATGATCGTCAACAAGGAGCGTCTCGGAGAGAGGACAGCGTATATTACATTCATGGCTCCGTACGCCCAGATCGATTCAATCTGGATAAAAGGCGTGCCTCAGGAAAAGCTCATCACCCAGTTCAACCTTGAACAGGACAGCCTCGAGATATGGGTAAATGACCCTAAGAAACAGCCGGATACCCTCTTCCTGTATGTCGACTATATGAAGACCGATACTCTCGGCGCCCTTGTCCCGTTTACAGAAGAGGTCAAGCTTGCCAAACCTCGCCAGATAGGTGCTGCAAAGACCTCATCGAGGGACATCAAGAAAGAAGATACTACAGCCGTCTTTACTGTGACTGCCGAGCCTGAGACCATCGAGCAGTACGGCTTCACTGTAGAATTCAAATATCCGCTTGTGCAGTCTGCATTCGATTCCCTGCAGTTCTGGTACGTCAATCCGAAGCAGCAGGAGGTCAAGGAGACATATTCATGGGCGCAGGACACACTCAACCTGAGGAAATACATTGTCACTCCGAATGTGAAGCTTCTGCCGGGATATGAATATTTCCTGAAATTCCCTCATAGGAAATTCATGGATATCAACGGATTCTACAATGACAGCCTGGAGGTGAAGGTATCTCTTCCGAACGATGACAAGCTCAGCTCAATGAGTGTCGTGATGAACAATGTCAAGAACAAATATATCGTGGACCTGCTGAACGAAAAGAGGGACAAGGTCCTCAGGTCATATATCATTGACAAGGATGAGACATTGCTGTTCCCTTACCTCAAGGCCGGCAAATATTCAATAAGGATTACAGAAGACCTTAACAGGAACGGACTTGTGGATACAGGAAACCTTCTGGAGCACAAGCAGCCTGAGAAAGTGAAGTTCTTCAAGCTCCAGGACGGTACATTCCTGATAGACATCCCTGAGATGACAGAGCTTGAACAGATCATCGACGTCGGAGAAATGTTCAGATAGCTCCGTGACATTTATCCTGACATGGACAGATCGTCACGTTACTCCATCATGTACAAGACAAGAACTATATGAAGAGATATATTTCATTCATTGCTGCTTTCCTTATTGTGACTTCCTTCTGTGCTTCTGCCTCAGGCAATGACAGGAAGAAGGCACGTGACCTCAAGGATACGCTTATGGCCGATGCTGCATCGCTGGCATACCTTGATACGATTGATGTCAAGAAGAAGAATGTCATCAACGACTATACTATGATCGGCATCCAGTACGGGATGGCCATGAGCCAGGTGATGTGGAATCCATCTATGAAGCAGGACTTCCTGTTTGTTCCATACAATTTCGGAATCATGTATACCCGGTATGGAAAGATGTTCGGCTATATGCCGTATTTCGGCTTCCAGGCAGGGGTGATATATACACAGGAAGGATATAAGTTCAAGACCGATGACGATGGATATACTCCCGATGTCCAGGGAGCGCACCAGGCAGTCATGGAAGTCATAGAAGTGCCTGTGATGGCTCATTGCCATGTCGATTTCTGGAAGATGAAGATAATGGCAAACATTGGTTTCTTCGGAGGTTACAGGCTGAGCATCCACCGTACCGGTCCCGATGTCGATCCGTCCATCAAGGATTCGTTCATGGAGACAGACAGGAGACTGGACTACGGTATAAAGGGTGGTCTCGGATTAGGATTTATCTTTGATCCAGTAGAGATCCATTTCACCGCCATGTACAAGTATTCAATGGGTACCCTGTATGATCCTGACTATTACAGCCAGTACTACTATAGATATGCCTATCCGTCGAACATTGTCTTCTCTGTGGGACTGCATTTCCAGCTTACACGCCGTACCGGCAAGACAAAGCATGAACTCAAGCAGGAGGCAAGACAGCAGCTTGGACTCATCAAGGCAATAGACAGAAATACACCGTCAAAATGATAAGATATATTGAAGCAAAAGCTGGAAATGTCCTTATAGGGCACGGCCATCCGATTGTCGTACAGACAATGTGCAATACACATACGTCAGATATAGAGGCATCGCTTTCGCAATGCCGCAGAATGTATAAGGCAGGAGCCCAGATGATAAGGCTCACAGTCCCTGGAATGAATGAAGTCCAGGCTCTTGCCGAGATCCGCAGGCGTCTCCGGGAAGAAGGAATAGACACTCCGCTTGTCGCTGATGTGCACTTTTCTTCCGATATAGCGATAGCTGTGGCCGAAGTGGTAGAAAAGGTACGTATCAATCCAGGAAATTTCCATAAGGATCATGACAAGGCCTGCGAGCAGTTTGCAAAGCTCGTAGAAGTCTGCAGAAGATGCGGCACAGCCATCAGGATCGGACTCAACCACGGTTCGCTGGGAGAAAGGATCACAACCCTCTACGGCAACACTCCGCTTGCGATGAAAGAAGCTGCCATGGAATGGCTGGACCTGTGCGTAGCCAATGATTTCTACAATGTTGTCGTCTCACTGAAGTCTAGTAACACAATTGTTATGGTTGAAGCTTACAGACTTCTGTATCAAGCCATGATGGAAAAAGGCCTGGTCTTCCCTGTCCATCTTGGAGTAACTGAAGCCGGAAACGGTGATTCCGGAAGGCTCAAGTCTGCGGTCGGCATTTCAGTTCTTCTATCTGAAGGGATCGGTGACACGATAAGGGTATCCCTCACAG
>JADIMK010000065.1 GCA_017694785.1 Candidatus Cryptobacteroides intestinigallinarum
CAGTCAGACTGTGCCGTCAGGTGACTTTTCCCTGCAGCCGGCCAGTCAGTCCGGTGTATCCGATATGCTGGATGGATTTGTCTCTGCCATCTTAGGGAAAAGGGTCTCATTTGATTATTCATATACATTGTCGGCATCCACCGGCAGCAAGATTACAGGCAGCGGCCATGTAGTCTTCCAGGGAGATTCTTTCATGCAGGAAGGCAACGGACTTGAGACATATTGTGACGGCAGGAGCAGATGGACCCTCGACAGAAGTGCCAAGGAAGCAATCGCAGAGTCCGTGGACAGTTCTTCTCCGGATTATCTGTCCTATCCTACATTCATCCTCAGGGATATAGACAAGGTCTTTGCTCCGGACGGCGGCCAGTCTGTGTCTGAGAAAAAGATCAGCGGCCAGGATGCAGTCTCCCTGAAGCTCCGCCCGGCTGTGCCGATGGGAAAGATATCCTCTGCATTGCTCTATTTTGCAAAGGGAACATATCGTCCTGTAGCTCTTGATCTTTATCTTGAGGACGGATCTGTCCTCAAGCTTTCCGTGAGCGGATATGAAGTGTCCTCTCCTGTCGAGGACAATATGTTTTCGCTGGATGCCGGGTCTCTCGGAGATGAATACGTCATTACTGATCTCAGATAATTGATTTACACTGATGATCTGCGTCAGATTCCGGGTGTCTTGCCTCAGCAGATCATCCGGTCTTTCCTGTATATCCGTCAGGGATTGTACTTAATGGCCTACCAGGATCCTGATGCCCCGCCTCCACCGAAACTTCCTCCGCCGAAGCCGCCGAATCCGCTTCCTCCGAAACCTCCGCTGAATCCTCCGGAACTCCTCCCGGAGCTGTGTCCGCTGCCAAGAAGGTTGCCGATGATTATCATGTCGAGCAGATCCGGGCCGCCACCTCCGCTGTTGCCCCGGTCGTTTCCTCCACCTTTGCCATTTGCCCGGAATGCTCCGGCAAGGAATATGATGAATATTAGCAGAAGTACAGCTGCTATTATGCCGCCGGCATCGTCATTGCTTTGCTCCCTAGGTTCTGAAATCTCTCCCGAAGCGAGCTTCATGAGCACTTCACAGCCTGCATAGACTCCTGCAAAGTAATCATTTTCAGCAAATCTCGGTATCATCTCGTTGTCAATGATCCTCTTTGCATACACGTCAGGTATGGCTCCTTCAAGTCCGTATCCTACGCTTATGTTGACCTGCCCCCTTGAGTCTGATGTCTTCGGCTTTACGAGCATTACAATGCCGTTGTCGTATTTGTCCGCACCGACACCCCAGTCAAGTCCTATCCTTGTGGCGTATTCTGAAGGATCGTAACCTTCGAGATCCTTTACAGTCACAACTGTGATCTGGTTTGAAGTAGAATCGTCGAAAGCCGTAAGCATGCTTTCCAGAGCAGCCGTCTGCTGCCGTGTAAACAATCCTGCAAAGTCGTTGACCAGCCGCGGAGGTTGCGGCCTTGACGGTATTGCAAGTGCTGAAGTGCAGAGCAGCATAAGGCATATTATTGCTGCTGCTTTGATATATCTGAATCTTTCTGTCATCAGGTCTTTCATGGATTCTGCTTCCCGAACGATATGTCGTCAGGAAGTTCATTGACATCGTCTGCCTTGTACGGGAAGAATTCCTTGAGCTTTTCTCCAGCCATCCTTACGGCCTCTGAAAGTCCGGAGGCATATCTTCCGGCAGAGAATTCCTTTTTCATGACTTCGGCTACATTCTGCCAGAAATTTTCCGGGACAGTGTCATTGATGCCCTTGTCCCCGATGATGGCAAATACCTTGGACTGGCATGCCACATATATCAGGACACCGTTACGGAGCTGTGTCCTGTCCATCTTCAGGAAGCTGAACACTTCTTCGGCCCTTTCCATAGGCGAACCTGTGCAGGTCTCGTCAAGATGAACACGGATTTCTCCTGAAGTCCATTTTTCGGCTTCAGCAATAGCCTGTGTCACAGACTTTATTTCCTCCCCGGTCAGGAAATCCTTCGCTTTCATTTCCGGGGATGTCTAGAATTGTACTTCAGGTGCGGTATCGGCTCCTTCGGAGGCCTTGAAATAGCCTTTTGTGTTGAAACCGAAGATGGATGCTATGATATTCGTCGGGAATGACCTTACCATGGTGTTGTAGCCTCTGGCAGTCTCGTTGAATTTCATGCGTTCAGTCGCTATCCTGTTTTCGGTGCCTTCAAGCTGGGCCTGCAGGTCGCGGAAGTTCTGGCTGGCCTTCAGGTCTGGATAGTTCTCGGTGATCATGAGAAGCCTTCCGAGTGCCTGTCCGAGCTCTCCCTGTGCATCCTGGTATCTTGCGATTGCTTCTTCGCTGAGGTCAGACGGATCAACTGTGATCTTTGTGGCATTTGCACGTGCCTCTGTCACAGCCTCCAGGGTCGAGGACTCATGCCCGGCATAGCCTTTGACTGTGGCTACGAGATTCGGGATGAGGTCAGACCTGCGCTGGTAAACGTTTTCTACCTGGGCCCATGCTGCACTCACCTGTTCGTCAGCCTTAACAAGTCCATTATAAGATGATTTTACCCAAAAGAATAGGGATATGCAGATGACTGCAAGCAGCAGCACTGCGCCTAATGCTATTACAGCACAACCTTTTTTCATGTTTTGTTATATTTGGTAAATGATGTTTCTGATCATCGGACGATGGTCAGGCTTCTTTTCTTATGGTCCTGCTTTGTGATCTCCGGTCACTGGGAGTCCCTGACGCCGCGGACAGGAAGAGCGAATGCTGTCTTGTCCACATAGTTGAGACGCAGGTCATCATTGTTTTCGTAGATATACACGTAGTAGGCCTTCTTGCTTTCCGGGTCATCACCTGTCCCTGGCTCCTGTCCGGCTGTATATCCTGTTGAAGTCCAGAATCCGGCATATTCGGAGAATCCTGCGAATGTCCAGATGTCGTCAGCGCTTCCGCTGAATTCCTTCTCCACTACTGTAGCATAGCCGAGAGGGATTGCGGAGAATCCGCTTTCATTGGTTATGACTACATCCGGCCAGTATTCCCACATCTCATTTCCGTTGAAATAGATGTTGGTCATTATCTTGCCGTTGATGCCTGCCCATCCTGCGGTCAGACCCTGGGCTTCTCCCGATTTCTTGAGGAAGGACCCGAGGTTGTTCCAGTCTTCAACAGTCGGAAGCCTCCAACCGTTGCCCAGGCCTTCGCATACTTCTGTGGCTTCACTCCATTTGTAGAGACGTCCGAATATCCCGGAAGCAGCTTCGGCATCTTCGAGAGGCCTTCCAAGTGTACCGCCCTGGCCTGAGTATGCAAGATTCTCGGCGGTCCATTCCAGACCGTTTACTATGATAGTCCTGTATATCCTTGAGTCCCTTGGATCTGTGACTTCACTTTCACTTACAGAACCGGAAAGAGGAGAGTCTCCTTCTGTGGTCAGGGATTTATCGCTGACGGTGGTGACGTCTGCGGAATAGCTTGTGCCGCTGTAGCCTGTGGCACTCGTAGAGCATGATACACGGAAGTTGCACAGTGTGTCTTTCTGGTTGACTCCTTCGAAGGCATATTCAAAGGTCCTCCCTCCGTCTGTCTCGGAGGTCTCTCCGTCAATGACAGTCTTTCCTCCTCTGGTGACTGTCCATGAGTATTTCACTTCAGCTCCGGTAGGATTGGTGACTTCTTCAGCCGTGAATGTATGTCTGCTTCCGGCCTCTACATATCTGTCTACTGAGAATTTCGGGTTGCCGGTAAGGTATGGTGCAGATGCTGTATCCTCCTCATCCTTTTTACATGAAGAGAGTGCTGCTGCGGCTGCAAGTACAGATAGAGCCGCTATTGATAACTTTCTCAAAATCATTTTAACTTGTCTGCTACTTGTTGTCACAATCTACAAAGATGTGAATTTTTTGCGTAAAATCCCTATTTTTGCGGAAATACTTTTGGAATCATGACTAATTCAGGAAAATATCTCTTCTCGGCTGCCGTCTGTGCGGTTTTGGCGCTAGTTTCTGTTTCTTGTTCCCGCAATACAGGTTATGTGGCCCTGTCCGGATATGCACAGGGGGGAACTTACTCAGTCAAGATCAATATGGACGGTGTCGTGCCAGGTGCCGATGAACTTAAGGCAGGTATAGACTCTATTCTGAATGCGGTCGACAATTCATTGTCGGGCTACAACAAGGGTTCTCTCCTTTCTCGCTTCAATCAAGGGGAACGTGTCCGTCCCGACAGCATGCTGCTTGATATATACAGGCTCTCAAAAGGATATTATGATATGACAGAAGGTGCCGTAGATGTCTCTGCCGGTGCTCTTTTCGATATCTGGGGATTCGGTTTCACAACCGATTCCATGCCTTCGGATGAAGATGTTGCAGCTGTGAAGAAATACATAGGAATGGACAGGCTTGCTTCAGATATGGCTTCTGCCGTAGGACCTGACGGCTGTGTGTCAGCTTCCGATATCGTCACTGACGGGCATCCGGAGCACCTTCCTGAGCTCAATTTCAACGCTGTGGCGCAGGGATTCACCTGTGATGTGATAGCATCCTATCTCAAGGACAATGGCGTGGAGGACATGCTTGTGGATGTCGGAGGCGAAATCTTCTGCAAGGGTGTCAATCCTCAGGGAAAGCCATGGACAATAGGTGTGGACAAGCCTGTGGACGGCAATGAAGTCTCAGGCGCAGACCTCAAGGGAATCCTTCAGGCAGGGCCAGGGGAGTGCGGAGTCGTCACATCCGGCAACTACAGGAAATTCTATGTCCGTGACGGATGCAAATATGCCCATACGATCGATCCTTCGACAGGCTATCCGGTCACACATTCCCTTCTCAGTGCTACTGTAGTGGCGTCAGACGCAGCTGAGGCTGATGCTCTTGCTACCTATTGCATGGTGCTCGGTCTCGACAGGGCTTCCGAATATATCTCTTCAAGGGACGATGTCGAGGGATATCTCATTTATCAGGACAGCGATGGCTCGATGAAGACCTGGAAATCATCCGGATTCAGGCTGATCAGCGAGTGACCCATAGCTTTCTACGGAAGCCCGGCTATAAGATCAAGTGTCAGTGAAAGCATCTCGGCAGACTTTGAGCATGCACGCAGGAGAAGCTCAGGACACAGTCCGGCCGGGTACAGGATGGTCGCTGCTGCGGAGAGTACCATCAGGAATGTTGACAGAGGTACAGCAAGAAGATTTGTTATCAGGAAGTATTTCGGAAATGTCCCGAATATGATCCATGCGGCCGGGCCAGTGAATATCTGGCAAGCGATAGACAGGGCTGCCGAGTTCCAGATTTTCTTGAGGATGTCTCCTTTTCCGTTGCCCGGATACCATTGCCTCATCGAAGGGTACAGCAGGTGGATTCCTGCCACGGCCAGATATGACAGCTGGAAGCCAGCCGACCTTATGCTTCCGGGCTCTACGGTCAGCTGGATGAGCGCTGAGGCGAAGAACGTGTTCATCGGGGAAGGCTGCCGGCCGGCTATCCTGGCGGCTTCGTTTATTGTTATGAAGAGCATTGCCCTGACAAGCGAAGCCGATGCTCCGGTGACAAGTGTGTAGCCACCTGATATCACGACTATGATTACAGACCTTATCTTTTTTGCGCCAGGGGAGTTGCCTGCGAATGCCGTAGCTTTGAGCAGGATTGCATAGATTACTCCGAGGTGCATGCCCGACAGAGCGAGGATGTGCGATGCTCCGCTTGCGCGAAATGCCTCTTTGATTTCTGTGGTTACTGATGATTTGTCGCCGGAAAGCAATGCTTTTGCCAGAGCATTGCATCCTGGATCTCCGTATGGCACAGCATCGATGGCATCCCGGAAATGACGGGAGCATCTTTCAATCAGCCTGTCGGCTGAAGCCGCCGCTCCGGAGCATTCTCTGATGACGATATCGGATGAGATGGCTGATGCAAGGGCTCCGCTCAGGCCTGACAGATAGAACATGAGCAATGTTAAAGTGATGTATATCAGACTGTTATTTCTGCCAGATGTGATGATGGCCTCTTTCCCTGCCGCAGATGTAAGGCGAGAAGTGTGCAGGAGTACGGCGATGCCGGCCGGGATCTGGAGAAGTGAAGCTGCTGAAGCGGCCGTGCGTGCATGTGACAGGACCTCCGGGGAAGATGCGATATCAGGTAACAGAAGCATGCCGGAGGCAGTGCCGGCCATAAAAAACAGGGCGATTCCCGCCATATCCCTCTCCACTCTCATTTCGTACCTATTTTTTGCTAAAATAGTTATTATTTCATAACTTTGAATGATTTTTGATTAGAATTTATATCCCAAGACAAATTTTTAAATATTTTTTTATGATAATCCTTGTTCTTAATTGCGGAAGTTCGTCTCTGAAGTACCAGCTCCTGGACATGAAGGGCGACAATGTCTATTTCCTCCTTGCCAAAGGTCTTGTCGAAAGGATCGGTATGGAGACCGGATGTATCAAGCATAAAGGCTCATCTGACGAGCAGTATGTCAAGGAAATGCCTATAGCTGACCACACTGTAGCCATAAAGGCTGTCATCGAGGCTCTTCTGGACAAGAAGTACGGTGTGCTTGAGAAGCTCGAGGACATCGAGGCTGTCGGACACCGCGTGGTCCATGGCGGCGAGGAATTCGTGGACAGCTGCCTGATCAATGATGCGGTCGTTGCCAAGATCGAGGCCTGCTGCGATATCGCTCCATTGCACAATCCTGCCAATCTTCTCGGCATAAAGGCAGTAAGTCATGTGCTTCCTTCTGTGCCTCAGGTAGCTGTGTTTGATACCGCTTTCCATCAGACGATGCCGGCCTATGCATATATGTATTCGATACCTTACGAATACTATGAGAAATACAGGATCCGCCGCTACGGCTTCCATGGTACAAGCCACAGGTATGTGTCAGAGAAAGGTGCCAATTTCGTGGGGCTTGACCCGACCAACTGCAAGGTGATAACCTGCCATCTCGGCAACGGAAGTTCCATCGCAGCCATCGTAAACGGTCAGTCTGTGGATACATCAATGGGCTTCACTCCGCTTGAGGGCGTGACGATGGGTACGCGCAGCGGAAATGTCGATCCGGATGTAGTGACCTATATAGAGGAAAAGGAACATCTTTCTCCTGCGGAAATGAGCCGTATCCTCAACAAGAAGAGTGGCTTCCTCGGAGTATCATGTATATCTTCTGATGCCAGGGACCTTGATGCTGCCGCAAATGCTGGTGATCCTAAGGCAAAGCTTGCCCTCAAGAAGCTCACATACGAGGTCACCAAATATATCGGAGCATACGCTGCAGCAATGAACGGTGTGGATCTGATCGTCTTCACCGGAGGCATCGGGGAGAACAACAGCCGTCTCCGCCGCAGGGTCTGCGAGAACCTGACTTTCATGGGTGTGAAGTTCGACTATGAGGCCAATGTCTCGACAGGAAAGGATACTCTGATTTCGCTTCCTGACTCAAAGGTCAAGGTCGCTGTGATCACGACAGACGAGGAGCTTGTCATTGCCCAGGATACAATGCACTTAGTACAGGGCAGAAAATAGGACATTTTAATCAAACAGATATCATGTTTACTAAATTTGAAGAAATTTTTGCTGAATTGGCCGGAAGGGGCACAAGGAAGAGAATGATAGCCGCATGGGCTGTCGACGGACACACTATTGCAGCTGCAAGCAAGGCTGTTGACCTTGGTATCGTCGATGCCACTCTGGTCGGAGATGAGAATATGATCAAAGAGGAGTGCGAGAAGGAAGGAATCGATATCAACAAGTTCACTGTCCTCCACAATCCGTCTGAGCTTCCTGCCGTGACCCAGGCTGTTACCATGGTCAACCAGGGTATGGGAGACATCCTCATGAAGGGACTCTGCAGCACAGACAAGTTCATGAGAGCCATCCTCAACAAGGAGACAGGTCTTCTTCCTCCTAAGGCTGTCCTGAGCCACGTGGCTGTCCTTGAAAATCCGAACTATCATAAGCTCCTTCTTGTCAGTGATATGGCAGTGATTCCACTCCCTGACCTCAAGCAGAAGGTCGCTATGCTCGGATATCTTGTCAATACTGCACACTCTCTCGGCAATCCTATGCCTAAGGTAGCCCTCATAGCAGCTACAGAGCAGATGCTTGAAGGTATGCCTGCATGTGTTGAGGCCGCTATCCTTGCCAAGAAGGTAGACCGCGGACAGATCAAGGGATGCATTGCAGACGGTCCTCTGGCACTTGATGTCGCTGTTGATATGGAGTCTGTTGAGATCAAGAAGCTCGTCAGCCCGGTGGCTGGAGACGCAGACTGTCTTCTTTTCCCTAACATAGAATCAGCAAACGTATTCTACAAGACGAACTCTAAGCTGGCAGCAAATGTAAAGCAGGCCGGTATGGTTGTAGGTGCGAAAGTGCCTTGCGTACTGTCCAGCCGCGCAGACAGCATTGATACTAAGCTCAATTCGATCGCAATAGCAGCAATGTCAGCCAAGTGATATGAAAGGCAGGGTATTGGCTATAAACACAGGCTCGACTTCGACCAAGATTGGCTATTTCGTTGATGAAACCATGGTCTTCGAGCAGAACCTTGTTCACAGCGTATCTGACCTTGCCAAGTACAGCTCCGTGATGGAACAGGATCTCATGAGAAGGGATGCCATCACGGAGTTTCTTTCTCAGAAAGGGATAGCTCTGTCGGATATAGATATCGTCATGGCACGTGCCGGTCTTATCACTCCTGTGGAGACTGGTGTCTACGGTGTCAACGAAGCGATGCGCAGGGCTCTTGTCGAGGCCCGCAACGGTGTGCATGCATGCAATCTGAGCGGACTGATTGCAGATGACATAGCCCAGGAGGTCAATGAGGCCAGGGCAGCTTGCGGAAAAGATGCCTCTTGCCGTGCATATATCGCTGATGCAGCCATGGCAGATGAGATGCTGCCGGAAGCCAAGGTCGGCGGTCTTCCTGAGTTCCCGAGACGTCCTCTCTGCCATGCTCTCAATTCCAGGGCTATGGTAAGGCGTCTTGCAAAGGAAAAAGGAGTGGACTTCAAGTCGCTTACTGTTATCGTTGCACATATGGGCGGAGGGACTTCTGTGACACTCCATCGCGGAGGCAGGATAATAGATACCAATGATGCCCATGGCGGAGACGGACCTGTGAGTGCGGAAAGGGCCGGGACAGTCCCGGGATTTCCTCTTGTTGAGATGTGCTTCAGCGGCCGCTATACAAAAGAAGAAGTCAAGAAGCATCTTGTTGGGAAAGGAGGAGCTGTGGCCTGGTTCGGTACTAATGATTTCAGGGAGATACTGAAGATGGCCGACGGCGGTGATGAGAAGGCCCAGGTCTTTGTGAAGGGCTATTGTCTGAGTGTCGCAAAGTACATAGCAGGTCTGTCCGTAGACGTGTACGGGAAGGTTGATGCCATCATCCTCACAGGAGGTGTGGCACACAGCAGCTTCATGATGCAGCAGATCATCGACAGGGTATCTTTCATAGCTCCTGTCCATGTATTTCCGGGAGAAAATGAACTTGAGTCCCTTGCCGACAACGGCTACAGGGTGCTTTCCGGCGAGTTTGCTGTCAAGACATATTCCGGAAGCTGAGGCGACGGTATTTCCGGCAGTATGCCGAGCTTGAAGAATACTCTGCTGCCTGGGGCGGCTGAGAACAGATTACGATGAGGTAGCAGGGGACTGTAAAGTTCCCTGCATTTTTTGAACAGTGCCTCTGAATACCTTGCAAGCCCAGGACCTCTCCATGTGCTGGTGTTTGTGATGAGTATCCAGCATTCCCCGTCAGGGAAATATTTGATCAGGGCACTTGTCCCTGAGAATGTCCCGGTCCTTGTCCATTCTCCGTCAGGCTTGGTGTCGTTCCACCCCAGGGAGTATGTCTGAGGGTCGAAGTATTCTGTCATTTCAGCGACACTTTCGTGACTCAGTATATCTGGTATTTCCGGCCTTCCGTCGATTGAGGCTACAAGACGGCAGAGCTCGGACGGGGAGCCGCACCATGCACCGGCACCGGAAAGACCGGTTATGTTGTTCCCTCCGTAGCATTTCTCGACCATCCGTCCGCTGTTGTTGTATTCTGGACAGAGCTCCGAGCCGGCATGCATGTAGTACCTTACCTCGTTCGGGTATTTTTCTTCATAATAGTTGCGTGCGATGTGCATGTCGTGGCATCCGGCTGGCTCGAGGACTTCTTTTCTGATGAAAGTCTCGTAGTCTGTCCCGGAAAGCCTTTCAATGATCATCGAAAGAAGCAGATATCCGAAGTTGGAGTATCTCTGCCATTCTCCCGGGGCAAATCCCAGCTGGCGTTTCAGAAGGCATCTTGTCAGTGTCTCCTGGTCTGGTGCCTGGTCAAGGCCGAACTGCCGCATTACATCAAGTGTCGAGAACATCGGGTCTCCGTATGCGCAGGTGAAACCTCCTTTATGCCGGAGCAGGTCCTCCACTGTGATCTGCATGTAGTTGCGCTTTCTTCCGATAGATGCTGTGTATATTGAGTCGTTGAGGATCCCAGACGGTCCGAACACTGTATCCTGCAGGGACAGCTTGCCCATCTCCTTGAGCTTCATTATGCCTGTGGCGGTGATAAGCTTGGAGACAGAGGCCATGCGCAGGATGTTTCCCGGATTCATTCTTTCTCCGCGTTCCATGTCTGCCCAGCCGTATCCTTTTGCGTAGACAAGAGAGTCATTCCTCATGACTGCGACGGACACCCCCTGGAGATCCCACCTTCTGCGGTAGTTTTCGATCAGCCTGTCCATCTTCGCAAGTGCCGGTATGTCGGACATCTCATTGGTGAGTGTGTCGTTGAGGCTTAAGATCTTTTCTTTACCGTCTTGTCCGACGGTGTATATCCCCTTGTCGTGTGATGATGCTGTGGCGAAAGTCAGGACACAGATCCCTGCAGCGGCTGCTATGGATGTTATGATAAGTTTTCTGCTGCCCATCAATCCCTCCGTTACTTCATAAGCCCAGCTCTTCTTGCAAAATCAATTATATAGTCGGCAGTGCCGTCAATGCCGAGGATTGACGAATCAACGCAAAGGTCGTAGTTGGATGCCACGCCCCAGTGGCCGAATGTGAAATAGTTGTAGTAGGTCTCTCTTTTCCTGTCTGTCCTGGCAATGGTCTCCTCTGCTTTTTCAAGTGACAGCCCGAGACGCTGTGCTACCCGTTCCTTCCTTGCCTCCAGAGGTGCCGTTATAAATATGTCCAGAGTGAAATCCTTGTCTCTAAGTATGTAGTCTGCACATCTGCCGACTATCACAGCTGATTCCTTTTCTGCAATGTCCCTTATTACGCTGCTCTGTATCTTGAAGAGTTCGTTCTCATTCACATAATTCTGCGGCTGTCCTAACTGTGTGCTGAAGAACGATGAGAATGAGAAGAGGTTTCTCTTCTCGTCCTTTTCTTTGAAGAAATCCTTGCTGAATCCGCTTGCTTCAGCGGCCTTGGAGATCAGTTCGTTGTCGTAGACACTGATGTCCAGTCTCTTGCCGAGTTCAAGGGCGACCTGTTTGCCTCCGCTGCCGAATTGCCGTCCTACATTTATTATTATCTTTTCTGAAGTCTTCATTATATGCTGGTTTTATATTTTGCTTCTACTGTGGTCTATAGCTTGCTTCCTAATATCGAAGGATCGTCTCCGTCATTGAGCTTGCGGAATTTCCTGAGTATGCCGGCCATGAGGACAGCTGCAATCACAAATGCCGCGAAGTCGGCTATCGGGAAGCTGATCCATACTCCGATATTGCCGAAGATCCGAGGAAGGATATACACGCATGGTATCAGGAAGAGTATCTGTCTGGACATGGACAGCAGGATTGCCTTGTTGACCATTCCTAGACATTGGAAGAAGTTGGATGACACCATCTGGAATCCGACGAACGGGAATGCGAGTGTCAGCATCCTAAGACCTTTGGATGCGAATTCGATCAGCTGGGGATCCGAAGTGAAGATAGACACCGCCTGGTGCGGGAAGAACATGGCTATCAGGAAACCTGTGCATGTGACGGCTGTGGCGTATTTCACGGTAGTCCACATTACAGCCTTTACCCTTGTGTAGTTCCGTCTTCCGTAGTTGTAGCCTGCTATCGGCTGCATTCCCTGGTTGAATCCCATGTTTATCATGATGAACAGGAAGCTGATCCTGTTCACTATGCCGTATGCTCCGATGGCAAGGTCTCCTCCGTATTTCTTCAGCTGCTGGTTGATGAAAAGGGTTACTATGCAGGCTGCGGAATTCATCAGGAAAGGCGCCAGACCGATTGCAAGTGAATCCTTGGCTATCCTCCAGTCTATCCTGAATATCTTCCTGCTGAAGTGCAGGACTCCTTCCTGGTTGCTGAAATGCTTGAGTATGACTGCCAGTGATACTGTCTGTGCAAGGACTGTCGCGATGGCTGCTCCGCTGATGCCCATGTCAAGACCGAATATGAGGACGGGAGCCACTGCCGTGTTTATCAGTACAGAGAGGATGGTGAGGAACATTGCCATCTTAGGCTGTCCAGATGCCCTGAGTACACTGTTCAGACCAAGGTACAGATGCGTTATGGCATTTCCTGCAAGGATGATCCTCATATATTCCCTGGCATATATTATGGTGTTTTCGCTTGCTCCGAAAAAGTACAGGATCGGGTCAAGGAAGACGAGGGCAGCCGTCATGAAGAGAAGGCCGATGACTGTATTAAGAATCACTACGTTGCCGAGGACCTTGTTGGCTACTTCATAGTTCTTCTGTCCGAGGAGGACCGATACCAGGGTCGTGGCACCGACTCCTACGAGAGTGCCGAATGCAGCTGACAGGTTCATCAGCGGGAAGGTGACTGCTAGCCCTGCTATGGCAAGAGGCCCGACTCCGTGTCCGATGAATATGCTGTCTATTATGTTGTACAAGGAAGAGGCTGTCATGGCGATTATGGCCGGGACAGCATAGTTCTTTAGGAGCTTTCCTATCGGTTCGGTACCGAGTTCAACAGGTATGGCTGATTTTTCTGCCATGGTCAGTCCTCGGGCGCTTCAGTGAATTCTATTTCAAATATCAGTGGCGCATAAGCCGGGATTACATCTCCGCTCCCGGAATATGAATAACCGAAACCGGAATAGAACATGCCGGTGGCGCTCTTCACTCCCTCGACGCAGCTCATTCTCCACAGGGTCTTGGCAAATCCGCTTGTCACGCTGTTGCCGTCGTCTCCCATCTTGATGCCGGACCAGTTCTCGCTCCATGTTATCTTTACCGGTTCGTAGGTCTTTGAAGAAGAGTAGATGTTGTTGTCCTTCGCTGTCCTTTCCTTTGTCGTGTCAAATGCCTGTCCGTTGAGCAGCATGCCGGTGTAGTTGATATATACCGTAGTGTCTGATGCAAAGAGAGTCGAAGTGGTATCAGTATCAAGCTTCTCTATATCGTAGGAAGAGAATGCCCCGTCGGCAAATATCTTCCCTTCATAGTAGAATCCGGTTTCTGTGGTATCGGACGGCGACAGCTGCGTGAAGAGTCCGTAGCTGTTGTCTTCGACGAAATCTGCCATCTGCCCGTTTTCCCATCCGGTGATGTCGTCGGTCTGGCCTGTCAGCTCTATCTCATAGATGCTGTCGCTGTTGCCGGTGACATTGTTGATGTACTCTTCCTCTGTCGAGTATTTCGTGTATGAAGCCATCCAGCCCGGGATCACTGCGGTACGTTTACCTCCGATCTTCATCCCTCCAAGGTCAAATACGGCATAGTAGACGCCTGCGTTCATTGAGCTTGTATTCCACACTTTGGGTCCGTAGTAGTTCTGCGGCTTGTAGGTGTTGAGCCTTTTGGCGGTTTCTTCGCTTGTCGAAGATGTTATGTTCCCGTTGAGATCCCTCACAGTGTATTCTACGAAAAGGTATCCCTCTGCAACAGGATCTCCGGTCCCGACAGTCTCTCCGGCTTCGTCAATGTATATCCAGTGCTCAGTCTTTGTCCAGTCCGGTATGTTGACTGCGACCCAGGCGTCAAAATAACGTTTCTCAGCCTCGTTTACAGGTGAGTCTACACTTGTAGCGCATCCTTGCATAAGGATGGCTGCACAGATTGCCGCAAGGGGCGCAAAGAAATTTTTCCTGTCCATTTCGTTGGTTCTTCAACTTGCAAATATAGCAAGAATCCTTTTATTTATTCTGATACACTTTCTACCCAGATATGGTAGGCCAGTGCGGAGTTTGCAGGAATCGTGCCGACATGGCGGTTGCCGTAACCGTATTTGCCTGAAAAGAGGATCAGGCATTCCTCTCCTGCACGGACGCCTTCCAGCCCGTAGTACAGTCCTTCAAGCAGTTCATCCTCAGACAGCCGTACTGTCTTTATGCTATAGTCCGGATCTGTAAGTGCCCATCCTGCTTCATTTGCTATCGCTTCACTGTTGGTGGCGAAAAGATTTGATGAACTTATGCTGCTTCCGCTGAATATGTAGCCTGCGTAGTAGAACGATACGGTGCCACCCTGCTTCAGTTCGTTTCCGCTTCCGCCGCTGATTATAAGCCTGTTTGAGCCGTTGTTGTGGATGACGCTGTATGTTTCGTTTGCTTCCAGCTGGGAAGTGATGAAGCTGTCTATCCTGTTCTCCTGGTTGGAATATGTTGTCTCCAGGCTCTGTTTCGTGCATCCGGATGCAGCCGCAAGCACGGTTGCTGCGGCTATGGTGTTGAGTACTTGTCTTGATATGCTATTCCTGGCCATTGGTCTTGTCCATGAAAATATGTGTAACATGTTCTATATAGGAAGGTACCTCTCCGATGCCTCCTATGTCTTCGGGAAAGCGTAGCCTTCCTCCTGATGCCTGCTCATGTCCTCCGCCGTTGAAGTACTCTCTGGCACATCTGTTGGCCGAGATTCCTTTCTTTGAACGGAGTGATACCCTCAGGAACCCCTTGTCTTCCTTGACGAATATGCTCAGCTTTACCCTGTCGATCGAGAGCGGCATGTTGACGAATCCCTCCGTGTCTCCTTCCTCAATGCCGAATCTTTCCATTGTGGCTTTGTCGAGGATCATGTATGCGGTCCCGTCTTCAGTTATTGTCATCTCCTGGAGCAGTTTCCCCAGGAGCCTGAGCCTGCTTTCCTTATATTCGTTGTAGAGGTGGCTTAGGAT
>JADIMK010000066.1 GCA_017694785.1 Candidatus Cryptobacteroides intestinigallinarum
GTCTCTCTTGATTGCGTTGTAGATATCTGGCTCGCTCTCCTTGTCGAGGTTGATGACCTTAGCGTAGCATCCGCCTTCGTAGTTGAATACGCCTTCATCATCCCAGCCGTGCTCGTCATCACCGATGAGGAGTCTCTTAGGGTCTGTAGAAAGGGTAGTCTTTCCTGTTCCTGAAAGTCCGAAGAAGATAGCTGTGCTCTTTCCTTCCTTGTCAGTGTTTGCTGAGCAGTGCATTGAAGCGATTCCACGGAGAGGGTTGAGGTAGTTCATGATAGAGAAGATACCTTTCTTCATCTCACCGCCGTACCATGTGTTGAGGATCACCTGCTCGTTGGTCTTGAGGTTGAAGACAGTTGCAGTCTCAGAATTGAGTCCGAGCTCCTTGTAGTTGTCAACCTTTGCCTTTGCAGCGTTGAATGATACGAAATCAGGCTCGCCGTAGTTCTCGAGTTCTTCCTCGGTAGGACGGATGAACATATTCTTCACGAAGTGTGCCTGCCATGCTACTTCCATGATGAAACGTACTTTAAGACGGGTTGCAGGGTTTGCGCCGCAGAAAGTATCCATCACGAAAAGCCTCTTGCCTGAGAGCTGCTTTACAGCCTTTGCCTTGAGGTCTGCCCATGCTGCCTCTGAGCAAGGCTTGTTGTCGTTCTTGTATGCGTCAGAAGTCCACCATACGGTGTCTTTGCTGGCCTCATTGTAAACAAAGAATTTGTCTTTAGGTGAACGGCCGGTATAGATACCTGTCATCACATTGACAGCACCAAGCTCTGTAACCTGGCCTTTCTCGTAGCCCTCAAGAGTGTCTTTTGTCTCTTCTTTGAAGAGAACTTCGTAGGACGGGTTGTGGAGGATTTCCTTCACATCCTTGATGCCGTACTTGCTTAAATCGATTGTTGCCATAAATCTATATATTAAAAGTTTATGAATTAATTTGATCCAAACTTCATTCAAAAAACGCAGCTCCTCCGGAACGCGGTGCAAAATTAGGATAATTTTGTGATTGCCCAAGCATAAGCAGCAAAATATTTCCTTTTCTGGTCTGCAGAAAAGTATGACTGCAAATCCGGAAGATGCAATGCTGCAAAAAATGCGCCATCCTGCATACCGCAAGAGACTCCGGCCTTTGCCGGTCAAAAGAAGGCGGGCACCGGACATAAGTCCTGCACCCGCCTGTCCTGCCGGTATCCAGGAGATATGGTCCGGATCCTATTTGTCCCCTTTATCCACGAGTTCTACAGGGGGATCAAGCCTTGTACATGTCACTGTCATGTCGGCTTCCCGGATATCATCTTCGTTTGGAGTCGAGACTATGCAGGTCATGACATCATCTGATGATATCTTATATTTTATTATCATGTTCTCGGCTTCTTCTCCGCAGTTCACGACAGTCCATTCCCCTTCAGTCGTCTTGTCGGAGGAGTCGATGGCTGCATTGGACGAATATATCCATTCATAGTTTGGGTCATAAGGATCTTTAGAAGGAGTCTCTTCCGCAGAAGGGTCATAGCCTTCCTGCGCTACCCTGGTCGATATGATGAATGCATTCTCGACGGTATGCCTGATGTCCAGCAGAGCAAGGGGAAAGATTTCATCTCTGGTCGTTCCGCTAATCGTGATGGACGTGACCAGCCATTGTCCCTTTGCATCCTTGGTCTGTTCTTCAGGGGTGGTTCCCGGATCGGTCCCCGGGTCGGAAGTGTTATCCAGGTCCTTGTTGCAGGCGGAAACTGCGGCCATTGTCATGAGGGCGGCAGCGAAGTAGATCAATCTTTTCATGTCTTTGTGGTTTTTGTTCAGCATTACAAATATTGTCAATCCTTCTGAAAGTGTATTTACGTATTCAACAAATTGTAGTTAGAGCAAAAAAATTTTGTATCTTCAGTGGAAATATGGCTTCTTGTGCGGCCATTGTGTTGAAAAAACGGAGATATCGGGATAATTTTGGATCCTGAAATTGTATGGAACCGTCGGGACATCCGATATTGGAAACATGACATAATATACTGGAAACGCTACGTCCGATATGGGGAACAAGACATCAGATATGGGGGACAAGACATCAGATACGGGAAACGGGACATCAGGACTGGAAGACCAGGCTCTTGCGGTGCTGAAGGAATACTGGGGCTACGATTCCTTCCGCCCGGGACAGGAGCGTATCATCATGTCCGCTCTTGAAGGCAAGGATGAGCTCGCGATACTTCCGACCGGCGGTGGAAAGTCTGTGTGTTTCCAGGTACCTTCCCTGATGAAGTCGGGGATAGCCCTTGTCGTCACTCCTCTGATAGCTCTGATGAAGGACCAGGTTCAGAACCTTTCTGACAGAGGTATAAAGGCACTTGCCGTATATATGGGAATGACCCGCAGCGAGGTCGACCTGGCACTCAACAATGCCGTCTACGGCGACTTCAAGTTCCTCTACCTTTCTCCGGAGAGGCTCGGGACAGAGCTCTTCAGGCAGTATCTTAAGGATATGGAAGTCAGCTATATTGTAGTTGACGAGGCACACTGCATCTCGCAGTGGGGCTATGATTTCCGTCCGGACTATCTCAACATAGGTTCCCTGAGGGAAATGCTGCCGGGAGTCCCTGTGGTCGCCCTGACCGCCACAGCGACCCCGAAAGTGGCTGACGACATAATGGAGAAGCTTTGTTTCCGGGAGAAGCTGGTGTTCAAGAGCGGGTTCGAGAGGCCCAACCTTTCATATATAGTCCGGCATACGGAAGACAAGCTCGGGCAGCTGCTGGACATCTGCAGGGGAGTTTCAGGCACAGGTATAGTATATGTCCGCAACAGGAAGAAATGCGAGGAGCTCGCCTCGTTCCTCCGCTCTTCTGATGTGTCGGCATCCTTCTACCATGCCGGACTCGGGGCTGTGTCTCGCTCCGACAGGCAGGCTAGATGGAAGTCCGGGGATATCCGCGTGATGGTCTGCACAAATGCTTTCGGAATGGGCATCGACAAGCCTGATGTGAGATTCGTGGTCCATTTTGATGTCCCTGACAGTCCTGAGGCCTATTTCCAGGAAGCCGGAAGGGGAGGCCGTGACGGGAAGCGTTCCTATGCAGTCCTTCTCTGGAACAGCAGCGACATCCGCCGTCTCCGCCAGACTGCAACGGTATCTTTCCCCTCGCTTGAATATGTGGAGGACATATATCATAAGGTGCATGTCATGTACGGGATCCCTTACGATGCCGGCAAGGGGATGCTGCTGAAGTTCGACCTGTACGAGTTCTGCCGCCGCTTCGGCCTTAACAGGACCTCGGCGTGGTATGCGATAAAATATATTGAAAGGGAAGGGCACTGGACGGTGATGGAGGATGTGGATGTGCAGACAAAAGTGATGTTCATAGTGTCCCGTACAGCCCTCTACGATATTCCTTTCCCTGACCGGAAGATGGCCCAGCTCGCTGAAATCCTGATGAGACGCTACACTGGCATCTTCTCTTTTCCGGTGCAGGTCGACGAGCAGTATCTGGCTGACCATGCCTCTGTCACGGTGCCGGAGCTCAGGCAACTGCTTTACCGGATGTCGCTGGAGCATTTCATAAAGTATATCCCCGGAGACCATGCGACTGTCATCTGGCTTTCAGAGGACAGGCTCCGGCCCAAGAATGTCCGTCTCACTCCGCAGCGGCATGAGATGCTCAGGTCTACATATATGGAAAGGATGGATACGATGATAGGCTATGTCGAGGAGACCGATACCTGCCGTAGCCGCTTCCTGCTGGAATATTTCGGGCAGACCGATTCCGCCGACTGCGGCACCTGCGATGTCTGCAGGCAGAAGAAGAAACTGGGCCTGCCTCTGGATGAAGGCAAGGCTTCGGGCTTGAGACGGGCCATCTCTTCCTATATTATCGATGAAAAATCCGGAAACTATACCCTTGAAGACATAAATGTCAGATTCTGTTCTCCTGCTGCCGGGCCGGTATCGGAGACGAATGGTAAGGCCGCACCGGACGGAGAGGCCTCAGGTCTGTCCCGGTATGATGTCTACAGCGCATTGAGGGAAATGATCGATGACGGGGCCGTGCCTCCATACCGAGGGTGATTATATTTGCTTTTTCTGCAGATTTTCATTATATTCGGAACCATGATCTCTCTGCCTATGAAAAGGAATATATGTTTATTAGTTCTGGGCGCACTGTCTCTGCTGATGCTTTCAGGGTGTTACAAGGGAGGAGAACGCATAGAACTGTCCGAGAATTATGTCGAGCTGCCGTCTTCAGGCGGGGAACGGTACAGTATATGCGATTGATGGTCAGTTCCTGATATCCGGAATCTCATTTGCGCATATCGAAGACAATGGATATGAAGGGTGGCTTCATATCAGCCCAACCGATGATGACGGCGATGGATTTTATGAGTCGATCACCATATCGGCCGGAAGAAATGATTCCGGATCTGACAGGTCCTGCTCGATATCATTAACTGACGGCGGCTGCGATTTCGGATTTGTTGACGTCGTGCAGCCGGCTGACTGATAGCATCCTGTTTGCCTGTAGCAGGACAAGTTTAACCAGATAAATGTAGATGGATATGAGACCTGTACTCAAGATTATTTTTATGATTGCACTGGCGGCAGCGTTTGCCGGGTGCGATGAGGAAGAACAGCCTGCTCACTACGAGTTAGCTTATATTATGGATATTGAGAACGGTAGAGCATGGTTTTCTTCGGAAGGCGGGACGCAGACCTTTTATGCACAGGAAGGTGAAGGCTTTGAGAGTGTCATGATCAATTATTATTATTACTATTATTATGATGATGACAGGGGTGGATACACCGATCCAGACTGGTGTACGGTATCAGTGTCTGGACAGGACGGGGTCTGGAGATATACTGAGCTTACCGTGACGCTTGCTCCGAACAGCTCATCTGAGGCAAGATCGTTTGAAGTAGAGCTGCGGAGAGAGAGCGATATGGCATTATATCGGTTCGAAGTGGTCCAGTCCGGTGTCGGAGAGTAGTCCTGCTACCCTTCAATCACAAGTCCGTCGTATGCCGGACGTATCTCTGGCGGGAGTTCAGCGCAGAGCTTTTCGTACTGAGGCAGCTGATGTGACAGGTGGGTAAGCCATGTGTGTCTTGCTCCGACTCTCTTTGCGACTTCAACAGCCTGCTCCAGAGAGAAATGCGATATGTGCCTTCCCCTGCGGACACAGTTGATTATGAAATGTTCGAGGCCGTCCAGCTTCGCGAATTCTTCTTCAGGGATGAAGTTCATGTCTGTAAGGTATGCGATCCTGCCGAAGCGGTAGCCCAGTACCGGCAGCATATAATGCTTGCCTCTTACAGGGATGACTACCGCCGTCTTCGGCTCATGGTCAGGTGTCACCTTGACTTTCTCATATCCCTTGCCGTCGACCCAGACGAGCCGGTATCCCGGGACATTTTCTTTTACAATGAACGGATGTTCGTCGATCAGGGTCACCTGCCATTCAGGGACTCCAGGGTATTTCTTTTCAGCGAAGGCATAGGAATATTCCATTCTGAGCGAGTCTTCAACATATTTTTCGCAATAGATCCTGATAGGACCGCGTTCGATGTAGTTGAAGGCCCTTACATCGTCAAGTCCTCCGGTGTGGTCCTTATGGTTGTGGGTAAGCAATATCGCATCCAGATGCCTTATCCCGGCTCTGAGCATCTGCTGCCTGAAGTCAGGACCGGCATCGACAAGTATGTTGAGTCCGTTGTACTCCACGAAAGCAGATGACCTGAGTCTCTTGTCCTTCGGGTCATCCGATCTGCATACTTCGCAGTCGCATCCTATCATCGGGACTCCTTGGGATGTCCCTGTCCCGAAAAATGTAAGTCTTGTCATACCTTCTTCTTTTTCAAATCGTCACATCTGCTGTCTTTCCGACAAGGTCCTTGTCGTATGGACGTTCTATGCGGATGTAGTTGCCGGTGTAGCCTGACATCATACCGTTCTTGTCCGTGCTTTCAAAAAGGACTTTCTCATGGATTCCCCTGTTTGCCTCAATGAATTCGGAATGGAGTTCCTTGCAGAGGTTTTCAAGTATCTGGACTCTTCTTGTCTTGACTGAGTCCTGTACCTGGTCCTTCCGTGCGGCTGCCGGTGTCCCGGCCCTGCGGGAATACGGGAAGATGTGGATGAATGCCGGCCTGGCTGTGTCTTTCAGGAAGTTGTATGTCTCCATGAAGAGCTCGTCAGTCTCTCCCGGGAAGCCGACTATGACATCGATGCCGAAGAATACCTTCGGGTCGCCTTCCTTTTCCATGGCGTGCCTGATGTACTCTAGTTTCCTTGCAAAGAAGGTTGTGTCATATCTGCGGCCCATGGCTTTGAGTATGGTGTCTGAGCCTGACTGCAGCGGAATGTGGAAATGGGGCAGGAATTTTGTCCCTGATGCAATCCAGTCGATGGCTTCATCTGTCAGCAGGTTAGGCTCTATCGATGATATCCTGTATCTCTCGATTCCTTCTACCTTGTCCAGGGCCTTTATCAGGTCGAGGAAGGTCTCGCCTGTGGTCTTGCCGAAATCTCCGGTATTGACACCTGTCAGGACTATCTCCTTTATGCCGTCTGCGGCAATCTCACTGGCCTGACGTACAAGGTCCGCTATGGGGATGTTGCGGCTGCGTCCTCTGGCATAAGGTACTGTGCAATATGCGCAGAAATAGTCGCATCCGTCCTGGACCTTGAGGAACGACCTTGTCCTTTCTCCGCTGGAATATGCCGGGAGGAAGCCTCCGGAAAGGTCGCATCCGAGGGCCTTTTCTCCATGGATGAATTCCTTAATGGAAGGTACTACCTGCACTTTCTCATCTGCACCGAATACCTTCACCACTCCCTCTATCTTTTCTATCTCGTCTTTCTTCAGCTGTGCGTAGCATCCTGTGACGAATATCGCCGCCCCAGGTGATACCCTGTGGAGCTTCCTTATGATGTTTCTGCATTTCTTGTCCGAATGTTCGGTCACCGTGCATGTGTTCACAAGATATATGTCTGCCTTGTCTTCCCATGGCACCGGTTCAATGCCCTCGTTGAGGAGTCCTCGCTCATAAGTCGATGTCTCGGCATAGTTGAGTTTGCACCCCAGGGTCAGGAATGCCATTTTCTTCTTCTCCATATCTTGATTTCTCTATGTTTCTTTACCTGTCTTTCTGACTATATGTGTTTCTGTTTTTCTATCTGCCTATTTCACTGCCTTCTTCTGATGCCGCCTGTCGCTGGTGCCGCTTCCGTGCTGTGCATAGTTCCGTAGCCTGGCCCGGTTGCGGAGCAGAGCCGTGGAACATTGTCACTCTTGACCATGCGGCTACACCTCTGACCGGAGGCCTGCGCTTGGAGACCCTTACGGAGAAGTCCTCCAGCTCCGGGAAGGCTTCTGCAAGGGCGTTGACTATCCTTCCCGCAAGGTGCTCCAGAAGATCTGAATGTACCTCCATCTCGCGGCATATCACCTCATATACCTTGCCGTAGTCAAGGGCATCTTCAAGTGAGTCGCTCAGGGCTGCTGCCTTCATGTCAAGGACAGCGCGGAAATCTACTGTATAGAGGTTGCCTGTGGATTTTTCATGTGGTAGACATCCGTGGAAGGCATGGAATTCCATCCCTTCAAGTTCAAGTATGCCTTTGCCGCATACGATATCTGTTGTGCCAGCAGCATTCATTTCTATGTTGATGTCCATCTTTCCGGTAATATTGTCCTTTAAGCTATGTTCCTTGTTTCTCCGATGTCCGGCTGTCCGGATGATTCCGGCGGCCAGCAATTCTTCCGGCATCGTTCATCAGGCGAGCAGTAGGAATACGCACGGGCGTTTCCCGATGCCCTTGCCTTCCTTCTGCCAGACAGCGGTCTCCTTATGCCATCCTGCTACGGTCATCGTCCTGATGAATGCATCAGGAAGAGTGATGTCGGCAGCTATGCAGATCCTGGTCTGCGGCCGGCATGTGGAGAGTATGTCCGCAAGCATCGAATCGTTCCTGTAGGGAGTCTCGATGAAGATCTGTGTCTGCCCGGTAGAAGCAGACAACTTCTCTATGGCGCGCAGCCTGTTCCTGCGCTCCTCGGTCTTTGCAGGAAGGTAGCCGCAGAAAGCGAACGACTGTCCGTTCAGGCCGGAGGCCATAAGTGCCAGCATGAGGGAAGACGGACCTACAGCAGGGACTACCTTGATGCCGTGCCTGTGGGCCAGCTCCACGAGCTGTGCCCCCGGATCGGCTACGGCAGGAAGACCTGCCTCTGAAATCAGAGCCACGTCGTTGCCGTTGTCGAACAGCTTCAGATAGCTCTCTATCTGGCTGTACGGTGTGTGCTCATTGAGTTCATGGAACTCCAGGTCCTGGATCTTTCCTTTGAGTCCTGCCTTTGACAGATATCTCCTGGCCGTCCTTATTTCTTCTACCACGAATGTCCTGAACCGGCCCAGGGAGTCCAGTACTGGAGCCGGTATCACTTCCATCGGGTCATTGTCTCCAAGGGGAGAAGGGATAAGATACAGTCCTCCCTTGTTCCCTGACCCTTTCCTGGAGTCTCCTCCCATGCTGCGCTCTCCTGTCATTCCGCAATTTCCTGCGATGCCGCTATCTTCGCGCATTATGTGTCTGTCTTGTCTGTCTTCCATGTGTCGCTGATGTCTCTATTGTCTTTTCCCGGATCTTTCCTTCCTGATTCCGGCCGGCTTCCTGCCTTCGTCCCTGCTTTCTATTATGATGACATTCCTTTCCATATTGCGGCGCTCCATCAGTTCCTGCCTTTCCTCTTCCTCTCTCTTCTTCCTGCTTCTGAAGATATTCCTGATGAATGTGTCGAACCTGTCAAATTCCTTTTGGTAGGCTATACCGATGCCGTTCCTCTGGGAGTTGTCCAGATAGTTGGTATATTCGTCGGCCGAGTGGGAGAAGAGGGTGAGCCTCAGTGCCCCTGACCTTGTGAGCTTGATCTCTATGTCCAGGTCGCCTACTACATCGCTTCCGGAGCTTCCGGAATTGTACTGGCGGTTGCCGATGTTTCCGTTCACTATCACCCTGTTGTTGAACAACTGTGTGGAGACGGCGACGTCAAATATATCGTTTCCTTTGTCGTTCGGCTGATAGTTCAGTCCGAGGTCAAGAGGGATGTCGAGTTTCTGGAATATGTTGTTCAGCTGGTTTGTCATTATATCCGTGACATTGGAGTACAGGATCGAGCTGTTGTTGACTATACCTGATTGCTCGTCAGGAAGGAAACTGTTGGATATGATCAGTGAAAGGAACTGTTTCTGTACCTTGTCTTCTGTGCTCAGCGCACTTTCTACCCTTGACTGTATGGTAGGGTCAAGGTCAGGGATGCTGATCGAGAACTTGAGCCTCGGGTTGCTGATCTTGTCCGTTATCGATATCCCGCACTCGACGACACGTCTGTTTGCAACTGACGTAGTGTCGGCGATGAGTGTGGACAGAGAGGCCTTTGTCGTATAGCGTGCATCGATGTCGAGGGTACTTTCCATAATGTCTCCGTTGAACTTGACCGAACTTCCGTCCTGGATGGAGAAGTCCCTGGATGCGAAACCGAGAGCAACGAACCTGTAGTTTCCTGAAGCTATGGTGTAGTCTCCTGTTATGTTGAATATATCTTTCTTCGGCTGCAGATCGATGTCGATGACTCCGTCTCCACGGCCGGAAAGCACGTTTCCTGTCGCCTTGTCAATCTCTATGAATGCCTCTGTGCCCTGGTTTGCGGCTACCCTGAGCTTCATCCTGAAGTCACTTTCTCTCTTTTCCTGGCTCTGGAGCCTCTGGACCATGGCTTCGTAAGGATCGACTTTCTTTATTACCACCGGCTCCTTGAATGTGAGCAGATTGCTTCCAGTGGCATTGGAGGATGAAGAAAGCGGTATATGGAACTGCCCGTCACCTGATGTGGCTGCATTGACGGTAAGCTGCAGGGCATTCATCGGACCTGAGAATTCGACGCTTCCAGTGGCTGAAACATTGCCGTAGAAGGTCTCCGACTGGCTCGCATCAAGATTGATTGCTTCTATGTTGAGTACGTCTGCCCTGGCGTTGAACCTTATGCCCTTGAAATGGTCGTAGCTGATGTTTCCTGTAAGCAGGCCGTTTCCTCCCTTTGAATCTTCGATGCTGATACGGTCGAAGTAAATTCCTGTCTCGTCCATCCGGAATCCTCCGTTGAGCAGGTACGGGACATTTGTGAAGGCAATCCTTAGAATGGCATTCTCGAATCCGGCATTCTCACTTCTGGCAGTGAGCCTGTCAAGCGGACCGTCAGCAGTAAAACGTCCTGATACATAGCCGCTCATCTGGCTGATGACGCTTGACACGAAAGGTGAGGCACATGCTATGTCGAATCTGTCAAGAAGTATGTCGAAGTCCGCATTCTTGGATTTCAGCCCATAGCTTCCATCTATGTCCAGAGTCTTTGCTCCGTCTATGTTGTTGGATACCTTGATGCCAAGGCTTTTCCTGACATTGTCCAGGCTGCCTGCAATCGTGACAGTACCGAGACTTGAGCCGGCTATGCTTGTGGAGTCGCACAGGAAATCCATCTGAAGCCCCAGGTCGCTGTAAGGAGTATCAAGTATTGCCTGACCGGTCAACGCTCCTTTGATCGCAAGGTCTTTCTTCAGAAGCGGGTTGACTATCGATATGTCGAATCTGTCGAGATTCAGAGTCAGTCTGCTGTCCTTTTCCGCAGACGTACTTCCTGTCACCCTGATGGCCTGGTCTCCGCTCAGGAATTCCAGTATGTCCACATCTATTTCCTTGCCGCAGATCCTGAATTTTGCCGGACTGATGCTCCATTCTCTGTCATTGAGGTAGATGCTTGACGGAAGTATGCTTACGTCAAGTGCCATCTTGTCCTCTGTGTCACGGGAGATGTCTCCTATGGCAAAGAATTCACCTCTGTTTGACAGAGTGCTGCGGTTGTCATAGGACAGGCCTATTCCCAGATGGTCATCATCTGCGAAGAATACCATCCTGTTGTTCTTGAGCATAAGGGTCGCGAACCGGAGGCTGCCGCTTCCGAGCTCTCCCTTGATGGCACCGTCGCTATTGTCGATATGAAGATCTACATCCTTGATATACTGTTCTTTATAGGCTATTCTCTGGGAACTTAGGCTCGCGTTGAATATTCCCGTTGTGTCTATGCCCACGTACAATGATGTACTGTCGGCGATATATACCCCAGGCGCCAGGAATGAGAGCAGGTCCATCGTGTCATAAGTCTTTACCGAGAGCCTGTATCTGCCTTTTGCATCTGTCTTGAGGCTGTCTCTGAACATTGAAGGCAGTTCTCTCCTGAGAGTTACTGCCTGGAAATCCTTTATGAATTCGGGCAAAGAACCGGTCCCGGTATATGTTGCATCTGCAAAATCAGATGAAAATGACATCCTGTAGATATCGTTGCTGGAGTATGAGTTGATGTTGATTTCACCTATCTCATGCTTGCCCATCATGTTTTCCAGCACAAGGCCTGCGATATCTATGTCTCCGAGCAGGTCTCCGCTTTTCTGTATCCAGTTGAAATTTGCCGTGGTCCTGAACCTTATTCTGGATATGCCTCTCTTGTCGAAATTCATTGCATTGAGATCCGCATATCCCACGTTCATGTAGAACTTGTACAGGGCGTTGCTTGTTCTCCTGGAAAGATTGAAAAGTCCCTGGAACATGAAGTTCAGGTTCGGGTCGTTACATACGATCTTGCCGTCAAATGCTTCCTTGGCTATCTTGCCCTTTGCCGCGATACCGCTGTAGTCGTATCTGTTGAAATTGAGCCTGTCTATGAAAAGAGAATCTATCGTCAGTTCAGGGGCGCCGTCCCTGTTGCCGAGACTCGCCTGGAGTCCTGCTTCAAGAGTGCATTCATGGATCATGTTGTTGCCTATGGCCTTTCCTATGTCCAGATCAGCTGTCTTGAGATTGCCTTCGATTCTTATGGACTTTGTCTTTGAAATCAGGTGCGAGAGAGATATGTCTGCATATATCTTTCCTATCGAAGAATGTACCCCAAGGATTACGGACAGCCTGTCTAGTCTTCCCCTTATGTTTCCGTCTACGGAAAATCTTTCCCCGGCAGCATAGCCTGATAGCCCGGCCCCCGAACCTTTCCCTGACCATTGGCTGATGAATGTGTCAAGGCCTTTAGTACTGAATTTCAGTTGCTTTGCCTTCAGATCCAGATACATCCTGCTTATGTCCGGAAGACCTGATATCTTCCCGCTGAATATCCCCGAGATATTGTTGCTGCCTGCATCAATCAGAAGATTGTCCAGAGACAGGTCGTCCACTTCTCCGGACGCCTTGCCCTGGATCCTGGCAGTGAAGCTGTTGCCGGAAAGCCCAGAGGCAAAATAAGACAGGGTCTTCATGGAGAGCCTGCTGTCATCTATGTCTGCATCCAGCCTTACTTCTCGTGTGAAGTCCTTGAAGTCCTCCGAGTCTTCATAACTCATTATGAATGACAGCAGGCTTACGTCAGACCAAGGATCCGATATATGTACATTTTCAAGTATTGTCTTTCCGTTGCCTACTCTGGCTTCTCCTGATATGGAGTTGCATATATAGCCGCTTTTCTCTTTGAATGACATGAAGTCCAGGGTGCCGCTCATGACGCCTCCGCTGAGCTTCAGCCTGCGGGCAGATATCCGGATGTCACTGACATGCAGGTCTTTCCAGTCAATGTGGCCTTCCTGGACCGCTGTGGAGTCTTCGCTTCTGAAGTTGTTGAGGCAGAATGACATCCCGTCAATCTCAACTCTCCTAATGTCGAATATGTTCTTGTCGCTTTTTTCCTTGTCCGGATTCTTTTCCAGTCCGAACATCCTCTGCAGGTTTGTCTCATCATCTTCAATTACCAGATTCATTGCGGCATTACGGATGAATGCACGTCTGATGTGGAGTCCTTCCTGCTTGCGGAGTCCCTTGAGGGTAAATCTTGCTATTATGTATTCCGACCTGAAGAGCGTATCCGGTGCCGACGTGTCGCACGGGGTCCTGTCGACGATAGCTATGTTCTTGAGTACAATCGTGTTGAATGGCTTGAAATGTATCTTTTCAAAACTGATTTCAGCATCTATCTTCTCTGATAGCCTCTTCACGACCTTCGACGCAAGGTATGTCTGTACCTGGGGAGTCTGTATCGCGAGAATCCCGGCAAGAATGATGGCAGTGACTGCAACAGCTGTAAGCCACAGTATTTTGAGAGTCCTTTTAACCGTAAGTAACTGTCTTTTTATCAGGAAATCTGTACCTGCGTGATTAAGCAAGCAAAAATAATAAAAATCTCGGATAAAAGTCGTATTTTTGCCGTTCCCGGACTTTGTCCGGATATTGACAGATCTGATTATGGACATAATACTTGGGATAGAATCTTCCTGCGACGACACTTCCGCCGCAGTCATAAAGGACGGCTACCTGCTTTCCAATGTTCTTGCAAGCCAGGATGTGCACAAGGCCTACGGCGGAGTCATACCGGAGCTGGCTTCAAGAGCGCATCAGCTGAATATTGTCCCGGTCGTCAGCCAGGCCATTGACAGGGCCGGCATCAAGGCTTCGGACATCACAGCGATCGCATTTACACGCGGTCCGGGCCTTCTGGGCTCACTTCTGGTCGGCACCTCATTTGCCAAAGGTCTTGCAATTGCACTCGGCAAGCCTCTCGTGGAGGTCAACCATCTGCAGGGACATGTGCTCGCCAATTTCATCAAGCAGTATGACAAGGAGAATATCCATCCTTCGTTCCCGTATCTCTGCCTGCTTGTCTCCGGAGGAAACTCACAGATAGTCAAGGTGAACAGTCCTCTTGACTTCGAGATCCTCGGACAGACCATAGATGATGCTGTGGGAGAGGCTTTTGACAAGTGTTCCAAGATGATGGGGCTCGGCTATCCGGGCGGTCCTGTCGTGGACAGGCTTGCAAAGCAGGGAGATCCTCAGCGTTTCCATTTCGCGAAGCCTCATGTCCCGGGTCTAGACTACAGCTTCAGCGGCATCAAGACATCCCTGCTGTATTTCGTCCGCGACCAGATGGCTCTTGATCCTGAGTTCATGGAGAAGAACAAGGAAGACATCTGCGCCAGCTTCCAGAGGACATTGATCGAGATCCTGATGGACAAGCTTGTCAAGGCTGCCCGTCAGACCGGCATAAAGGAAATCACAATCGGTGGCGGAGTCTCGGCCAACAGCGGGCTGCGGGCAGCTGTCACAGAAGAAGGACGCAAGAGAGGTTGGAATACTTATCTTCCGGAGTTCAAGTTCACTACCGACAATGCTGCCATGATAGCCATTGCCGGATATTTCCATTATCTCCACGGAGAAAGGACCGGCCTTGATGTCGCCCCTGTGTCACGTATAGCAGATTTCAAGTAACCCTTTATCCCGCAAGAGACAGATGAAAGAGATAGAGATTGCATGCCCGATAGGGAAGGAACCTTCAGCTGACGAGGTCATCGCGGCTGCAGCGAGAGCTATGGGAGTGGCTCCGAAGGCAGTGTCACAGTGGAGGATCGTACGCAGGTCGATAGATGCCAGGGGAGATATCCTCTACCGCTACCGCATTGAAGCCTGCCGCAGCGGGGAAGAGCTGGAGACATATTCCATACCGGAGTACAAGGATGTTTCCGAAGCCGAGCCTGTGATCATTGCAGGTGCCGGTCCGGCCGGCATGTTTGCAGCTCTCCATCTTCTGATGAGGGGAAAGAAGCCGGTCATTCTGGAGAGAGGAAAGGATGTGCACAAGAGAAAGTTCGATATGGCAAGGCTTTCACGTGAAGGGATTGTGGACCCGGACTCAAACTATTGCTTCGGCGAGGGCGGTGCCGGGACATTCTCAGACGGCAAGCTTTACACCCGGTCTTCAAAGAGGGGTGACATCCGCGAAGTCCTGCATCAGTTCGTGGCTTTCGGGGCAGATCCGTCCATATTGATTGATGCACATCCGCATATCGGAAGCGACAGGCTTCCTGCCATAGTCGAGAACATCAGGAAATGTATAGTGGAGCACGGTGGAGAATACCATTTCGGTACGCGTGTGAAAGATATCGTCAAGGACTCTTCCGGAGAAATCCGTGTGACATGCAGCTGCACTGATGAGTCCGGAACACATGAAACAGTGTTTTCAGCACCTTCTGTGATCCTTGCCACAGGCCATTCGGCAAGAGATATATACAGGATGTTCCACGGCAAGGGCTGGGAGATCCAGGCAAAGGGCTTTGCCCTGGGTGTACGGGCAGAGCATCCTCAGTCCCTTATCAACAGGATACAGTACCATGGAAAATATCAGCCATGGATGCCTGCTGCGGAATATTCGTTTGTGACACAGATAGAGGGCAGGGGAGTATTCTCTTTCTGCATGTGTCCGGGAGGTATCCTCATCCCGTCGGCTACGGGCCCGGAAGAGACTGTGCTCAACGGCATGTCCAATTCAGCCCGCAACTCAAGGTGGGCAAATGCCGGGGTCGTGGTGTCGGTGGAGCCGGAGGATGTGCCTGAATATGCGAAGTACGGCCCTCTGTCCCTGCTGCATTTCCAGATGGATGTTGAGAAACGCATGTACGATTTCTCGGGATCGGTCAAGGCACCGGCCCAGAGGATGATGGATTTCTGCAGAAGAATCGTCTCGTCTTCGCTGCCTGCCACTTCATACAATCCTGGAGCTGTCTCGGCTCCTCTGCACGAACTCCTTCCGGAGCATGTGTCCAGAAGGCTCAGGTTCGCATTTCCTGAGATCGGAAACAAGAAGCTCAAGGGCTATTATACCAATGAGGCTCTTCTCCTTGGCGTAGAGTCCAGGACATCTTCTCCGGTCCGTATCCCGCGCGATCCGGAGACTCTTCAGCATCCTGATGTGCCCGGTCTTTATCCGTGCGGTGAAGGTGCCGGATATTCAGGCGGCATAGTATCTTCCGCCCTTGACGGAATAAGATGTGCCGAGAAGGCTTGACAGGCGGTTTTGATTCCTGTCTGTCCATGTTGTGGATGATGTGTGATTCTTACATGTAGAATTAATGCCGGCCGACAGGAAGATACATACGGAAAAAGATAAAGGCTGCCCGCGGGCAGCCTTTCAACGTCTGATGTATGTGATGGACAATCAATTCACTTTCTTTTCCTTTGCACGGACGAGCTTGTCCTTGAGGATGTCAACGCAATCGACAATCGCATCTTCAAAAGTCTTGGCGTTCCTTTCGATTACAAGGTCATTTCCAGGGATCTTCACATGGACTTTTACATTCTTGTTCTGATGCTCAGGAAGCAAAGACATTGCAACTTCAACACTTGTGATCTCATCATAGAACTTTGGAAGTTTGGAAAGTTTCTTCTCTACGAAGTCCAGAAGTTTCTGATCAGCATCAAACTTGATGGATTGTACTCTAATCTCCATTTTTACCTCCATTTTTAGCCCTAGGGTGGGCGGTTTGATAAACTTTCTTCAGTTTCTCGATGGAGTTGTGGGTGTAGATCTGGGTAGCTGCCAGAGAGGAGTGCCCGAGGAGCTCCTTTATGGACCAGAGGTCAGTGCCCTCATCAAGCAGCTCCGTGGCAAGAGTGTGCCTAAGCACATGGGGAGACTTCTTGCCAGTGAAGCCATCTGCTTCTCCGAGTTCGGCTCTGACTGCTCTGTCGACATATTCCGGATAGAGCCTCCGGCCTCCTGCAGTGACAAACAACGCTGTTTCGCCCCGATCTCTCCCGCAAATCATCTCAACTGTCTGTAAATATAACATAATTTCTTCAGACAATGAAGAAGTAAGAGGAATTTCTCGCATTTTATCTCCTTTTCCCCTGACCTTTGCTATGCCGCGGCTGAAGTCTATGTCACGTATGTCGAGTCCGACAAGTTCAGAGCGTCTCATTCCTGTACTGTAGAGAGTAGAGACTATGGTTCTCGCCAGTTTCTTCCTGTACAGCCATTGCCCGAAACGCTCCCTGTCCTGCTCGAGTCCTTTCATCTGGAGCAACACCGGGTCCGCTTCAGGCCTGTAGCCTCTTGGACGGCTTGCCGTGTATCTGTCTATGAATTCTTCCGGAGCCTCTGCTCCGGTGGCCCTTGCAAAGATTTCCGTCATACGGAAATATGCCTCCATGGCGCTTTCCTTGTAGACTTCAGGCAGCCTTTTGGGAACTTTGGGCCTTGTGATTGATCTGACAGGATTGGATTTCAGATGCCCTTCCTTCATGAGCCAGCGGCAGAATCCGCTCAGGACTGAAAGATGGAGATTGACGGTGCGCGGGATCAGTTTCCTGTCATTCATCAGATGGACTTCATAGCCGCGTATGACATTGGGCTTCATGGATTCCAGCAGACCATGGTCATCTTCTGCCCCGGCAAATTCCATGAATTCCTTCAGTACGGCTGTGTAGTTCCGCACAGTCTTGTCGGAGTAGCGGCGTATCGAGGCCGTCCAGTCCAGATATCTTTCTGCAAGTCCCATCTTTGTATCTTTATTTCCCGCTTGGCGGAAATCTTGGGACGAGTCCCATCTCGGCAGCCTTTTCTCTCATGAGTTTATCCGCAGCCTCGAAATTGTTCTCTATGACTCCGTCGAGGATGGCATTCTTTACATATTCCTGGAGTATTCCTATCGGCCTGCTTGGCGGTATGCCGAACGTCTCCATGATATATTCGCCTCTTATCGGATTCTTGAAGTTCCTTATGGCATCCTTGGCTTCGACCTCCTGTAGTTTCTCCCGCACTATGTCGAAGTTGTGCTTGAGCTTCTCAACTTTCCTCGGGTTCTTGGAAGTGATGTCCGCCTTGCAGAGCACCATGAGGTCATCGATGTCGTTGCCTGCATCGAACAGGAGTCTTCTGACGGCCGAGTCCGTGACTTCTTCGGTGACAAGTGCGATCGGCCTGAGATGGAGGCTCACAAGCTTCTGGACATATTTCATCTTTTCGTTCAGCGGCATCTTCATGGTCTGGAATATCTTCGGGATCATCCTTGCCCCGACCACCTCATGCCCGTGGAAGGTCCAGCCGGCCTGAGGGTCAAACCGTTTTGTGGCTGGCTTGCCTATGTCGTGCAGAAGTGCCGCCCACCTGAGCCACAGGTAGGGCTCGGTCCGCACTTTCTCCATCTCTACATTGTCTTCGAAATACCTGTCTGTGAGCTTTCCCTCTGCTATAAGGGACGCTTCTATGGCCGAGACATTGTCGACTACTTCGAGAGTATGGGAGAAATTCTCCTTGTGGCCTTTGCCTTCCAGTGTCTCTGTGCCCTTGAGCTTTGTCAGCTGGGGCAGTATATAGTCCAGCAGACCGGTCTCGTCCATGAGCCTGAATCCTATTGAAGGCTTCCGGCATACGAGCATCTTGTTGAGCTCTTCGGTGATCCTTTCCTTCGAAAGTATGGACATCCTGTCCCTGTTCCTCCTTATGGATTCAAGTGATTCCGGGACAATCCTGAACGGATGCTCATCTGTGGTGAGCCTGGTGGCGAACCTTATTGCGCGGACCATCCTCAGGGGATCGTCGCTGTAGGTGGTGTCCGGGTCGAGCGGGGTGCGGATTATGCCGTCATTCAGGTCCCTTATGCCTCCGAACGGATCTATAAGTGCCCCGAAGTCCTCCTTCTGGAGGCTGAATGCCATGGCGTTGATAGTGAAGTCTCTCCGCTTCTGGTCGTCTTCGATTGTGCCGTTCTCGACTATAGGTTTGCGGGAGTCTCTGCGGTATGATTCCTTGCGCGCTCCTACGAACTCCACCTCTATGCCTTTGTACCGGAGCATCGCAGTGCCGAAATTCCTGAATACCGATACGTTGCTGCGGACCGCTTCTCCGACTGCTTCTGCCAGTTCAATGCCGCTTCCTTCCACCACTATGTCTATGTCCTTGCTCGGACATCCGAGGAAACAGTCCCTGACATATCCTCCTATGACAAAGGCCCTGACACCTTTCTGCTGTGCGATGTCGGACACTATCGAAAATATCCTGTGGTCGAGAAAACCTTGTGTGATAGTCATTTCAAAACTCCTCTGAATCTCTTTTCCTCCTGGGCGTCTTCCTGCAGCATCTGCCTGTATTCCGGTACCTGGCTTATGAATTCATATTCAGGTATTCCCGCATCTGTCTCCGAATCTCCGGACTGTGACGGCTTTTTCCTGCAGATGAACGTCTTCTTCCCGTTTGTAATGAATATATACCTGACATCCAGCACCATATTATATCTTATAGCCTGGTCCAGGACCTGGCTGTCGACAGCTGTCTCGGGTCTCTTGCATTCCACCACCGCAAGCGGAGATGCATTGCGGTCGTAGACCAGTATGTCGGCCCGGAAATTCTTAGCACCGAGCTTGAACGCCACTTCGCTCATCATCATGTGCATAGGAACGTGCATCAGGTTGTGCAGCAGCCCGATGAACCATTGGCGCACATGCTCTTCCGGAGTCAGTGCCACTTCCTTTTTCCTAAGCGGATCCCAGACGGTACCTTCAGTCATGGTAGCAAATATATCAGGCAAATATAGCGAGAATCTTTGAAAACTGCGGCATGTCATGACGGGTCGACATCTATCGCCAGATGGTTCTGATACTTTTCATTCTCTTCAAAAGCAGTGACCGTACTATATATCTGGCGTTTTGTCATGGCGAGCATCCTGTCCTTGCGGAGATTGAGCCTTATGATGCGGATGAAGCTGTCTGCCACCTTGTCTACAGCTGGACTGTACGGTCCGGAAAGGACATACGGTGGCCTTCCGCTTTCAAGCAGGCCGGCGAGCTTTGTCCCCATTCTCTCGGCCCGCTGTTCCACAGTATCCTTTATGATGATGTTGATTATTCTTGTGTACGGCGGATATCCGAAGAGTTTCCTTTCGGAAAGCAGTTCGTCGTCCTCCTGGTCATTGCCTTCGGAGAGCAGCCTGTAGACAGGATGGTCAGGAACAGATGTCTGGATGACGAAGAGTCCTTTCTCTCCACGCCTTCCGCATCTTCCTCTGAACTGTTCAAGGAGCTGGGCAGCCTTTTCGTCAGCCCGGAAATCCTGCAGACTGAGCAGGGTATCAGCCTGCATGACGGCAACCAGCCTGAGGTCAGGGAAGTCAAAGCCTTTGGTGACCATCTGGGTGCCGACAAGTATGTCTATCTCCCCGTGGCTGAATTTCCTGATGGTGTCCTTGCTGTAGACCGCACTCTGGGCAGTGTCGCTGTCAAGCCTTGCTATCCTGGCATGAGGAAAGAGCGCTGCAGCTTCTTCCTCGATCTTCTGCGTGCCGGCTCCCAGTCCCCGCATCTCTCCTCCGCACTGCTGGCATGTGCCTGTATAAGGCGTGCTGTAGCCGCAGTAGTGGCATACCAGACGGCTGTTGCCTGATCCTCCCTTGTGAAGGCTGAGACTGACATTGCAGTGCGGACATTTCGGTATGGCACCACATTCAGTGCATTGTACGGCAGGGGAGAATGACCTTCTGGAGCGGAACAGCATGACCTGTCCGCCCACTGACAGTGTTTCCTGTATGTGCTCTATGAGCTTGATCGAGAATGATCCTCTCATCCCGTGCTTCTTCCGTTCGGCGATGGTGTCTATGATCTCGATGTCGGCATCTTCACCCTCATGGTATCTGGTTTCGAGAGTCACGAGGTCGAATTTCCCCATCCTGCAGTTGTGCTCTGATTCCAGCGAAGGGGTGGCTGAGCCGAGCAGGATGCTGCACCTGTGTATTCCGGCAAGCATGATGGCGCTGTCCCTGCCGTTGTATCTCGGAGCAGGGGAATCCTGCTTGTAGGACGGGTCATGCTCTTCATCCACTATTATCAGTCCGAGGTCGTGGAGCGGAAGGAAGAGGGCTGATCTTGTGCCCAGGACTATCCATCCGTTGCCGAATCTGACCTTGTAGGCTGTAAGCCGCCTTTTGGCTGTGCTTTCTCCGGAGTGGAATACCATAAGGGAGTCTCCGAAGATCTTCCTTATCCTGTATTCGAGCTGGCGGCTGAGGCTTATCTCCGGTACGAGATAAAGTACATTCTTTCCTGAGTTGAGGGCTTCCGCAGCCAGACGTATATAGATCTCTGTCTTTCCTGAGCCTGTCACTCCCTTGAGCAGCACAGGCTTCCCTTTGCTGAATCCGTCTCTTATCTGCCGTGCGGCTTTCTCCTGAGCCTCTGAGAGTACTATTCCGTCATCGATGAGGGTTTCACCAGTCCTGCCCTGTGTCTGCATGGCAGCTCTTCGATCTCCTTCACTGGTCTCCTGCATCTGATTGAGACCGGCAGCCCGCATTGTCGCTTCCGGCTCTGTCCGGAATTTTTCCATCTCTGTCCTGTATCTTTCCAGCTCGGCCGAGATGCCCTCAGCCTCTGCAGTCAGCCTTTCCTTTACAGAATCTTTTCTGGCTTTGCCGAGTGCTTCCTGCTTTCTGGACAGCCTTTCTTCCAGCCTGCTTATCATAGCCTGGACCTTCTCTGCCTTCGCTTTCTGCCTTGCAGTTTCCTTTTCCTTTGCCTGGATATCCATCCTGGCCTGGGTCTCCTCGTTCTGGATCTTGACGGCAGGGTAGGCAGCCTTGTAGACCTCTCCGATGGTGCACATGTAATATTCTGCGACTGCTTTCCATAAGGCAATCTCTTCAGGGAACACCGGACTGAGGGAGTCCTCGACCTTTATCACAGGCCTGATCTTGCCTTGGCTTACAAGCTCAGCCTCAGGCTCGATTCCTGTCCGGTCCACAGCTCCGACATATTCTTTTCCGGCAAAGACTACCCTGACCCTGTCTCCCGGAGCCACGGCAAAGGCGCAGCTGTAGCAGGGTTCCCATTCAAGCCTGAGCGGCAGGATGACGGATATGTAGTTAGTCTGCGGCATATCATGCGAAGATAATGCTTTCGCATGAAAAACTGACCAGATGATGCGCATGATCGTTGAAATGTACGGTCGATTTATTACATTTGCTTTATAATGTGTAGATTATGGAACTGTGTAAAGGGTAGATTATGGTACGTTATCTTTTGTCAGTCGCGGGATGGATGATTGCCTGTCTGGCGGCTCCTGTGATCCTGTTCATTTTGCTGGAACCGCTATTGGCAGATATGGCTGTATGGCTGCGTGCAGTTGCAATTGTCGGGGAAGTGCTGCTTGTACTTGTCATTTCTCCCGTAGCCGGACTCATACTTAACAATTGCATTGAAAAAATGAAATACGGATGCCTGCTGGAGAGGGTGAGATGCGGGGAAGGTATGGCCATGAGTCAAGAGCAGAAGAGAAAGGCGCTTGAAAGATCCGCCCGCAGATGGATATTGATTTCAGTAGCCATTGCGTTGTTGCTGGCGGCACTGATCTTGCGTTGAATGTCTCGAAAAGGCTTGTACTTGACTTCGGCGCGGTCTTTTCTGTGCGTACCATTCAATGCCTTGGGAGAGTTTGGCCGGTATATATTCCAGGCCTGGGGTCGGTTTGAAAAAAGCCATTTTTTTTCTTTGCACAAC
>JADIMK010000067.1 GCA_017694785.1 Candidatus Cryptobacteroides intestinigallinarum
CCCTTCTCTGAGGGCAAGCATCCAACGCGCGGGATTTGCTCTTCTCGACGATAACCTCGCGCCCTTTGCGAACTAATTGTTGAATTGTAGGCATAAATGATTGTAAATCTATAATTTATGTTTCCTCCCCAATACTTTTGGGGGTGCAAAGATAATCATAATATTTTAAAAACCAATAGGATGAGCGAAACAATCTTGACAAAGAAATCAACATTCCGGACCTCCGTCTGCCCATGACAAGGACTGCTTGTCACAGCGTGGAGCATATCCGGCAATGTTACAGTGAAGTATTTATTATATTTAAGGAAGTATTTTTCTTATATTTGTAGAATATATCAGATGACTGATACCGACACATGGTACATAACCCAATAATGTCACCGTCATGAAACTCACATCAATGATTTCAGCAGCTGCAGTATGCGCAGCCCTCGCAATGGTTTCCTGCAGCAGGAATCCGGAACCCGTGACCATAACCGTATCAGAAACGGCAGCTCTTGCCCAGGGTCGGGAAGACAGCCTGAGAATAGACATTTCCGCACAATACCCGGGATTCAAGGCGGGCAGCAAGACAGGACTGGCAATCACATCCGCCATCACCGGAATGCTGTTCGGTGAAGACTACATGTCTCTGGAGCCTGACGCAGCCGCCACAGCTTATGCTGATTCACTGATTGAAGAGTACCGTGCTGAAAATCTTCCTATGCTTGACATGGAGGAGCTTGCAGGCGCACAGATGAGCTGGGATGACATTACAGAAGGAAAGATTGCATACACAAAGGACAACATGCTTTCCTATATTGCGGACAAATACATGTACAGGGGCGGAGCGCACGGCATGTCCTCAAGATATGCATGCAACTTCGACCTGCGCACAGGTAAACAGATAAGTGAAGAGGACTTCTTCAGAAAGGGCTATGACGGGGAGCTTACAGCCCTGCTCACTTCGCATCTGGAGGAATCCCTTCCGTCTCCAGAGGACATGGATATGCTTTTCGTACAGGAAATAGAGCCGAACGGCAACTTCTACCTCTCGGACAAGGGAGTCACCTACATCTATAACCACTATGAGATAGCCCCTTATTCCATGGGCATAATAGAAGTGACTGTGCCGTGGGATGAGCTCGGTGACCTGCGCAAATAACGATATTCCAAACAAAAAAATATCAAAGCATAAGATATGAAACGGACTTGCATCATTGTATCAGCCGCACTGCTGGCAGTATCCTTCTCTTCAGGCAAGGCTGCAGCTGGGCCTTTTTCAGACAGACACGCTGAAGGAACACAGGAACAAACTGTTCCACGGCCGAACTACGCCCTTGCCGAGAGATTCTCCCAGAAGAAGATTTCCCAGATGGTATTCTCAACTGCCGTAAGGCCAAACTGGTTCAGGGACAGCGACAGATTCTGGTACAGCTGGAAGACACCGGACGGGACAAAGTATTACATTGTAGATGCACGGACTGGGAAGAAGCAGGAGATCTTCGACATGGACCGGCTTGCCATGCAGATCACACAGACAGTACGGGACCCTTTCGACGCACAGCACCTTCCTATAGAGGACATGGAGCTCAAGGATGACAAGAAATTCACTTTCAGCATAAAAAGTACAGTTGACGAGACAGATTCCTCAAGGATAGAGAAATACGGGAAGAAGAAAGTCTTCATCTTTGAATATGAGATAAGCTCAGGAAAACTTTCAGACATCACTGGCAATGAGGAGCCCGACAGATATCCTTTATGGGCCAATGTATCCCCTGACGGGAAGACCGGCATTTTCGCAAAGAATGCCAATCTATACTGGATGGATGCTGAAAATATGGCCAAGGCGGCCCAGGATGAAAACGACAGCACCATAGTCGAGCACCGGATAACCGTCGACGGCACCCCGGGATTCGGCTGGGGAGGAGACAACTACATGGGATGGACAGAGACCGACACCACGAAGAGGGTATTCCCGTACTATCTTGTATGGTCTCCGGATTCAAGGCATTTCGCTGCCATGAAATATGACATGACCCCGGTAAAGGAGCTCTGGGTCATCAACTCACTGAGCAATCCGAGGCCGACACTTGAGACCTACAGATACCAGATGCCTGGTGAGCCGGGGCCGAAGGAATATCTCTACGTATTCGATGCCTCGGACATGTCTTCATCCCAGGTAAAGATAAATGCATTCAAGGACCAGACGATAGAATTCGAGACAAGGCCGCAGCTGAATTCTGATGCCTACACTGATTTCTTCTCAAGAGAATGGCTGGGAGACGGCAGCAGCTTCTATATCAGAAGGCTGAGCCGTGACCTCAAGAGACTTGACATATGCAGGGTCGATGTCGGTTCAGATTCGACGCATACTGTCATCTCCGAGAGGATGAACACCTATGTCGAATCCCGTCCGCTTAGGCTTGTGGACGGAGGCAGGAAGATCATACAATGGTCCGAGAGGAACGGATGGGCCAACCTGTACCTCTACAATGCCAACGGAAGCCTTGCAAACCCTATAGTCGAGGGACCGTTCCATGTCGAGGATGTGCTTGCTGTAAATGATGAGAAGGGCTACATAATATTCAGTGCCTGCGGCTACAACAAGGATGAGAACCCTTACCAGATGCACACATTCCGCGTGGGGCTTGACGGAAGCGGACTCAGGCAGATAGACATGGACGACATGGACGTGAAGGCCGATGCAAGCGACGATGCAGGATATCTCGTATACAACTACTCCAGAGTAGACGCCGTGCCGGCTTCAGCCCTTTACAGCAGCACAGGCAAGAAGATAGCAGACCTGGAGACAGCTGACCTTTCCAAGCTGTTTGAAGCAGGCTACAGGCTGCCTGAAAGATTCACCGTCAAGGCAGCGGACGGAGTAACAGACCTCTACGGAGTCATGTACAAGCCTTTTGACTTCGACTCCACCAAGGTCTACCCTATAATAGAATATGTATATCCGGGACCACAGGTCGAAGCCAACAACATCTCATGGAGCGCCGGCATGACACGTACCGACCGTCTTGCCCAGATCGGCTTCATTGTAATAACAGTGGGTAACCGCGGAGGCCATCCGAACCGCTCAAAATGGTACCACAACTACGGCTACGGTAACCTCAGGGACTACGGCCTAGAAGACCAGAAGACAGCAGTGCAGAGGCTTGCTGCAAGATACAGCTGGATAGACGGGAATAAAGTCGGTATCCACGGACACTCAGGCGGAGGCTTCATGTCCACAGCAGCTATCCTCAAGTATCCGGACTTCTATACGGCTGCAGTTTCGTGCGCAGGAAACCACGACAACAGCATCTACAACCGCTGGTGGAGTGAGCAGCATCACGGCATACTGGAAAAGATAACCGAGGAAGGAGACACTACCTTCATCTACAAGATAGACACTAACCCTGAGATTGCACAGAACCTTAAGGGACATCTCCTGCTTGTGCATGGAGACATAGACAACAATGTACATCCGGCCAACACCATAAGGGTGGTGAATGCTCTCATCCGGGCGAACAAGAGATTCGATATGCTCATTCTCCCCGGACAGAGACATGGTTTCGGTGACATGAACGAATATTTCTTCTGGAGACTTGCCGACTGGTTCAGCGAGTATCTCCTTGGAGAAAGCCAGTCCGACAGGGTTGACATCGTGCAGCTCAACAACGACTGAACATAATGAAACCACTGCCCGAATGGATCATCACCCGTGTAGACGGGAAGATAGCAGCCGTCTCGGCTGACTACAGGATCTTTGCTTCTGTTGCAGACAGGATAGCAAAGCTACCGCCTGAGAAGATCGACAAGATAACATGCGACAAGATCAGCACTGAAGATCTTTTCGCGCTTGCTGGCCAGACAAGATTTGAAGATCTGATGCTGTTCGGGACAAGGTTCCAGAAGATGGTATGGCAGAAGCTCTTCAGCCTGACCCATCCCGACTTCGGGAAGCCGAGGCTGATGAGCTATACAGGATTTGCCGCATATTGCGGCTGTCCGTCAGGGACAAGGGCTGTAGCACATGCCGTAGCCATGAATCCTGTCCTTGTGATCATCCCGTGCCATCTGATCATACAGAAGGAGGCAATGGACAGGATAGAAGAGACAGAGAAAGAAGCCGAAGAATCCCTCTTCGGCACTGACGGGCTGTGCATAGACACTTCACTCAACTTCGGGGAATACCGGCTCGGAGCCGACATGAAACGCCGGCTTATCGCGGCACAGATCAGTTGCTGTTCTTCTTCTTGCTGTATTTGAACCGGCGGATCTTCTGTGTGGCAGTCTTCTCGAAAGGCTCCTTCATCACTTCCACTTCCTTGATCTTCGAGACCTTGTTGACATGCTTGTTGACATAGTTGAGTATTGCCTGCTTACGTGCCTCCAGCTTCTCGAAGAACTGGTCCTCACCTTCCTGGTTCCAGTCTATGATATTGTCATTCAGCTGGACAAGGGCGACAAGACGTCCGTCTCTTTCAAGGACAATCGACTCATTGACATCATCCATATTGTTGATGACATTCTCGATCTCTTCGGGATAGATATTCTCTCCGGATGGGCCAAGGATCATGTTGTTCAGCCTTCCTTTGATATAATACCGGCCTTTCTCGTCCACTGTGGCAAGATCGTTGGTCCTGAACCATCCGTCTTCTGTAAACACTGATCTTGTACGCTCAGGATCCTTGTAGTACCCGAGCATCACATTGTCTCCCTTGGCGACAATCTCGCCCTCTCCTGTTTCGGGATTGACATTGATAAGCTTGACTGATACCCCGTATGCAGCCACTCCTGTAGATCCGGGCTTGGTATACTTTACCCCGGCATTGCAGATAAGAGGCGCTGTCTCTGTGAGTCCATAACCGATGGCATAAGGGAAATGCGCCTTCTTGAGGAACTCCTCGACATGGGTATCAAGCTTTGAGCCTCCGATGCCGAAGAATCTGAGCCTGCCGCCGAAGGTGCTCTTGAGCTTCATCCCGATGATCCAGTACAGAAGCTTGGGTGTCTTGCGCTGCATCCACCTCAGGACCCGGCTCCGTCTTATCGTAGGCACGACACTGTTTCTGAAAACCTTCTCTATGATCAGCGGAACAGACAGCATCACTGTAGGACGCACCTCCTTGAGGGCTGAAATAAGGACAGTCGGTGTCGGCGGTTTCTGTATATAATAGACACTTGCTCCGCAGAATATAGGATAAAGCACTCCTATGCTCAGCTCATACGTGTGGGCCATAGGCAGAATAGAAAGCCACACGTCCTTCTCCGTACACCTGTGGGCATGGAGAGAAGCGATGATATTTGCGCACAGGTTCCTGTGGCTAAGCATCACGCCCTTTGCATTGCCGGTAGTCCCGGACGTATAGATGATTGTCGCAAGGTCATCTGCCTGAGGCTGACGTACCCAGCCGTCGCAGGTAAATGATGAATCGTCCTTCTTGATGAGCTCGAATGTCTCTATGTCAATGACCAGCACAAGACGGTCCATGCAGTCTTTGCTGAGCTTCGGAAGAAGTCTCTTCGATATGAATATAGCCTTGCTGCCTGAATGGGTCAGGATATTCGTGACCTCGTTTTCCGAGGAATCAGGAAGGATAGGGACAGATACACGACCGAACGGGACGAGTGAGAACATGGCCACAGTCCAGTTCGGCATGTTCTGGGACAGGATCGCCACCCTATCACCGGCACCTATGCCGTACCGAGACAGCATCGATGAGAGTTCATCGCATTTTTTCCTGAACTGCCCGTATGTATACCCCATGTCCGAATCAAGCATCTTGGACATGCGGTTGTTCTCATACATGGCCGTAGCATATTCATATAGTTTGCCGAGGGTATCTATATATCTCTCCCTCAGCTTCATCAGTTTCTTGTATATTATATTCATTACTATTGATTTTCTGTCTCTGTCCGGAGAAAGCGGACTTATGTTTCATTCTACGAAGTTACCATTATTTTTCGGGCTGTCAAAATCACTTCCGCCGCAGCGGTCCAGATAAGCCTGCAGCGCCATGGCATATCCTATGCTCTGCTCCGTATAGTCATCCGCAGCCTGACGGAGCTGTGTCTGGGCCTGAAGCAGCTCAGACAGAGGTGAAAGACCGGCATCGTAATATGCCTTGAGGTCTCTCACGCTGGCTTCTGCTGTCCTGACACTCTCCTCGGCCACATTCATCTGCTCCCATGAAGACTCCAGATCAAGCCAGAGCTTACGTATCTGGAGGACGAGCTGTGCGTTGAGATATTCCTGCTGATTCTGGGCCTTCTGAAGCTGGTAGTCATATCTCTGTACCTTCCTTGAAGTCTTTCCCCAGTCGGAGATAGGGATCTGCACCATGGCATATACAGCACCGTTCATGCGTCCGTCATTGATAAGATCCGTATATCCATAGGTTGCACCGACTCCAATCTGCGGCAACGCCTCTCCGAGGGCCATCCTCTTCTCCAGCTTCTTGGCCTGTACAGCAATCTCAAGGAGCCTTGATTCATCCTGTGAGGCAGCAATTTCTTCTTCGGGACGGTAATAGTGTCCCGGAGGAAGGAGTTCCTCCGGTCTGTCAGAAAGGACAATGTCATCGATATACGGGACTGAATCAGCTGCTATTGTGCTGTATGGGTTGTATTCTACCCCTATCGAATTGAAGAGCAGCATCTTTGAAAGCCTTATCCCGTTCTTCAGCTGTATCTTGCCCGAGCGGAGCTCGTTCTGCTTGAGCTTTACCTGAAGGATATCATTCTCCGTCACAAGACCGGCTGCACAAGCCGAGCAGACATCCTTGTACAGAGTGTCAAGCAACTCCTGCATCTGGCCGAGGGTCTTCATCTTCTCTTCCAGGGCGACCACCTGCCAGTAGTTCTTCTCTATGTCTTCCGCAGTCTTTCTTCTTGTGATGTTCTGCTGAAGGCCGGCTGCCTCGACACCAAGGGCAGCGAGCCTGTTTCCAGAGACTATCCTTCCTCCGGCAAAGACAGGCTGCATCACGGATATGCCTGCCGTCACACCATGGCTGAGAGTAGAATAGACCGGATCGAACCCGTATGATGATGCGAGAGAGTTTATCACATTCTGGAGATTATAGCTGAAATCAGACTTGCCGAGGATATCGGTTATCCCGATCTCAAGCATCGGATTGAAGGCATAGAATGTAAAGGCTGTGACCGATACCTTCGGGAAATATTCAGCCAGCGCCTCCTGTTTCTGGGCACGTGCGGCCATCACATCAAGGGCAGCATTGCGGACATTGGCATTGTTTTCCACTGCCAGACTCCTGCATTCTTCAAGCGAAAGGCTTCTGGAGAGCGTACTGTCAGCAACGGCACCATGATCCTGCGCGTTGGAAAACACAGGCAGAGCCGATGCCAGAAAAAAGATAAATATTGCCGCTGCTGCGGCCGTCTGTCTATTTTTCATCAGTTACAGCCTCCGTCTTTGGATTTTTGAATATCTGCCAGTATGTGACCGGCATTATCAGAGTAATGAGCAATATTGACAACATGGGGCCGAAGCATATCACGACACCCATAGGCATCCAGAGGGCATCTCCGGCTATTATCATAGGAAGCACTCCCAGAGTAGTCGTACTGGACGTAAGGAAGATCGGTCGCATTCTTCTCTTCCCGGCTTCCATTGAAGCCTCCTTCACACCCCAGCCCTTTTCAAAGCGGAGCTCTTCTGCATATTCGAACATCAGTATGCCGTTGCGTACAATGATGCCGACGACACTTATCAGCCCGAGGACGGAAGTAAGGCCGAAGTCAAAGCCGAAAAGCCAGAGTCCGAAGAAACAGCCGAACAGGCAAAGGGAGCTGAGGACCAGGGTCAGTACAGCTATCGATACCTTCTTGAAATGCATGAGGAGGAAGATGAACAATATTGCCACAGCACAGAGGAAAGTCACAAATATCTCCGGCCCTACCTGTCCGTTCATCGAAGAAAGACCTGCATATGAGATTGTGACATCCTCCGGCAATCCAGGCTCTATGTTCTTCTTCACATAGTGCCTTATGGCCTTCATCGCATCAGGCTGGCTGCATCCGTATTTCATGTCGGCTCCGACAGTAATGGTCTCTACACCTCCGGACCTGGCATAAGTCTCCGGGCCCCATGCCGGGGTGACAGAAGCGACCTGCCTCAACGGCACAGACACTCCAGGGACACCGGTGGCGACCATCTGGTTTGCCACGGCATCATAAGACATAGTATCGGAGGCTTCCTCGCTGTAGAGATTGACCGGGATCTTCTCATCGCCCTCCCACAGATCTGCAATCGGAAGACTCCCGAAAGCTCCGGCAAGAGACATTGAGAGCATAAGCCTGTTTACTCCCAGTCTCGATGATTCGTCGGGATCAAGCTCCACATCCACAAAAGAAGATACACCTTCACTGCTGGTATGTATCCACTGCAGCTTGTCATCAAGATGGCAGTACATGAAATTCTTGATGGAATCCGCCACCGGGCGTATCTTTGCATAGTCCTGTCCTGACACCTTGACTTCCACCGGAGCGGCTACAGCCTGATAGTCCATCTGCTTGAACCTCACGAGAGCATCAGTAAAATAATGCTGGTATTCTGTCTCATAGTCTCTCAGTACAGCTTCCGTCGCCTTCGTAGAGACTGTGTTGACAATGAACTGGGCGAAATCCGGTGAAGGGGTCTGAGGAGCATATGTGGCATGGAACCTCGGAGAACTTGTCCCGACAAATGCTGTGACTGACTCGATTCTCCTGTCCTTGAGGAGTATCTTCTGAAGTGAATCGCTCACTGCCCTTGTGCGGTCAAGACCGGATCCGCTCTCCGTATATATTTCAACCACAAAGCATTCCCTGGCAGCCTTAGGCATCATCTGGATGTTGACATTCAGGAACATGACAATTCCCAGGACAACTGTCAGCACACCGGCTGCGATTGTTGCCTTAGGATGACGGAAACATTTTTCAAGCAGGAATTCATATCCCTTCTGGATGACCTTGAAGAATGCTGCCTGGCCTCTTGCAAGGAAGCCCGTGCCTGTAGTAGTGGCACTTTTTATATACCTTACCTCCAGAGACGGAACTACAAATATGGCATAGGCAAGCGAAGAGACCAGAGCCACTGCTATGACCCATGGGAACGTCGACACGAAATCCCCGAGATATCCTGTGATCATGACCTTTGCCGGGAAGAACATGATGCTTATGCCGAATGTAGAGGTAAACATAGGGAAGATCAGCTCCTTTGCACTCGCGGCAGCTGCTTCGTTGCGAGAAAGCCCCCTGCTGAGCTTGTCCATATAACCGTCCATCGTTATTATGGAATCATCGACTATCATTCCGAGCACAACGATCAGGGCCGCCAGAGACACTGTATTGAGGTCTATCCCGGTCATGAACATCACTGCGAGCGTCACTGCCGTACAGACAGGAAGCCCGGAACTTGCGATCAGAGCAGACCTCATCGGGAAGAGCATCAGCATCACGAAGATCACCACAAGCATCGAGATGCCCAGGTCCCTTATGAATGACAGCACAGACTCCCTCACGACCTGAGGCTGGTCCGTTATCTTGCTCAGCTCCACACTCTCCGGCAAAGTCTTACCGAAAGAGTCAAGCACCTTGTCCACTTCCCGGCCGAAAAAGACAATGTTGTTTTCAGGACGCATCTCGACAGAAAGTATAACGGCCGAATTGCCGTTGTAGCCGATCAGGGAGGAAGGCTTGAGCGCCCTTCTTTCAATCCTGGCTATATCCTTCAGCCGAAGGATGTTTCCCTGAGGGTCAGAATAGATGATCTTCTCTGCGATTTCCCGTTCTGAAGCAACCGTGTTGCTAACCCTTATCTGGGATGAAGCATATCCGGTACTGAAACTACCGCTTACCGGCTGGACACCGGCGGCTCGGCATGCCAACATTACAGATGAAGGACTTATCCCGTAAGCAGACAGCTTCGCCATATCCAGCGTCACAGCCACCTCTTCCTTCTGTTCCCCGATGATCCGGACATTTGCCGTCTGAGGAATCTCCCGCAGACGGTAGCTCAGCTCGTCAGCATAGCCCTGGAGCTCACCGTAGCCCTTGTCATCAGACTCAAGGGCAATGAGCAGGGTCGATACCGAACTGAAGTCATCCATCACGGCCACAGCAAGCACTCCGGCCGGCAGAGTCATCCTTGATGCCTCCAGCTTCAGCTTGATCTTGGCCCACACCTCATTCTTGGTGGAAGCCGGTGTCGTGAGGTCTGTATATATGTAGCATATCCCGTTCCTGGAAAATGAAGATGTGTTGTCCCGGCTTACCTCAGAAAAAGAAAAGAGAATATCCTCCAGAGGCTTCGTCAGCTGATCCTCGACTTCCTTGGCATCAGCTCCAGGATAAATGCCCACAATAAGTCCGTTCTTTATCTCGAACGTAGGGAATTCGTCCTTGTTCATGCGGACAAGTCCGAATATGCCGAGAGCACAGATTGCGGCCACAATGAAATAGACTATCTTCTTGTGGCTTATCGTACCTTTAACTATATCTGCAACATCCATCGCACAATCCTTATGCAAGCTGCGTTTCCGCCATTATTCAACTATGCGGACAGACATGCCGCTGCTTACCTTCTGCATTCCTTCAGTTATTACCTTGTCACCTGCTGAAAGGCCATTCTTTACAATCACTCCGTTGCCCGAGAATCCGCCTGTGTCAACATAGGTCTTCCGCACCTTTCCTTCCAGGACAGTCCAGACATACTGGCCGTCCATATCTATCCTTACGACCGATGCCGGGATCACAATCCCTGAAGACGGGTCATCGAAAGTCACCTTGCAGACCATCCCCGGCATCAGACCGGAGACACCTGGCTGAGGATCCAGCACAAACCTGTAGCTGTGTGACAGGGCGGACGCCGTCAGCCCCTTCGTCCTGAGGAAGGCCCTGAAATCTGCACATCCTGCGGCAGGCACACTCACATAGGCAGCATCACCTTTTGAATATGAAGCATATTCGCTTTCAGGGACGGAAATCCCTATGTCCACCGATGATATGTCCAGAAGCCGGAGAAGCGGCTGTGAAAGAGTCAGGTCTACACCTGTCTCGGCAAACACCTCCCCGACGACTCCGTCAAAAGGAGCTTTCACCGTGCAGTCTTCCAGGGCCTTGTCAGCCGCCTCTGCAGCAGCACGGGCTTTGGCAAGCTGAGTCTGGATCTCAACCATCTTCACATCGGCTACACTTCCGCTTCCATGCACCTGTGTCAACCTCCGGTAGCCGTCCTCAGCCTGGTCAAGTGTGGCATGAGCCATCTCCCAGGAGCTCCTTACACTTCTTGAATCTATTACAGCAAGAGTATCTCCCTTGGCCACGGCATCGCCCTCACTGACATTGCAGCTGACAAGAGTCCCGGGATATACGGCAGAGACCACGACTGACTTTGCCGGCTCCACCGAACCGACATATGTCCTTGCCCCTACTCCAGCTTCATACTTTATTTCCATTACCTTGACCGGTATGACTTCATGGACTGTCTTTTCTGACGTTCCCCGTCCGCAGCCACAAAAGAGAGGGACCAGTCCTGCCGCCACTATCAGCGGCCTCAGTATTCTTTTCATGACATATATCAGTTTTCCTTGGCCACACAATCCACACTGCTTCCGGAGATCCGGTATGTCACTCCGTTGTGTGTACATGTACCGTTGTATTTCAGCCTGAAGATCACTACATCAACAAATTTTTCCCCCGTACCGGACACTTTCACATCCATGGTTGATTCACCGCCGAGCAGAACATCGGAAAAATTCACAAGTATCCTCCTTTCAGCAGGCTCCAGTACAAGGACCTTCCCTTCGGCCTTTGCTTTGAAGACCACTGTACCGCCTGTAACCGGTCTCATTGTCATGACCATCATATCTCCGGACTTGTCCATAGGCACTATATCCATCTGGCCCGACTCTGACGGGACAGACAGAACTATCGGAGTATCTCCGGAGACCGACCCTCCATCTCCAGAATCACCGGTGCCCTGTTCCGGGACCAGATCTATCGTACCGCTCAGAGAATAAGAATAATTGCCTTTGAACCTCGAAGGTCCCTCCTTGGTGCATCCGGCAAGGAGAACAGCTGCAGTCAGAACTGCAGCAACAGCCAAATACCTTTTCATATCAAGTTTCTTCTTTTCATTTATCTTGTAACGGCAATATTATCATCTGCAGCATCTTTCATGTTCCCTGACACCAGAAGCTCCACCATGGTCTCGTATGTAGTCTTCATGGACTCATAGTCTCCTGAATGGAAGAACTGCATCTCTATGCCTTTAAGAAGGATTATCATAAGCTTGGAAAAAGCTTCCGGATCCACTCCGTCAGAAAGCATCCCGGCCTTGTGGCCCTCTACGCAGATGTTCCTGAAATACTCCTTCTCACACATGTCAAAATCCATCCTGGACTCATCCACAACTTCCGAAATCTCATTCGCCCCGTAGATATAAGGAGAATTCATATACTGGATATACACCTTGGCCGAATGAAGCAGAGACATCCTCCGGGTAAGATATGTGATCAGCTCCTTCTTCGGATCCTCGGAATACATCTTCCGGATCTCTTCAAGACCTTGACGCACAGACGCGAACTCCTTTTCAAGGACAGCCTTGAAAATCGCAAGCTTGCCCTCGAAATAATAATAGACCGATGTCTTTGCCCTGTGTGCCCTCCGCGCTATCTCATCTACAGACGTCTTCTCATAGCCGAAGCGGTCAAACAGCCACGAAGCTGAATCCACAATGGACTCTCTGACTTTCATTGAATTTCTCATGATAAGATATCAATACTGTTTCTGGCGACATTTCCGTCATGCAAATTTTCGACCAGAATCGTTTTTCAGTACAAAAATAATAAAAAAACCGGGCGAAGAAACATTTCCCCGCCCTGGTAATCATATTGTCCTGCCGGACCCTGTACTCTGGACAGGAACATCGGCATCCGGCTGACCTCCAGCAGCATCAGACTGGTCAGCGGTGTCTGTCGGCTCCTCGTCTCCATCAGAGCCTCCGAGCCCCTCGACGAAACCGTCGATGAATCCCGGAATCTTCTCCATGAAGTCCTCAATACCTTCCTTTGCCTGCCTGATACCCAGCTTGATCTGCTCTCCGTAATATTTTCCAAGAGCATAGTCGACAGACTCCCGCTCTTCCTCCGTATAGGCATCCTTGTTCTCCTGGAACTCCTTCAGATATTCCTGCAGCTTCTTGTCGCGTGCCTCCCATTCCTCCTGCGTAAGCTCCTTGGAATTCTTTATCGTGTCATCGACAAGATCATTTATCTTGTCTGCCGTAGTTGCACATCCTGCCAGCATAAGTACCCCGAGGGTCACTGCCAGCATCCTGATAAGACCTGATCTTTTCATAGAAATAGTTTTTCTGTTGATATTATTGACTATAAAGATAGAATTTATCAGGGACATAAAATCACGTCAATGAAAAATATCGTCTCTCATTTTATGAAAACACATTGTTCTCATATTGAGAATTTATGTTTTCCCCATCGGAAATTTCAGTCCCGGCCGAAATGGAGCATCGGCAGCAGGACTTTCAGCGGAGCATCCATGTCCTCACCTTTCCACCACAGGATGATGCTTACCTGTGCAGAGACAGGATGATAGCCTTCGTTTATGATCTGGTCATATTTCTTGAGGAAAGCAGAGGAAAACAGTAGTGCCGGACGGCCCTTATTGTCATTGAGCTGCACTTTCCCTGACTGACCGGTACCGAAATAAAGAGGGTCTCCGCTCATCAGATACCCTATGACGAACTGCCTGTTCCTGAAATCATTCAGCCATACGTCCTTCATGGTGAGCTGCACAGAAAGCTCAGACGGTTTTCCATATATGGCAGCATCTTTCCTTTCCACAAGTCCTTCGGCGGACAGGCCAGACAAGACGGTGGTATTCAGATGGATATAGAGATTGTTCCTGGCCCGGGTCAGTGCGACATACAACTGACGCTTCTTGTCGTCATCAGTTGCATAGAAATTGTCAAGGAGAAGAAAGACATTGTCGAACTCCTTTCCTTTTGACTTATGAATCGTAGAGACAACCACTGTCTCTGTGTCACCGTGGACGAAGTCCTCAAGGGAAGACTCAGCAAGGAAGGTCTCAAAGTCAGACTTGTATATCATCTTCTGCCTCAACGCATCCGAAGACACCGGACAGGTCATCAGGAAGGTATCCACAAGATTAAGGCAGACCGGGAGGAGACTGCTGCGGGAAAAGTCGGACTTGAGACGCCTGCGCGCTTCATCCCACACCTCAGGATCCACAGTCGGGCACTTGTCCCTGATGCCTATGTTCTCTTTGAAAGACATGATCTCCACCAGGTAGGAAAGCTTGAAATCCTGGTTGCTCTGTATCAGCTGCGCCGGTATGCCTTTCTTCTGCAGGAGTCCGGCCACGATGATTGCCTCATCATTCTTCTGCGTCAGTACAGCCACGCTCCCGCTGAGGGACTTTGATGTCAGGGATTCAACCAGAGGCACCGCCAGTTCATTGCATGAATACAGAGTCAGTTCAAGATTACCGTTGTCCTTGCGGACCGGGAGAACAGGACTGCTCTTGATCCTGTGCGAAATGCTCCGCACAAAGGCATTTGAATAAGCCACAAGATTGGAGCTGCTGCGGAAATTCTCGACAAGTTCATATTTCTTCGATCCTTCCAGGCGCAGAAGATCCTCCATATACCCGGAGCTGGAGCCTCGGAAAGAATAGATGTTCTGGTCGTCGTCTCCTACAGCCAGGATCCGAAGGTCTTCATTCTTCTCTATCAGGGCCTTGACAAGTTCAAATTCATCTTTGTCCATGTCCTGGGCCTCATCTATGACAAGGACTGTCTTTGTGATGCGGCTCACATCGACCTCCGAATTTCTGATCTTCTCTACGGCTGTCCTTACTATGTCAGCGGACTTTTCAAGAGAGCCGACCCGTCCCAGCAGATCGAAGCAATAGGAGTGGAAGGTCATAATGTCTACAAACGACACTGCATTGCCGATAAGACTGTGGAGTCTCTGCCTGAATTCTGTCGCTGCCGCCCGTGAAAATGTGAGCATCAGGAGCTGCTCATGCTTGACATCTTCCATCAGAAGGAGAGAAGCAAGCTTATGTACCAGAACCCTCGTCTTACCGCTTCCAGGGCCTGCCGCAACAACGATATACCGGCTGTCCTTGTCCTTGATTATGCCAAGCTGGGCCGCGGAAAGATCTCCGAAAAGACGGCGGAACTTCTCAGGTGTCATGTTCCTCGACAGCTCCTCTTTCCTTCCGTTGAAGTATTTTGTCAGGAATACATTGTAGTTCAGATGGAAATAATCATCTACAAACTGCAGTGCAGATACATAGTCATCTATCATTTTCTTCGCATACTCCCCTACAATGTGGATCTGCTGTGTCTTTCCTGTATAGAATTCATTGAGTCTCTTATAATCATCCAGCCTGTACCTGCGGTGGTTGTCTTTCTCCAGACGTTCGATCGTCATGGCATTGTAGAGGACCATGAATCCTCCTTCAATACTGATGGCCCCTATCCTGGACATGTAGAACAGGGCATCTTCTATGTCCTCCCATTTTACATCGGATGAGAAAGAAGAAAGCGATCTGCCGTATGCCTCCATGAGACCAAGCACAGAGAACTCCACATGACCCTCCGCCTGGACATCCATATTTCCGAAAAGCCATTCTATTATGAAAGCCGACATGCGCAGTCTCGCATCAATCCTGTTTCTGAATTCTTCAACCGGGAGCTTCAACTTCACCGCCACGCGGTTCCTGTCCTTCGGAACTTTCCTGATGAAACCCTTTATGGCCCAGAAATTCAGGATAAGTTTCATCCTGTCAAGGCTCACGGAAGTCTTTCCGAGGGATTCAGCCTCCTCGTTCAGCTCCTTGAAGTCAATAAGCGCACCTTCTTCATCAACATGCTCAAGCAGGAATTTCTCCACTTCATTGAAGCGTTTCAGAAGATTGCGGGACTTGATCTTTGTGTCTTCCTTGCCGATATAAGCTACAAGATCCTTTGTGTCAGCAAGAATCTTCTCTTCCCTCAGGAGATTGATTATATGCACCACCCGGTCTATCTTGAGTGCCAGCCTGTCGCTGAGATAGTCGACCCTGGACTCCGCGTCCTCGCCCTGTGCCTTCTTTACACTTCGGCTGGATATCAGGCTCTTGATTATCCTGACCGCGTCCTTCTTCTCACTATCGTCAAATCTCTGAGAAGCTTCTATCCTGTCTATCGCCTCCTGGGCTGTCCTGGCAAGTATCCCTGTGGCATAGACTCTCGGCATATTCTGCCCCCTGCGGAGATAGCCCGACTGCTCAAGAGACGCGATCGCCGTCCTGACCCTTGTCTCAATGTCAGCCACACTGTCGTCCCACCCGGCTTTCCGGGCTATCTCCAGAGCTGAATTCGAGACTTTCATCCTTGTCCTCGTGATCTCCTTTACGGCTTTCCAGACCTGCTGTATCTCCTTCATGGTCAGCTTCGTCTGATTCAGAAGAAGGAAATGCGCGGAAAGGTCGTCTTCGTTGAACAGGACATAGCAGTCAGCGTCTATGTTCTCATTCCTGCCGGCACGGCCTGCTTCCTGCACATAGTTTTCAAGGGAGTCCGATATCTGGTAATGCACAACAAGTCCGACATCGCTCTTGTCTACACCCATTCCGAAGGCTGAAGTAGCCACTATTATCCTTGTCTCGCCTGACATGAACGAATCCTGGTTGGCCGTCTTCTCCTCAGCATCCATCCTCCCATGGAAAGCTTTTGCACTGAAACCGTCCCGGACAAGACGGGAAGCAAGCTGCTCTGCCTTTTTTGTCCTTGTGACATACACTATGACAGGACAGTCCCGCTCTTCAATCAGTCTTCTCAGGTCCTGATATTTGGAGTCTTCGTCCTTTTCCGGCAGAACCGTATAATGGAGATTGTGCCTCGACACTCCTGTCGTGAAAAGCTGCATTTCCAGAGACAGGTTGTCCCTGAAATAGTTCATTATGTCTTCAATGACCTTGACCTTGGCAGTAGCCGTGAAGCAGGACACAGGTATGCTTTCCTGCAGGTTTTTCTTTTTCTGCAGGTTTCGGATGAACTCGGCGATATAGAGATAGTCAACCCTGAAATCCTGGCCCCACGAAGAGAAGCAATGTGCCTCGTCTATGACAAACCTTACGATATTGCGTCCGAGCATCAGCCTCTCTATGGTCTTGGACCTGAGGGATTCAGGTGAAATATAAAGGAGGGACGCAGACCCGTCCTCGACTCTTTCAACGGCCTTTGACCTCTCTATCGGATCAAGCAGACCGTTTATAGTGACCGCTTCAGTAATGCCTTTTTTCTCAAGGTTGTCCACCTGGTCCTTCATCAGCGACTGAAGAGGAGAGATGACGACCGTTAGACCACCGGTCTTCTGTCCCGTCATAAGTGCCGGCAGCTGGAAAGTGAGGGATTTGCCGCCTCCTGTAGGGAACACTGCAAGCAGAGACCTGTTCTCCACAGCAGCCCTGACTGCCTTTTCCTGCAGAGGTTCATCGCCATAGGTCCTGAACGAATCGAATCCGAACCATCTCCTGAGCCCGGCATGTATGTCGAAAGCCTTGTCACAATACGGACAGCCTTCAAGACACGGGCTGTTGCGCAGCCTGAAGACTATCTGCCCTACTTCAGGATAATTGTGCATTACCCAGCGTGGCGATATAGATATGACAGAAGGATCCTTTGCAAGGGCATCGATCACTGCAAGTGAATAGGCCAGGGCCACTGGTGTCTTCCTGCACATCGAGGCAATGTCGGCATTGGTACATATCTCATCCCTGAACCTGTCCGAGATCATGGCGACAGTATCCTCAATCCTGGTCTCATCCCTTCTGAAGATGCTCTGCAGCCCGCGCAGAAAGGAGGACGAGCCTGATAACGAATGCCTTCGGCCACTGTAGCCTATGAACCTGAAGAATGCACTGAATTCACTGGCCTCGCCGAGCAGCGAATAATATATCTCCTTGAGGTCTTCATCCAGATAATTGAACGCACTGCACTCAGAGTCAAACAGAGCCTTTGCCTTTTCGGCATCATTGAGAGGATTGTTGAGTTCGTCAGTCTGCAGCTTGTCGTCCTTGAGAAGGGCATGATATGGCTTCTTGGGAAAGAGCAGCGGGGAAAGATAAAGGGTATCGATCACAGACGAATGGCTTATGCCGGCAGCTTCCACAGCCTTGCCGACATATTTCATGTCGTGTACAATGACATTATGTCCGCACACGAAGTCAGATCCCTTCAGAAATTCCGTGAATCCCTCCTGCGAACTGCGGTGGAAACGGTTTCCGTCCTGCCTGACTGCACCTATGTCTGAAACTTTCCCCGTCCTGGGGGATATTTCAGTATCGAAAAATGTTATCAACGCCTTTGCTTTCCCTCTTGTGAAGAGCCGTCAGACGGGACGGGCCCGGTTTACGACGGCATAAGGAATTCAAATTTAGCAAATTTTGCTGAAATACAATCACTACCGTCTTCACCCCGGCATGTACAGAACATTATCCTGAACAAGTATATTGGAGTATCTGATATATGCGATGGCATGGCAGCAGCAATTGTCCGTCAAGGTTCCGGCTTCGCCGCCATCCACCCTTCGGACGCATATCGCCTCCGGCTCATGTGTCCTGCCGGGAGCCGCTCACGAGGCCGCGGCCGGCCACGCCTTTCCGATCCAATCGCTGCATGCCATGCCGATGTATCAGAAGTTGTTCCTTGTCCTCAATATTGTCCACATTACCAGGTAATGGTGCACGAAATAGTTGGTGAAATATCCATAACTAACTGACAGATATGTCCATATAGTGAGGGTGACCCAAAAGGTCACTCTCTTTTTCATTCTATAATACGGTCAGGATGACTTCGGAACCCCCTCCCACTATCGTGGGTCCTTCCCTGTGCGGGCGCAACGGTTTCCTCATGTCATCCAGACACGA
>JADIMK010000068.1 GCA_017694785.1 Candidatus Cryptobacteroides intestinigallinarum
CATCAAGCAGGATCACGGAATAAGGTTTGCGTCTTACCGCCTCGGTAAGCTGTCCACCCTCATCGTATCCGACGTATCCCGGAGGCGCACCGACAAGACGGCTCACTGAATGACGCTCCTGATACTCGCTCATATCGATCCTGGTCATCATGTTCTCATCGTTGAAGAGGAACTCGGCAAGTGCCTTGGCAAGCTCGGTCTTGCCGACACCGGTAGTACCCATGAAGAGGAATGAACCGATAGGACGTTTCTCATTCTGCAGGCCGGCACGGCTTCTGCGGACTGCATCTGCGACAGCGGCAATCGCCCGGTCCTGTCCGACGACTCTCTTGTGGAGCTCATCTTCCATACGCAGAAGTTTTTCACGCTCGCTCTCAAGCATCCTCTTCACTGGTATGCCTGTCCACTTTGCGACAACTTCAGCGATGTCTTCAGGTGTGACGGCCTCGGTGATGATAGGATCTTTGATAGAGGCCTGCTTTGCAGTAAGCTCATCTATCTTCTTCTTGGTCTCGGCCATCTTGCCGTACCGGATCTCGGCGACCTTGCCATAGTCTCCGGCCCTCTCGGCATTCTGTGCCTGGATCCTGTAGTCCTCCATCTTCTGACGGGCTTCCTGCAGGCCTGAAAGTATGCCTTTCTCCTCTTCCCATCTCTTCATCAGCTCTTCCCGCTGCTTGTTCAGAGATGCAAGATCTTCTTTGATCTTGTCCATCTTCATCGAGACACCTTCTCGCTTGATGGCTTCCTTCTCGATCTCGAGCTGACGTATCTTGCTGTTGAGGTCATCGATAGGCTCAGGAACTGAGTTCATCTCAAGCCTGAGCTTTGAGGCTGCCTCATCCACAAGGTCTATCGCCTTATCCGGCAGAAACCTGTTGGTGATATATCTGTGGGAAAGCTCCACCGCAGCGATAAGCGCATCATCTTCGATACGTACCTTATGGTGGTTCTCATATCTTTCCTTCAGTCCCCTGAGGATAGATATTGACTCAGCCGGAGACGGTTCGTCGACCATGACCATCTGGAACCTTCTCTCCAGGGCCTTGTCCGTCTCGAAATACTTCTGGTACTCATCGAGGGTTGTCGAGCCTATTGTACGCAGCTCACCTCTTGCCAGGGCAGGCTTCAGGATGTTCGAGGCATCCATTGCACCGGAAGTACGTCCGGCACCTACCAGAGTATGTATCTCATCTATGAAAAGGATGATCTCACCATCGCTGTCGACTACTTCCTTCACGACGCCTTTCAGCCTTTCCTCGAATTCTCCCTGATATTTGGCACCCGCGATAAGCGCTCCAAGGTCAAGAGAATAGATCTTCTTGCTTTTCAGATTCTCAGGGACCTGTCCGTCCACTATCTTTTGGGCGATGCCTTCTGATATCGCAGTCTTGCCGACACCAGGCTCACCTACGAGGATAGGGTTGTTCTTCGTCCTCCTGCTCAGAATCTGGAGCACCCTACGGATTTCCTCGTCCCTGCCGATGACAGGATCGAGTTTTCCTTGTGCCGCCTTCTCATTCAGATTGACGGCGAACTTGCTTAGATTCTCAAGTTTATTATTTGTATTGTTCTCCATAATTTCTCTCCTTTGGTATCCGGCCCGGACGGCCTTCTGCGAGACCCCTTTCGGGATCACCTCAGCGGCATACGGGAATAGCCGTCTGCCCGAGCGGACAAACGGCTATAGTCAAATTATATTCCAATTGACCCGGACTGACAAAATGTCAGTACCAGGAAAGATATCCTTGCTATTCGGCTTCTGCTGCCGGTGCCTCCTGTGCAGGGGCTTCCTGAGCCGGTGCCTCTGTAGCCGGTGCTTCCTGGACTGGAGCGTCCTGCTGAGCAGGGGCGAAATCAGGAACAGCTGTGCTTCCTGCATTCTCGATCTGGTCTGTCACATCGATCTCAGCGCGTCCCGAACCACCTGTCGTGAAAGTAGTAACGATAGATACTACAAATATGAATGCAACAAGACCCCAGGTCACTTTCTCAAGTATATCAGCGGTCTTGCGTACACCGAAAGTCTGGTTTCCGACGGCAAAGTTGCTTGCCAGTCCGCCGCCCTTGCTGTTCTGGAGAAGGACAACGATTGTCATGAGCACACTTGCCAGTATTACAAATACAGTAAGGATTGTAAATACGATACCCATAATCGCTATTTTTTAATTTCTTTGTCCAATTTTTCAATAAGGGCTGCAAAGTAAGTATTTTTTTCCGGATATGCCAAAATTAGTTTTGAATAAATCTCCTTTGCCTGTTCATAATAGCCCTGGTCAGCATATATCTGCGCAAGTGTCTCGGTATAGAAGAATACACTTTCCGCTCCCTCAGTCCCGTTTTCCTGCCGGCGGCTGTCATTTTCAGCCGAAAATCTTGAGAATACTGAATCCTCCTGCTTTCTCACAAGATCATATTGTTCCTGTGAGAAATAGTCACCGCCGGCGACCCTCACGCTCTTGCGGTCAAGATCCCGGCTTATTTTCCTTAGCATCTCGGAAAGTTCCTTGTCCGAACAGTCTGCCCCGGAAGCCCCCTTGAGCATCGCAGCAACCATTTTCCTTGAAGGAAGATACATCGCCGCATCAGCATACTGGCTTTCTCCCCAGCCGTCACCTCCGGCTGCGGCCATCCTGCGGCACAACTCCTTTCTGGCGCCACCGAACCACGGATAGAGGCTGACAACTCCGGCCAGCTCCTCCATCGACAATTTCCTCAGATCTATATATCCTTCCATATAATTACTGTACGTAAAGCCCCGGACTGCTCGTATTGCCGAAGCATACTACCAGTTGGCAACGGTAGCATTGAATATGTCCTCGACAAGAGTCTCTATGATCTCTTCACACAAGGAAGACTCCACAGCATCCAGAGACTGCATTGAATCATAGTCCGCATATGCGGAGAAAGATTTTTCAAAATCATCCTCCGGATATTTCCTGTTTGTGAAGTATATCTTTACTGTGACGGTAAGCCTGTTCTGGGCTGCCACCTCATCTGCGGTCACTGCAGTAGCCCTGACATCATAACCTGTTATCTCCCCCGTTATCTCCAGATCTCCGTCAATGTCCACCTGTTCAAGCCTGGTAAGTCTCTGGAACTGGTCCTTGAGAGCTTCAGTTATATCATTGCTCAGAGATGGATTCACCCTGAGAGCCTTGTACTCAAAGTAATTGATAGTCACGGTATAGACGTCCGGCTGTATAGATGTTCCGGAAAATGAATATATGCCGCAGGACTGGAAAATCCATGCAGCTGCCGCCAATATGACTGTAGCCGCCAATGACGGAAAGATTGTCCTTATCTTCATTCTCTTATTCACAATTGTTCTATTGCTATTGAATTTTCATGTGGCAATTGCTGCCGCTTATTTTTCCTGGTATGATGGGAGCTGTTTATTCGCCAAGACTCTTGAGCTTCCTGTACAGGGTCCTTTCAGATATTCCCAACTCTGCAGCTGCAAGCTTCCTGTTGCCTTTGTATTTCTCAAGAGCCTTGCGGATAAGGTCCTCACCCGCTTTCTCAAGCGAAAGGCTGTTGCCTTCCTGTTCATCTACAGGTACAGGCCTGGCCGCACCTTCTCCGAGATTTATGACCTTGCCGCTCCAGATGTGTGGAGATTCACCTCCATCGGCATCCTGCCAGTCCGCTTCCTCTCTCTGGTCCGGGACATCGACTCTGTCAGAATGTGCTGCAAGCTGCATAGGCTCAGGCCTCTTGTTGCCCAGGACTACTGATTTCAGATAGTCGACTTCCTGTCTGAGCTGATAAAGCATCCTTATGAAAGCCTCCTTCTCTGAAGGACTGACAGAATCATCTGATGCAGATTTGACCGGCAGCATGTTCGGTGCATCCTTAGGGATATAACCGGACAAGACAGAAGCATTGATCTCCAGGCGTTCTGTCCTCGATGAAAGCTTCTCTGACTCCAGGGCAGAGACAGTCTCCGCCACATTCTTGAGCTGACGTATGTTGCCTGGCCAGCGGTAACTTTTCAGCAAGGCCACTGCATCCGGAGCAAGTGAGATCTTGGCCATGCCGTACTTTTCGGAAAAGTCAGAAGCGAATTTCCTGAAAAGCAGATGTATGTCATCCTGTCTTTCCCGCAGGGCAGGCATTGTAATCATCACGGCATTCAGCCTATAGTAAAGGTCTTCCCTGAACTTTCCGCGTGAAACGGCATGCATTAGGTTGACATTTGTAGCTGCTATCACCCGGACATCCGTCTTGAGTACCTTCGAGGAGCCCACCCTTATGAACTCTCCGGACTGGAGTACCCTCAGAAGCTTTGCCTGAGAAGCCATAGGAAGCTCCCCTATTTCATCAAGGAAAAGCGTACCGCCGTCTGCTTCCTCAAAATAACCTTTGCGCATCTCGTTCGCTCCGGTAAAGGACCCTTTCTCATGACCGAAAAGTTCAGAATCTATGGTCCCTTCCGGAATGGCTCCGCAGTTGACAGCGAAGTACTTGCCTGTACGCCTCCTGCTGAACTGGTGTATTATCTTCGGAATGTTTTCCTTACCTACACCGCTCTCACCGCAGATAAGGACAGTGAGATCTGTAGGCGCGACTGCAACGGCTATCTCCAGCGCCCTGTTGAGACCTGGATCATTGCCGATGATGTCGAATTTATTCTTTAAGCTCTGGAGTTCCTGGTTTGTCATAATGCGCAAAGTTAAGAAAAGGCATGAAAAATAGCACTGAAATGCCGGAAATTTAAAAATATGATTATATTTGCAACAATTCCATATTGTGGCATACAAATAGCACACACTCGGAAGGAAGCACTAAAATTACTGCAAGAACAATTGCAACAACCATTAATTTATAAACAGAAATGAAAAGAGGTATCAAACTTTTGTCATCTGTCGCTCTCGGTCTTGCCGCAGTAGCCTGCAGCTCACCGGAGAAAATGGCAGATATGGCAGAGAACGTGACCGTTAAATGCGATCCTGCCGTACTTGAAGTTGTAGCTGGAGAAATCAATGCTACAGTTTCTGTAACTTATCCGGCTGACTATTTCCATCCTAAGGCAATCCTGGAAGTAACTCCGGTATTGGTATACGAAGGAGGGGAAGCAGCTATGGAACCTTTCATCTACCAGGGCGAAAAAGTTACTGACAACTATACCGTTGTTCCATCTGAGGGATCAACAGTTACAGAGAAGGTACATTTCACTTATGTACCGGGAATGGAGAAGAGCTATCTTGAGCTCCGTGGTGTAGTGAAACACAAAGACAAATCAGTCAACCTTCCTGTAAAGAAAGTCGCTGACGGTGCCAACACTACATATATGCTTGTACGCAAGAACGGAAAGGTAGACTATATTCCTGACAGCTACCAGGAGATCATCAAGCAGACTGCAGAAGGCCAGATCCTTTACACAATCAACAGTTCTACTGTAAGGAACAGCCAGCTCAAGTCAGAGTCTGTAAAGAACTTCCAGGCAGCCATCGATGAGATCAAAGCCAACGAGCGCAAGGAGATCACAAGCACTGACATCGTTGCCTATGCTTCTCCTGACGGTGGCGAGGAACTCAATGCAAAGCTTTCCGACAAGCGTTCTACTTCAGCAGAAAAGGCATTCGGAAAGGTTACAAAGAAACATGAGGTAGATGCTCCGGTTAACGTCAAGAGCATCGGTCAGGACTGGGAAGGCTTCCAGGAGCTCGTAGCGCAGTCTGACATCGCTGACAAGGACCTCATCATCCGCGTACTTTCAATGTACAGCGATCCTGCTGTCCGTGAAAGGGAGATCAAGAACATGTCTGCAGTCTACAAGACTCTTGCAAAAGAGATCCTTCCTGAACTCCGCCGCGCTAGATTCATTGCAAATGTTGAGTTCACAAACTACACCAACGAGGAACTTCTCCAGCTCATCGAGGAAAACATCGACGTACTTGACGAAGAGGCTCTCCTCCGCGCAGCATCTGTAGCCAAGGACAACAACGCCAAAATCAATGTCTACAACAAGGCCATCGAGAAATACAACAGCGACCGTGCTCAGTACAATCTCGCTGTAGTATACCTCAAAGAGAACAACATGGATTCAGCCAAGGCTGCCCTTGCCAAAGTAAAGGACCAGAACGCTTACTGGCAGAATGCAATGGGAGTAGTTGCTCTCAGGGAAGGCAATCTTGACGAAGCAGCTAAATACTTCACTGCTGCAGCAAGCCAGACTTCAAAGGAGAATCTTGCTGTCATCGACATTCTCAAAGGCAACTACGCAGCTGCTGTAGAGAAACTTGCTGATGCAGAGGGATGCTGCAACGACAAGACCCTTGCCTATATCCTTACAGACCAGCTTGACAAGGCTGCCGCTTCTGCAACATGCGCAAGCCCTTGTGTATCTTACCTTAAGGCTATCATCGCCGCACGTCAGGGCGATGCAGAGGGTGTCAAGACCAACCTCGAGGCTGCAAGCAAGGTAGAAGCTCTTGCTGAAAGGGCTGCCAAAGACATCGAGTTCGCTCAGTACAGGTAGTACACGGCAAAGACAGACAAAGAGAGGACGACCGCAGAGGCCGTCCTTTTTTTGTGTCATAGTCTTATCTTAAGTGACGGAGACTGCCCCATTGGACATTCATCTCTTTTTATTAACTTTGGGTTGACTGCAGTCCAAGTACTCAGTCTGCATTATAAATACAATTATTTCCATATGAAACAGACTCTTCTTGCTACTCTGGCCTGTCTGGCCTTGCTTTGTATCTTTTCTTCAACTTCTGCAGCCCAGACCGCCGATGAAGACACGACAGGCCCCCACACTTATTCTCCGACTGAAGAAAACCTGGCTTCAAGAGAAGCGTTCAGGGAAGACAGATTCGGGATCTTCATCCATTGGGGAATATATTCCATGCTTGCCACAGGAGAGTGGACGATGACAAACAAGGACCTCAACTACAAGGAATACGCAAAGCTGGCAGGAGGATTCTACCCTGCATCATTCAATGCTGCAGAATGGGTCTCCGACATCAAGGATGCAGGAGCCGGATACATATGCTTCACAACACGTCACCACGACGGATTCTCCATGTTCGACAGCAAGGCCACTGAATACGACATCATGGATGCATCACCGTTCCACCGTGATATAGTGAAGGAAATTGCTGAAGAATGCCACAGGCAAGGCATAGCTGTCCATTTCTATTATTCACTGATAGACTGGACGAGGGAAGATGCACCAAGGGGACGCACTGGACTCGGCACTGGACGACCGGACGACACTGTAGACCAGGATTCCTACTACGATTTCATGAAAGCACAGCTTACAGAGCTTCTTACACAGTACGGAGCGGTAAGGGCAATCTGGTTTGACGGACACTGGGACCAGGACCAGAATCCTGACTTTGACTGGAGATATGACGAGCTCTATTCCCTGATACATTCGCTCCAGCCGGCCTGCCTTGTAGGCAACAACCATCATCTTGTCCCGTTCCCTGGAGAAGACATACAGATCTTCGAAAGAGACCTTCCTGGAGAAAATACTGCCGGCCTGTCAGGTCAGGATGTCAGCGACGCACTCCCGCTTGAGACATGCCAGACGATGAACGGAATGTGGGGATACAAGATCGAGGACCAGGACTACAAGCCTGCAGGCACCCTTGTCCAGTATCTTGTCGGCGCTGCAGGAAGAGATGCCAATCTGCTTCTGAATGTCGGGGCTCAGCCGGACGGCAATCTTCCGGAAGCAGCAGTCGGGCGGATGAAGGAAATGGGGCAATGGCTCAATCAGTTCGGTTACACGATATACGGGACAAGAGGAGGAGAAATGCAGCCTCATGAGTGGGGCGTAATGACCCGCAAAGGCGACATCCGCTATGTCCATATAATGGATCTCCAGGACAATTCCCTGTTTGTACCGTTCAATGCAGGAAAGGTAAGGAAAGCCGTATGCCTCAACGACGGCCGGAAGATAGATTTCATCCAGGATGCAGACGGAGTGCTTCTGAAGCTCGGCAGAATACCGGACGAGACAGACTGCATCATAGAGCTTGAGATCAGATAAGCCTTAAGGGGACTGCCTTCTTGCCGGCACAAGCAGGACAAATCGCCGGCATAGTTCAGACAAAGGTACCGGTCAGACAACATTACAGTCAGACATCGGTATCGCTGCATAAAAAGAGAGACCGGTCTGATGTGATTTTCAGGCCGGTCTCTTTCTGCGGTGAGAGGGGGATTCGAACCCCCGGTACGGTAATCCCGTACGGCAGTTTAGCAAACTGCTGGTTTAAGCCACTCACCCATCTCACCAGGTTGCTGACTTAAATATGTCATCCCGGATGACTCTACTCCGTAAAAAACAGAGCCGAAGTTTCATTCGGGACGACAAAGTTACATTAAAACTTCCTTTCTGCAAAATTATTTTGCTCTTTATTGCTTGGCGATATTCTCTCTCATCTCGGTATCGGCCTGGATATTCTTGATCTTGTAATAATCCATTATGCCGAGATTGCCGCTGCGGAATGCCTCTGCCATCGCAAGAGGGATCTGGGCTTCTGCTTCGATCACCTTTGCCCTGGCTTCCTGAGCCTTCGCCTTCATCTCCTGCTCCTGGGCAACAGCCATCGCCCTGCGCTCTTCAGCACGTGCCTGGGCTATGTTCTTGTCGGCTTCAGCCTGGTCCATCTGAAGGACAGCCCCGATATTCTTTCCTATGTCGATGTCAGCGATGTCTATGGAAAGTATTTCAAAGGCAGTACCTGAGTCAAGGCCCTTGTTCAGGACAACCTTTGATATTGAATCCGGATTTTCAAGCACAAGCTTATGGCTCTCGGCAGAACCGATGCTGGAAACGATGCCTTCGCCTACTCGTGCCAGTACCGTCTCTTCTCCGGCACCTCCGACAAGCTGACGGATATTTGCACGCACAGTGACCCTGGCCTTTGCTATCAGCTGTATTCCGTCCTTTGCGACAGCTGTCACAGGAGGAGTATTGATGACCTTTGGATTGACTGACATCTGCACTGCCTCAAAGACATCCCTTCCGGCGAGATCTATTGCAGCAGCCATCTTGAAATCCAGTGAGATATTTGCCTTGTCGGCTGAAATCAGTGCATTTACAACCTTAGGTACATTTCCTTTTGCAAGATAATGGGCTTCAAGTTCATTTGCATCAAGCTTTAGTCCAGCCTTGGTTCCCGTGACCATAGCCATTACTATTGTTCCTGGCGGGACCTTCCTCCACCTCATCAGTACAAGCTGGATAAGGGATATCCTTACTCCGGAAATCAAGGCCTGGAACCATAGGGTGACAGGGAAAAACCAAAGGAAAATGATCAGGCCGACTATTGCTATCGCGACCCATACAGCTATCATTGCCATAAAATCTGAATTTGTTGATTATTGTTTATTTGTGTCTATCCGTTGCTGTCAGGACATTTCTCCTTATTCCACAGGGGGACCGATCTGAGCGGTGTCTGCATCAGAAGTCCTTTTCGACAGGTTTCACATATACTTTGTTGTCTTCTATCATGACGACTTCTATCTCTGTACCTGGATCGATGATGCCCTCCAGAGACTTTACTTCGCAAGTACTGTCACCGATCTTTGCAGTCCCCATGGGAGCAAGACGGGTAAGTGTGACACCTGAATCCCCGACAGCAAGCTTGCCTTCATCGAAGAACTGGATCTTGGAGTCAATGTTGGTATTGAGAGCCAGCTTCTTCCATGTCTTTGCCCGGAGGACATATACTGTCAGACCGAGCAGGAGTACGACGTTGACTACAGTGACTATCGTACCTGCAGTATTTCCAAATTCATGGAAAGCATAGAAGCATGATCCTCCGAGAGATACAAGCCCCAGTATCCCGGCCACACCGATACCCGGGATAAGCAGAATTTCAGCCAGGATAAGGACAATACCGACTGCTATCAGGATAATTACAAATGCCATAATATAGACAAAGTTAGCATTTTGATACAATTTTCAAAAAACGGGGCTACGATTTCCCCATAATGAGCCAGGCCTATGTTCTCATCATCATCGAGCCCTGTCATTACTGAGGCCTGCCCTCATTGTTGGGCATCAGTCTTCTCCGAAGTCACAGTCACATCAGAGACCCCTGCGGCCCGGACAGCTGCTGCGGCCTCTTCCGCTTTGGCCTCCGCAGAGAAAGGGCCTGCCACATATGTGACCTGACCATCCTTTTCAGACTTGGCTATATCCTTTGCCCCGAACTGCCCAAGAGCCTTGAGAGCTACATCTGGAAGAATCCCGCCCTCAGGAGACATTTCGATCCTGTATGTCACTGATGTCTGATTTTCCTTCTCAAGGGCCTTGGCCTCAGCCATCTTTATCACTTTCCCGTCATAGAAAGGGACGATATATGCCGTCTTGAAACCAGCCTTCTTGACAGCATTCAGCCTGGCAAGCACATCGTTGTAGGTGCGGAACACCCCGACACGATAAATGTACTTTCCTGAGGCCGTCCGTGTCTCGAACACAGGAGACAGTCCCTTCAGCTGCGAAGTCTTTGCCTTTGAAGAAAGTATGCACATCTGTATCTGGTATACAAGCCCGTCCGGCAAGGTGTTGTCTTCAGCGAAACGTCCTTCCGGCAGAATCATGAACGAATAGTCGAATTTCTTTACTGGAACTTCAAATTTCATCTCCGGCATCTTTCCCGGATTCATCCTTGTGAATGCAAATCCTGCAGATGCACCGACCACTTCCCTGTCTGATTCAGCCTGCAGCTTGTCCGGATCGATGACCACACCGTTGAAAAGGAATTCCATCTCTATCTTCTGAAGCTCTTCCATAGCTCTGGAAAGAGAATCCTGCAGTCCCGGGAGCCTCATCTCCTGTGCCTGGATCCTCTCCTGTAGCATAGCTCTGTCTGCCTCCGTCACATCTCCAGAGGCAGCTGCCTGACGGTCACTGTCGATTGTCGCCATGCAGCTGTACAGGGAGTCCCTGCAGCTGCGCACTTCGGCAACCTTAAGCATGTAGCGCTGAGTATCAGGGTTTTCAGGAATAGAATCAGAGGCAGAGCCACGGGAATCCACTGACGGCATATCTTCGTCTGGATCCAGGCTGCATATATGTCTCAGTACACCGGTATCAGTGATTTCCTTGCGGACCGGCATCGGATCGTATTCAAGCACATATACATAGACGCTGTCCTTGCTGCACGCCCTGTTTGAGGCGAAGATCGTATATTTCCCGTCCGCTGTGTTCATGTAAAGGAAATCATCGGCAGGGGAAGAGAACGGAAGTCCCATGTTCTGAGGCTCACCCCACTCCCCTCTGGCCTCATCCCAGACCGACATGTATATGTCATAGCCTCCGATTCCGTAAAGGCCTGAGGAAGAGAAATACATGGTCTTGCCGTCAGGTGAAAGCATAGGGCAGATCTCATCGGCAGAGGATGTCATCGACTCTGTGAGCATGGATGGGATACTCCACAGGGAGTCACGGAACTCTGTCATGTATATGTTCATTGCTCCGGATATGTCCGGTGCAGAATAATAAAGTTTATCTCCGGGATCGGGAGAAGCTACATGTCCCGGTATGAATGTGGCACGGCTGAATGCGCATGTGCCGGCTGTGTCAAGCTGGTTCGGGACAGGCACCCAGCTCCTGTCAGGCAACGGATAGAAAAGATAGAATTCATCAAGGGTAAATCCATGCCTTGCCACTACCTTCGGCTCAGACACAAAACCCGCCATGCTTTCTCCGTTTTCCGCAAGAAGGAGCTTGTCTCCTATCCTGAGACTAAGCATGGAATCAGAAGCACAGGCTGAAGCCTCGGCATAGATTGCGGCTGCTTCACTGAAACGGTATTCCTTCCTGAGGGAATCTGCCCTTGACATAAGCATCACAGCACTGCTGTCCTGTGCCGCAAGTTCCGCAGAACCAAGGAACAAGACCGACAATACCGCCGGAATACACGACAAATATGCTTTCATTTTGTTTTTCTCGCTCATTTACAAGCAACAAAAATAAGAAATACTTTATTTATAAGAAAAAAATAGTAAATTTGCGCACTATTTTGCGGCCGGGAATACCCGTGCCGGCAATATTGTGCATATTGTCTCCCGAACGGAGAATAGTGGATATCAGATAAACTAACAACAATAACATTATGCAAAGTAAAGGTGCTATCAGATTTCTGGCAATCATCCTTGCCCTGGTATGTCTCTGGCAGCTTTCGTTTACCCTTGTGACCAAGATACAGGAGAACAAGGCTGCGAAATATGCAGAGAAAGCAGTGGCGGAATTCCAGCAGTCAGCAGAATTCAGCAATGTTCCCGAAGAAGACAAGGCTTTCTGCATCGATTCGATCAGCAAAGTGGAGAACAGGAGGTACATCGATTCCATCTCAACAGAAAAAGTCTATTTCGGCTACACTTACAAAGACGTTAAGGAAAAAGAGATCAACCTCGGTCTGGACCTCAAGGGCGGTATGAACGTCATGCTCCAGGTACAGCTTGAGGATCTTGTACGTGCCCTTTCAGGCAACAACCAGTCCCCTGAATTTTCTCAGGCCCTCGCTCTTGCCTATGAGCGCAGCGTAAATTCCAGGGCCGATTTCATCACTCTCTTCCAGGAAGCATGGAAGGAGGTCGGCGGTGGACAGAGGCTTGCGCAGATCTTCGGCACATACGAGATGAGAGACAAGATCAAGCCTGAATCTTCAGATGATGAGGTAATCGCAGTCATCCGTGAAGAGGCAGAGAGCGCAATATCCAACTCATTCAACGTCCTGAGAAACCGTATCGACCGTTTCGGAGTGACACAGCCTAGCATCCAGAAGATAGGCAACAGCGGAAGGATCCTGGTCGAGCTCCCTGGTGTCAAGGAACCTGAGCGTGTAAGGAAACTCCTCCAGGGAACAGCCTCACTCGAATTCTGGGCTACTTACGAGAACAGCGAGATCTTCCCGTTTCTCCAGGAAGCCAACACTACTCTTGCAGGCATCCTAGGGGAAAACGATACGACAGCAACAGCTGAGACTGAAGCCGTTGCTTCCGCTGAGACAGAGGGTACTTCTGTAGACTCTCTCCTCAACGAGGAGCTCCAGAACCAGGCCGCTGACAGCCAGGAATATGAGCAGTACAAGAAGCAGAATCCTCTCTTCGCTGCCCTCCAGCCTGCAATGTTCAACGGAAGGCTTGCTTCAGGTGCATGCATCGGATATGCAAACTATACAGATACAGCACAGATCAACCGCTGGCTGAAAATGCCGCAGATAGCATCTCTCTTCCCGCCTGAGTTCAAGGCATACTGGACAGTGAAGCCATCAGCTTATATCCAGGGAGGCAACGCATATGAGCTCGTGGCAATCAAGGCAACCTCAAGGGACGGACAGGCTCCTCTCGACGGTGGTGCTGTGACTGACGCACGTGTACAATACGGAAACAACGGCGGAAACCCTAACGTATCAATGACCATGAACGCCGAGGGTGCCAACATCTGGGCCAGGATGACAAAGGACAACATCGGACGCCAGATCGCCATCGTACTCGACGGCATGGTATATTCATACCCTGTAGTCAATACAGAAATCACAGGAGGAAGCTCTGAGATCACCGGCAACTTCACTCTTGAAGAGGCTGAAGACCTTGCAAACGTCCTCAAGTCAGGTAAGCTTCCTGCACCTGCCACAATCATACAGGAACAGGTCGTAGGACCATCCCTCGGAGCTGAGTCAATCAACGCAGGTCTCATATCATTCGCCATCGCGTTCCTTCTCGTGCTCCTCTACATGGCATTCTTCTACCATGGTGCAGGTCTTGTTGCAGATGTTGCGCTCCTGTGCAACGTGCTTCTGCTTCTCGGTTCGCTCGTATCATTCGGAGCAGTGCTCACGCTGCCTGGTATCGCAGGTCTTGTCCTGACACTCGGTATGGCGGTCGATGCCAACGTCATCATCTATGAAAGGATCAAGGAAGAGCTCCGTGCCGGCAAGGGCCTGAGCAAGGCAATTGCAGACGGATACTCAAACGCATACTCAGCCATCATAGACGGACAGCTCACCACCATCATCACCGGTATCGTACTCTTCATCTTCGGTTCCGGTCCTGTACAGGGCTTCGCCACTACGCTGATCATAGGTATCATCACTTCAATCCTGACATCTATCTTCATCTCAAGGCTCATATTCGAAGACAGGCTTGCAAAGGGCAAGAACATCACATTCGACAACAAGTTCACCCGCGACCTTCTCCAGAATACGCACTTCAACTTCCTCAGCAAGAGGAAATACACTTATACAATCTCCGGAATCGTGATCATCATATGCATCGTATCGATGTTCACAAAGGGCTTTACATACGGTGTTGACTTCACCGGAGGACGTACCTTTGTGGTAAGGTTCGACCAGCCGGTATCCACTGAAGAGGTCAGGGAAGCCACAATCGCAGCATTCAGTGCAGCTGACGAGGCAGACCAGACACAGAGCTACGGTTCTGCAGTGGAAGTAAAGCAGTTCGGAGGTGAAAGCCAGATGAAGATCACCACCCAGTACAAGGTCACTGAAGAGTCTACGGAAGTTGATGCAGAGGTAGAGCAGATCCTCTACAATGCATTGAAAGGCTTCTTCGCCGAGGACCTCACTCTGGATGAGTTCACATCAACACTTGAGAACCCTAACGGTATCATCAGTTCAGACAAGGTCGGCCCTACTATCGCAAATGACACGAAGAGCGATGCTATCATCGCTGTCATCATAGCTCTGTTCGCAATCTTCGTCTACATAGCCGTAAGGTTCAAGAAGTGGACTTGGGGATTCGGTGGAGTCGTCGGACTTGCACATACCGCGATCATCGTGATAGGCTTCTTCTCACTCTTCTCAGGAATACTTCCATTCAGCCTTGATGTCGACCAGACATTCATTGCTGCCATCCTGACAATCATCGGTTATGCAATCAACGATACCGTGGTCATCTTCGACAGGATCAGGGAATCCAAGACTCTCCATCCTAAGATGCCACTCATTGACAATGCGAATGCAGCACTCAACAGTACGCTTTCACGTACAATGAACACTTCATTGACAACCCTAGTCGTAATGCTTGCAATCGCAATCTTCGGCGGTGAGGTCATCAGAGGTCTTGCAGTTGCCCTCGTCCTCGGTATTGCAATCGGAACATACGCTTCCCTCTTCATCGCTACACCGCTCATGTATGACGTGACAATGTGGTCTGAGAGAAGAAAGGCAGCCAAGGAAGCAGCCAGAAAATAACTTTTTGATTCACATATGATTGAAGGCAGTCCATTCAGGGCTGCCTTCTTTTTTTATTGCCGGACGAGCTTATTTTGAGTATATTTGCCTTCCTTTTAAACATCCTCAGCAATGTCATTTGTCCACCTTCATGTCCACACCCAGTATTCGATACTGGATGGCCAGTCTTCAATCGAGAATCTTTTCAACAGAGCCGAAGAACTGGGTATGCCAGGTCTTGCCATCACCGACCACGGCAACATGTACGGTGTGAAGGAATTCTTCAAGTTCGCGAAGAAACATTCTTCTGTAAAGCCTATCATAGGCTGCGAAATATATGTCACCAGACACTATGACCATAAGCTCAAGGACAAGGACCACAAGGAATATTACCATCTCATCCTCCTGGCCAAGAACTACAACGGCTACAAGAACCTGATGAAGATAGTCTCTACAGGCCATATCGAGGGCATGTACTACAAGCCTAGGGTAAGCCACGAGGTAGTGGAGAAATATGCGAAAGATCTGATCTGCTGCTCCGCATGTATCGCAGGAGAAATCCCGAGAAACATAATCAACGGAGACATGGCTGCAGCAGAAAAAGCTGTGGAATGGCACAAGAAAGTCTTCGGAGACGATTATTATCTCGAAGTGCAGCTGCACAGGACAGAGATTCCGGGACAGTCCCAGGAAGTCTATGAGAGGCAGAAAATAGCCCTGGAAGGAATAATAGAACTTTCCAGAAAGACAGGAGTGAAGATAGTCGCTACAAACGATGCCCACTTCGTGCGGAAAGAGGACGGACCTGCGCACGACAGACTCATCTGTCTGACGACAAATGCATTCCTGAATGATGAAAAGAGACTCCGCTACACACAGCAGGAATACCTCAAGAGTGAGGAGGAGATGGCAGCCCTCTTCCCTGACCACCCTGAATTCCTTGCAAATACGCTTGAAGTCTGTGACAAGATAGAGAAATACACGATCGACCGCGGTCACGTACTGCCTATATTCAGAATAGATCCGGACTTTCTGAAGGATGTGGACAAGTACCTTGAGAAATACAAGGATATCATAGATGCCGGCCGCTGCGACAAGGAAGGCAACGACAGAGGTGTGGACTTCACGCATTCAGTCGCTTATCTGTGCCACCTGTGCTACCAGGGAGCTGAAAAGAGATACGGTACCCTCGACCAGGAGCAGGCCGAAAGGATAGACTTTGAACTCAAGACCATCAGCAGGATGGGCTTCCCTGACTACTTCCTCATAGTACAGGACTTCATATCCGCAGCCAGGAGAAACGGGATCTCCGTTGGACCGGGACGTGGTTCAGCGGCCGGCTCGGCAGTGGCATACTGCCTTGGTATCACCAATATAGACCCTATCAGATACCAGCTCCTTTTCGAGCGTTTCCTCAACCCGGACCGTATATCGATGCCGGATATAGACATCGACTTCGATGATGACGGACGATACAGGGTATTCAAATATGTCGAGGACACATACGGCAAAGACCATATATCGCATGTGATCACCTTCGGCACAATGGCTGCCAAGATGGCCATCAAGGATGTAGCCAGGGTGAGCAACATGCCTGTGGACGAGTCCACGAGGCTCACAAAGATGATCCCGGACAGGCCGATAAAGGTCAAGGAGACCGTAGAGCTACCATATACAGATGAGGATGAGGAGCTTGAGGAAGGATTCAAGATCATAGAGAAAGAGGAAGAGATACCGGATCCGGAGCATGAGGGGAAGAAGATAAAGGTCACAAGGAAATACAAGAAAGGCATTGTGGAGAAAGACTACAAGCCTACTCTGAAGAACTGCCTAAAGTTTGTGGATGAACTCAGGAACGAGTATGAGAACGGCTCAGAACTGACGAAGGATGTCATAAAATATGCACTTAAGCTCGAAGGATGCATAAGGCAGACAGGAGTGCATGCCTGCGCCATGATCATCGGCCGAGGCGACCTTACCGACTATATCCCTATCAGCATTGCTGCAGACAAGGCTACAGGAGAAGATGTCTGGGTGTCACAGTACGAAGGATGCTTCATCGAGGATGTCGGAATGCTGAAGATGGACTTCCTCGGCCTGCGTACACTCTCAATCATCAAGGAGTGCCTTGAAAATATCCGCAAACGCCACGGCATAGAGATCGACATAGAGAAGATACCTATAGACGATCCTGAGACCTATGCCCTGTACAGCCGCGGAGACACCACCAGCGTGTTCCAGTTCGAGTCTGAAGGTATGAAACAATGGCTGCAGAAGCTCGAACCTACAAGGTTTGAAGACCTGATAGCCATGAATGCCCTCTACAGACCAGGTCCTATGGACTATATCCCGTCGTTCGTAGACAGGAAGCAGGGCCGGCAGAAGATCGAATATGACCTTCCTGAGATGGAGGAATTCCTCCAGGATACATACGGTATCACAGTCTACCAGGAGCAGGTCATGCTTCTGTCCCAGAAGCTTGCCGGATTCACAAAAGGAGAAGCCGACAAGCTGAGGAAAGCCATGGGAAAAAAGCAGCTGGATGTGCTGGAATCCCTGCATGACAAGTTCATAAACGGAGGAAAGAAGAACGGACATCCTGAGAAGATCCTCAAGAAGATATGGAAAGACTGGAGGAAATTCGCCCAGTATGCATTCAACAAGTCCCATGCGACCTGCTATGCCTGGGTAAGCTACCAGACCGGATGGCTCAAGGCTCATTATCCTGCTGAATTCCAGGCTGCCAACCTGAGCAAGAATCTCTCCAACATGGATGAGATCAAGAAGATAATGGATGATGCCAAGAAGTCGAAGATCAAGGTGCTCAATCCGGATATCAACGAGAGTGACTCCCGCTTTACGGTCAACAAGGAAGGCAACATACGCTTCGGACTCGGTGGAATCAAGGGCTTCGGTGAAAACATTGTTGCCGCTATCCTCAAGGAAAGGGCTGAGAACGGCAGCTTCCAGGACATCTTTGACTTTGCCGAAAGGATGGCGGGGACAGTCAACAGGAAAGCCTATGATGCACTCCTGTATTCAGGGGCATTCGACAGCTTCGGATACACGAGGACGCAATATACACTTACAGTCAGCTCAGGAGACACATTCCTGGATGCGCTGGTAAAATATGCAGACCTCTACAGGATGGATGCAATGGAAAGCTCTGTCTCCTTGTTCGGAGATTCCGAGGAGACAAAACCTCAGAGACCGGAGATGCCTGAAATGAAAGGAGAGGAGAATACACTGGAACTCCTGCACAAGGAAAAAGAGCTTGTCGGGATGTACCTTTCGGCACACCCTCTTGACCGCTACAGGTTCGAGCTTCAGAACTTCACTTCCTTCCCTGTGGCTTCACTTCCGGACGAGATAGCATCCTGTGATGCCCGGAAAAGCCCGGAAAACGTCAATATAGCCGGTTTCATCACATCTGTGAACACTGGTGTCTCCCGATTCGGAAAACCTTACCTGAGGGCCGTAATAGAGGATTTTGACGGAAGCTATGAACTTGCTGTAAACGGAAAGGATATAGAGGACATAAAGGCAAGGCTCCAGGAGAATACGCCAGTGTACATTGAAGGCCGTATAGAAGAAAAGTATTTCAGGAAACCTGAGGACAGGAAAGAAAAAGGAGATCCTCCATATGATTTCAAGATAAGGAAGATCATCCATCTCGGCAACGTGGTAGAAACCCATGTCAAGGGTCTTATGATACATATATCCACTACCATGCTGAACAGCAGCTTCAGGGAAAGGCTTGTCGGACTGATAAAGGAAAACAAAGGGTCGGTGCCGCTCACTATGAAGCTCACCGACCCACAGACCCGTTTCACGATAGAATTCCTGTCGCGTAAATTCCAGATATCACTCAACCTCAATTTCATCGATCAGCTCAATGAAATGCAGATCGGATATAAGGTTATTAGGAAGTAGACACATCAGAATTCAAGCACAGCCTTCACAGGATAATGATCCGAGATGAAGGCCCTGCCTCCGTATTTCTTGGTTATTGTCTGGTATTCAGGACAAGACGAAAATCCTGAGTACCAGATGTAGTCTATTATGCTGGATTCCTTGCCCCAGTTGTTGTATGTGCCGTGAATGTCAGTCTTCACACCTGCATCCCTGGCACTCAACATCTTTCCGTCAAGTACATCGAGGACAGGGTCGTCAGGCTCCACATTGAAATCACCAGTAAGCACAACCGGAAGATTCTTCCCGTTCATCTCATTGACCTTAGACAATATGAGCTCAAGTCCGTTTCTCCGGGCTGCCTTTCCCACATGGTCAAGATGTGTGTTCACACACAAGAAGTCCCGACCGTTTCTCTTGTCTTTCATAATGGCCCACGTAGCTGTCCTCCTGCATGCGGCGTCCCATCCCATAGATGGCTTGTCCGGAGTCTCTGAAAGCCAGAATGTACCCCATTTCTTCAGCGCTACAGTCTTCTTGTTGTAGAAGATGGACATGTGCTCGCCTTCCGACTTGCCGTCTTCGCGTCCGACTCCGATGGCCTTGTAGTCCCACATGTTTTCAGAAATGAGAAGTACCTGGTAATCATAGGCTTCCTGCACACCCATGATGTCCGGCTTCTGATCCTGGATCATCAGCAATGTACATGGATAACGGTATCTCCAGGAATTCGTGCCGTCGTTGGCTTCCCCGTTGCGGATATTGTAAGAAATCACTACCAGAGCATCTTTGTCAGTATTCTCCTGTGCGGTTAGCTGTCCGGCAGCCGCAAGGACAAAAAGCACAAAAAGAACTATCCTTCGCATAATGTAATATCTGTTTTTCAGTATCCCCTTATTTACAAAATCTTATTTCCACTTGTTTACAACTACAGTTATCACTGCCCGTCAATACTTGTCTTCTTCCGACTGCATCTCTTCTGCCGTAAGATGCCTGCGGTCCATCGATCTCCACGCATAGACGATATAGGCAAGTACAAACGGTATTATTACAGATACATAGGCCATGACCTTCAGTGTAAATTCACTGGAAGAGCTGTTTGCCAGGGTGAGTGAGCTCTGAAGATCGGAATATGAAGGATAATAGGCAGTGGAATTGTATCCTGCAAGCATGAAGAGGGCCATGACAGCAAGGACGGTACCGGCTCCTGTCCACCATATTCCCCCGGTATATCTGCTGCAGGAAACTGTCTTTATCAATCCATACAGGACAAGCACTGTTCCGGCCGCCATCAGTACTAGTACTGCAGGCATCTGGATAAGATTATGCCAGTACTTGTATCTTTCCATGTATACATTTCCGTCCGCATCCACAGCATATCCCTGAGAAAGGAAAAGAGATACCATGAATGACACGAAAAATACCACGAACGCAGCAGAAACCCATACAAGGTTCTTCCTAAGATTCCTGGCAAGAGAGTTGTCTTCTATATTGTTTATCATATACAGACATCCCATGGACATGGCAAGGAACATCACCGCCAGGCCGAGCAGCACATTCCTCACATCAGCAACAGCCTCAAGTCCATGCCAGGCATTGCCCCATACGCTTATCACAGGAGCAAGGCTGTCAGCAACAGCAGATTTGTTGACCGAAAAGTCAGATCCGGTGAAGAACGTCCCGACAGCTGTCCCTACAAGAAGAGGCGCAAGGCAGCCGTTTGCCGTAAGGAAAGCCCTGAATGTATTCTTTCCCAGAAGATTGCCAGCCTTGGTCTGGAACTCGTATGACACAGCCTGGAAGACAAATGTCACCAGTATCAGTATCCATACCCAGAAAGCTCCTCCGAAACTTGTACTGTAGAATAGAGGAAAAGATGCGAAGAACGCACCTCCGAAAGTGACAAGGGTAGTGAAGGTAAACTCCCACTTCCTTCCTGTAGAATTGACTATCAACTGTCTCTGCAGCTCATTCTTTCCTGCGAGAAATATCATCACATTGCCTCCCTGGACAAACATAAGGAACACAAGAAGACCTCCCAGGAGCGATATTATGAACCACCAGTAATGCTGTAGAAAAATATATCCGGACATATTTCTTTGCTTTATCGTTTACAAATCAAGCTTCTGCGGCCTCACCGGACTCAGTACCGGTCTCGGGACCTTTCCTTATGGCCTTGAGCATTATCCTTATCTCTATGGCAAGGAACAGTGTAAACACAGCCACAAAGATGAAGAAAGTGGTCATGACCGCACCTTTGTCCAGGCTTGACACCGCAGCCTTGACCGGGAGAAGATCCTGGATTGCCCATGGTTGTCTTCCCACCTCAGCCACAATCCATCCGGCCTGTCCTGCCAGATAAACAAGAGGTATGGAGAACATGGATACCCACTGTAGCCATCTTGCCTGCTCGATTCTGTTGCGTCTCTCGAACCAGAGTACCACAATCATCAGCAGGAGCAGGAAGCAGCCAAGTCCCACCATGACCCTGAAAGGCCAGTAGACAAGTGCCACGTCTGGCACAAGTTCCTCTTTGTCTTCAATATATCCGTAGCCGAAATATTCGATGTTCTCATCCAGTACAGACTTTGCCACAGCAGCTGAATCAGGATCTGCATCCTTCAGCTCCCTATAGGTACGGAAAGCTTCGAGTGCTGTCTTTCCCCTTTCCATCTTTTCCTGGGCAGACATGACCACAGTACCGTCAGAAGCAGTATAGCCTTCCAGAAGATCATTTATACCAGGCACATGGCCATCAAGATCGTGGGTAGCAAGAATAGACAACATCCCCGGAATCTCGACACCAGGTACTATTGAGAACGGCGCACGGCTGCCTCCATCCTCAAGACCTTCTGCAGCTGCAAGCTTCATCGGCTGATATTCAGCTACATGGATAGCAGATTTGTCACCGGTGAACATTACAGCCAACGTTCCGACGATACCTACGGCTGACGCAACCCTTATGCTTGCCTTGGCAAAATGCACGTCACGTTTCCTCAGCAGATACCAGCTGCTGATGCCTATGACGACAATAGACCCTGTCATCCATCCGCTCAGAACAGAGTGGAAGAACTTGTTGACAGCAGCCGGATTTGTCGCTACAGCCCAGAAATCAATCATTTCATGCCTTACTGTATCAGGATTGAACTCCATCCCTACAGGATGCTGCATCCATCCGTTCGCAACAAGTATCCAGAAAGCTGAAATTAAAGCACCTATTCCGGTGAGCCATGTGGAAGCAAGGTGGAACTTCTTCCCTACCTTGTTCCATCCGAAGAACATCACAGCCACGAAGGTAGCTTCCATGAAGAAGGCAAGGATACCTTCGATGGCAAGAGGAGCACCGAAGATATCCCCTACGAACCAGGAATAATTGCTCCAGTTGGTGCCGAATTCAAATTCAAGTATGATTCCTGTCGCTATGCCGACAGCGAAATTGATTCCGAAAATCTTCTGCCAGAATCTTGCAGCCCTTTTCCAGAATTCATCTTTCTTTACCACGTATACAGTCTCCATGACAGCCATTATCACTGCAAGACCCAGCGTAAGAGGCACAAAGAGCCAGTGGTAACAGGCCGTAAGGGCGAACTGCGCCCTTGACCAGCCTATCAAAGCTTCATCAATCATCAGTATTATCAGTCATGTGGTTTATAAGTTCCTCTCCTACGAAATCACTTTTCTGTTCATCCGACTTGCCGGCAAGCACAGGCTGGAAGAAAAATACCCTCAATATGGCAAAAAGTATCACAAGCTTCAGGATGATGAGGATCCACAAAGGCCTTCCCCATGTCATGTTCCTGAAACCGTCGGCATAGAACCGCCAGACTGAAGTCAATTTCCTCAATACCCACATACTTGATTAACGCCACGCAAGAAAACATCAAAGGATAAAAAAGATGCCCGTGGCAAAAGCCTGCGGACATCATCTCACGAAGCAACCCTATTGCCTCAGCACATTGAGGGCAGCCTCATAGTCAGGTTCCTGAGTGACTTCAGGGACAAGCTGCTCATATATTATGTTCCCTTCTTCATTGACGATGATCACTGCCCTGGCAAGAAGTCCCTTGAGAGGCCCCTCAGCCATTGTGAGGCCATAGCGATCATCGAAATGATGGCATCTGAACACAGAAAGGGCAGTTACGTTGTCAAGCCCTTCCACGGTGCAGAAACGGGCCTGGGCGAAAGGCAGGTCCTTTGATACGCAGAGGACGACCGTATTGGCAAGAGAAGAAGCCTCTTTGTTGAATCTTCTCACGGATGCAGCGCATACAGGAGTATCAAGGCTCGGGAATATGTTCAGCAGAACTCTCTTGCCAAGATATTCCGGAAGATGTACGGTGGTAAGGTCCGCTTTTACCCCACCGAACTTAGGAGCCGGCTTCCCGATCTCAGGAAGGTCTCCGCACAATTGAACAGGATTACCCTGGAAAGTAACAGTTGTCATGATAGAATTTCTGTTTTAAAATCAAATTTTTCAAAATTAGGAATTATTTGATGAATTTCAATTTTATTGATTAATTTTATATTTGCCTTTATTTATCAAATCAGAATATATGGACATCTGGTCATAATATATGTACACCCAGACAATCTACATCTCTTAATAATATGGCAGAAGAAAAATTTTCAGAACTTGGCCGTATAGAGGCCACGGAAAAGCTTTATGAAGGAACTGGATACAAGCCTTGGGACGGATGTCTCGCAGAGGCCCGGCAGAAAGGTGACGTGGCACATACGGCATCAAAGGTACTTCTCGAAGGGATAGACTTCGATCTTGTCTATTTTCCTCTGAAGCATCTCGGATACAAGAGCGTCATACTGACAGTAGGAGAACTCTACGCATCAATGGCACATCCGGAAACACTCTCCGTGACTCTAGGCATATCATCCAAACTTGACTTCAGCCAGATCAGGGAACTCTGGAACGGAGTATGCACCGCAGCAAAGGAACACGGTATCAGCAGGATATCGCTGGACATGATTCCTTCAGCAAACGGTCTCTGCATCGCAGTCGCCGCCACCGGCTTCACTTCCGCACTTACAGCCAGAAGCAGACTTCAGGCCAAAAGCATGGACCTGATATGCATCTCGGACAATCTGGGAGGTGCATTCATGGGAATGCAGGTCCTGGAAAGGGAGAAGAGGAAATTCGACACCACAAAGGACGACAGCAAACAGCCGGACCTGTCAGAATACAGGCACATGATAGGAGCTTATCTGAAGCCTGAAATCAATCCTTCTACAGTATCGCAGCTTGAAGAAGCCGAACTTATACCGTCATACGGATACTTCGTCACCAGAGGACTGTCAGATGCTGTCAAGAGGCTGTCTAGGGACAGCGGTCTCGGAGCAAAGATATATGTCGACAAGATACCTTTCCCGGGAAAGATGTTCGATCTCGGCAAGGAATTCAACATCGATCCTGTATCAGCTGCCCTCAACGGAGGAGACGACTGCAGGCTACTATTTACAATACCTATAGGGAAACATGACAAGTTCCGCCGCGACTTCCAGGTCTTCGACATAATCGGACACCTTGCAAAACCAGAAGCAGGGACAGTGATCGTCACACCTGACGGTGTAGAATTCCCTATGAAAGCCCAGGGATGGAAATGACATCTTGTGACGGAACAGATGAAACAGACCTGAGGCGGAACCCGATAAAAGAACGTGACCCTGAATAATAGTGACAATCATGAAAAGACACCTTATCATTGCTGCTGTAGCTGCGGCAGCCCTTCTATCATCAGCAGCAGACATCAATGCACAGTCCCTGAAGGACCTTTTGAACAAAGGCAAGGAACTGATAGGAAACGAAAATGTCAGCGATGCCGTAGGTACCATAGCCGAAGGCCTTCTCGGCAAGATACTCCCTTCCGACATCTGCGGATCATGGGAATACAGCGGCCCTGCTGTCAAGTTCACGAGTGACAACATGCTGTCCAATGCGGCATCGTCCCTTGTATCAGGACAGATCGAAGACAAGCTTGGACAATATATCCAGATGATCGGGATAAAGGAAGGATCCTTCGGATATACCTTCAGCCAGGACAGCACTTTCACGACCACTTTCCTCAACCAGGAAATCAACGGCACCTATTCAATACAGGAAAATGAAGAAGGCTCAGAAATACAGCTCAGATACGGCAAGAACTCGAAACTGGATCTTCTTACGATGCGTATGAAAATATATGTCGGCACCGAAAAGACACAATTTCTTTTCAATGCCGACAAACTTCTCGATTTCCTTGGAAAGATATCCTCTTCTTCAGACAATTCCCTTCTGAAATCCCTTACTGCCCTTACAAGCAGCTATGACGGACTTCTGCTGGGGTTTGAAGTCGCAAGGAAATAATATCATTTGAGCTTTCTGAGGAGATTGCTCATATTTACTCTTGAGGCTATCATGTCGTGGAGATCGCTGATCTTCACCCTTTCCTGAGCCATTGTGTCACGGTCACGGACTGTCACGCAATGGTCATTGAGAGAGTCGTGGTCAACAGTCACGCAGAACGGAGTACCTACCGCATCCTGACGGCGGTATCTCTTTCCGATGCTGTCCTTTTCGTCATACTGGCAGTTGAAGTCATACTTGAGTTCGTCCATTATGGTCTGGGCGAGCTCAGGAAGACCGTCTTTCTTCAGAAGAGGAAGCACAGCCACCTTGACAGGTGCAAGTGGTGCTGGAATACTGAGCACTACCCTGCTCTCCCCGTTCTCAAGCTGCTCCTCATGATATGAATTTGAAAGCACTGCAAGCACCATCCTGTCCACTCCGATTGAAGTCTCGATGACATAAGGAGTATAGCTTTCGCCGCTTTCAGGATCGAAGTACTGGATCTTCTTTCCCGAGAACTTCTGGTGGTTTCCGAGGTCGAAGTCTGTCCTTGAATGTATGCCTTCAAGCTCCTTGAAGCCGAACGGGAAGTTGAATTCGATGTCTGTTGCCGCATTTGCATAGTGTGCAAGCTTCTCATGGTCGTGGAAACGGTAGTTCTGCTCACCCATGCCGAGAGCCAGATGCCATGCCAGACGGTTCTGCTTCCATGTCTTGAACCAGTCGAGTTCTGTTCCAGGCTTGATGAAGAACTGCATTTCCATCTGCTCGAATTCCCTCATCCTGAAGATGAACTGACGTGCTACTATTTCATTTCTGAACGCCTTTCCGATCTGTGCGATTCCGAACGGGATCTTCATCCTTCCGGTCTTCTGGACATTAAGGTAATTGACGAAAATACCCTGTGCTGTCTCAGGACGGAGATAGATGATATTGGTGTCATCTGAAGTATTCCCGAGCTGTGTGCTGAACATGAGGTTGAACTGACGTACCTCAGTCCAGTTCTTTGTGCCTGATATAGGACATACGATGTCGCAGTCGATGATGATCTGGCGCAGGGCGGCAAGGTCATTTGCATTGAGAGCGTCATTCATCCTCTTGCGGACCTCATCGATCTTTGCCTTGTTGCGGAGCACGTTCGGATTGGTCTCGAGGAACTTTGCCTCATCAAAGCTCTCTCCGAACTTCTTGTGGCCTTTCTCGACTTCCTTCTTGATCTTGTCCTCAAGCTTTGCGATATAGTCCTCGATAAGGACATCTGCACGATATCTCTTCTTGGAGTCTTTGTTGTCTATTAGAGGATCGTTGAAAGCTCCGACATGTCCTGAAGCTTCCCAGATCTTAGGATGCATGAAAATGCAGGAATCGAGACCGACGATATTCTCATGGAGCCTTACCATGGCCTCCCACCAGTATCTCTTGATGTTGTTCTTAAGTTCTACGCCCATCTGGCCATAGTCATACACTGCGGCAAGACCGTCATAGATCTCGCTCGACGGAAAAATGAACCCGTACTCCTTGCAATGCGCCACCAGCGTCTTGAAAAGCTCATCCTGTGTCATAATATTATGATATTAAATAGTTTCTTGTCTTAATATGATCGGCACAACAAGTACCGGCCTGCAAAAATAGAAAATTAGCTGTGTTTACGGAAATCATCAATAAAAAATATCGGCAAATTCCGAAACCAGTCCATCATCAGCTATCTCCCTGAGAGGCACCATCACAAAATCCCTTTCCTTTATCCTGTGGTGAGGAACGATGAGATCAGACTCATTTATCCTCTCAAAGCCATAGAAAAGTATATCTATGTCAATCAGCCGCGAGCGGTATATCCTTTTTCCGTCCTCATCATATTCAGGAGCATGACATTCCCTTCCGAGACGGGACTCTATGTCCTTGCATATCTTAAGTATCTGCCTGCAAGGAAGATCCAGGCAGTAGACAACTGCACAGTTGAGGAACTTGTCTTCAGACTCGAACTTCCACGGATCCGTCTCCACAAATGACGACAGACGCAGATATTTGCTGCCGAAGGCCTCATTCATCATTCCGATGGCATCCTCTATATTCTGCCGCCTGTTCCCGATATTCGCCCCCAATGAAAAATATACGTCCCTGTCCATGGCCGTACTATTCATCAGAATCAAGTCCGAGCTCGACAAGGGCCTCTTCAGACATCCTGCTCTTGTCCCAGACAGGTTCAAACACCAGTTCTATCTTTGCACTCACTACTCCGGGGACATCCTCCACTGCTGCCTTGACGGCATCAACCACATAATCTGCCATAGGGCAGTTCGGTGCAGTCAGTGTCATCTGTATGTAGACATTGTGTCCTTCGTCAACCTTGAGTTCATATACAAGTCCGAGATCATATATGTTGACCGGAATCTCCGGGTCATATACCTGCCTCAGAGCCATGATTATATCTCTTTCCAGAGCCATCGTATCCTCCTTTTTCTTTTCATTTTTGCCGTTAAGGACATTTCCACGTCCTTCTCCTGTGCCGCCACCTCCACATTCAGCAGCAGCCGTAAGCTCTTTCTTTTCCTCGCTGTCTTTCTTATGTCCGAACCACCACATATCCAGCATCATCTGATCCTAAAGGTTCTCGCGCGAGATTTCCCTGATCTTCTCTATCATGGACACAAGTCCGTTTGCTCTTGTAGGAGAAAGATTCTCCCTGAGCCCGATCCTGTCCACAACAGAAAAATCCGATCCTAGTATCTCTTCCGGAGTCCTGCCGGAATAGATCTTTATAAGGAGCGAGATGATACCTTTTGTTATGATGGCATCACTGTCCGCATTGAAGAAAATCCGTCCGTCTTTGATGCTATAATCAAGCCATACTCTTGATTGACAGCCTTTTATAAGATGTTCATCTGTTTTGTCTGATTCAGGATAGTCTCCAAGTGACTTTCCAAGTTCGATGAGATACTCGTATTTATCAAGCCATTCATCAAACATAGAAAATTCATCAACTACCTCATTTTCAACCTCTTTCAAAGACTTTTCCATATCTGTGCACATTAAATCCAATCTTTTACGCAAGCATTGCGATCGCCTTGTCCAGACTGCTTATAAAATACCTTGCCTCCTCCATGGTATTGTATGGAGCCAGGGATGCCCTGAGCATTCCAGTCACACCGAACCTGTCCATAAGAGGCTCTGCGCACATCTGTCCGGAACGTACTGCCACTCCCATCTTGTCAAGAATCAGAGCCAGATCCTCATGATGAACCCCATCTACTGAAAACGAAAACAGAGGTATCTTCTCTTCAGCAGAAGAAGGGACACCATAGAGCCTGATTCTCTTGTCTGAAAGAAGGGCATCAAGCAGATAATCCCTTACGGAATCAGAATAAACTCTCGACTCCTCATCTTCCAGAAGACTCTCTGCAAGCTCAAGCGCAGGCTTCAGCGTAGCAGCTCCGGCTATATTCTGTGTACCGGCTTCAAACTTGAGAGGGACAGGAGCATAAGTGGTACCGGTAAAACGTACAGTTCCGACCATCTCTCCTCCACCCATATAAGGCGGCATCCTGTCCAGAAGATCTTTCTTGCCGTATAGTACTCCAGTTCCTGTAGCAGCATATATCTTATGTCCGGAAAAGGCATAGAAATCACAGTCCAGATCCTGGACATCAACCCTTGAATGTACAATTCCCTGTGCTCCGTCGACAAGGACTGGAACATTCTTCCCATGGCAGATCGATACTATCTCCTTGACGGGATTGACAATCCCTAGGACATTGGAAATATGAGTCACTGCCACGATCCTGGTCTTTTCTGTAATCAGACCTGCAAGTTCCGACACCTTGAGATGTCCAGAATCGTCTACAGGGAGCACTTTCAGCACCGCTCCTTTCCTCTGGCACATCATCTGCCACGGCACAATATCGGAATGGTGCTCAGCTTCCGAAACAATCACCTCGTCTCCCTCAGATACGAAAGCCTCTCCGAAAGAAAATGCCACAAGATTTATCGAAGCTGTAACTCCCGATGTAAATATTATATTGCTTTTGTCAGGCGCGTTGATAAAGCGGGCCACTGTCTCCCTTGCCTTCTCGTAGGCATCGGTTGCCTCTTCGGCAAGCAGGTGCACAGCCCTATGGATATTGGCATTGCACTCCGTAGTCATCCTGTTCCATTCCTTCATCACAGAATCAGGCCTCTGGACTGTAGCAGCATTGTCTAAATAGACAAGCGGCTTTCCATAGACCTTTCTGTCAAGGGCCGGGAACTTTTTTCTTATATCATAAACATCCATAATCAGTCATTTAAGCCGACAAATTTAGCAAAAACAACAATCAGTTGACATCAGCATAGATGTTTTTTGATATTTTTGCAGATAAGCATGAACCTTGACAGACAATGAATGAAGCCAGGACAAAGAATGCATGGAGCCCGTACAGAGAATTGTCCGGAAAAATATGGAACAATGATAATTTCATACAACAACAATAGAAAAAGGAGCGGAAATGATTGAATATATCAAGGGTGAACTTGTTGAAATAACTCCAGCCGATGCAACTGTTGAGTGCAACGGAATAGGATACCATATCCTGATCTCGCTACAGACATTTTCACAGCTCGAAAAACAGACTGATGTCAAAGTCTACATCCATCATTACCTAAGGGAAGACGAAGAGTTATATTATGGATTTGCCACAAAGGAAGAGCGCGAACTGTTCAGACTTCTGATAGGAGTATCAGGAATAGGAGCAGCCACAGCCAGGATGATGCTCTCCTCCCTATCGTCAGAAGAAATACGGAATGCAATCATAGCTGAAGACATCAACAGGATAAAGAGCATAAAAGGAATAGGACTGAAAAGCGCGCAAAGACTTATACTGGAACTGAAGGACAAGATTGTCAAAGGTACAGGGAGCGAAGCAAGCGCAATATTCAGCACAAAGAACAATGCGGTGGCAGAAGAAGCTGTCACAGCCCTTGTCCTCCTCGGATTTACGAAGGCCAATGTAAACAAAGCGGTATCGTCTGTAATGAAAGACAATCCTGATGCAAACATTGAGTCTGTGATAAAACTGGCTCTTAAGAAACTATAGACAATTATCAATAATAAATGTTCCACGTGGAACACATCAACAATAAATATGGATAACAACAATTCACAAAGAAAAGGGATAAGCCGGATGATCAGGCTTATCATTCCTCTCCTGATACTGCTATTTTCCGCAGTATTTCTTTACGTAGGTTATTTTGGAAATGAAGAAAGTACAATGCCTGTATGGAACCAGATAATCTGGTGGGTACTTTTCGCATACGGCCTTTTCAGGACAATCACTGTAATCGTAAAGAAAAAATAGCAAATTCGGGTGTCTACCGGCCGAAATACACAAGGAGTACAGAGATATCGGCCGGAGACACACCTGATATACGGGAAGCCTGGGCAATAGTGCGAGGAGAATATTTCTTGAGTTTCTGCCTACATTCAATGGAGAGACTTTCTACTTTGTCAAAATCAAAGTCTTCAGGTATTGCAAGATCTTCAAGCCTCATTATCTTTTCAGCAATCTTTTTCTCGCGATCAATATATCCGTTATATTTTATGGCTATCTCACAAGAATCTATTATCTCCCTGCTATAATACTCCCCTATCATACTGTCAAGATCAAGATCCTTGATTGCATCAAGCGGGAAATCGCAATTCTTTGCCAACACCATCATTGCATCTGAAAAAGCTCCGTACCTATAATTTCTAGCCTCCGCCTCAGCCTGCCTTCCGGCATCTGAAGACAATCTGTCAAAATAGGATTTTTCAGAATCATATATTGTCTTCAGCGGAGATTTGAATTCGTTCTCTTTATTGATACCAAACTTTTCATATGTTCCACGTGGAACAATATCCATTACATCTTTCAAAGAGACCTGTGGTCTCACGACAAGATCAGAAATTTTCTTACGAGAATCAATCTCAGCTGAACCGGCAGAAGAAAGATACGGATTGATCTGTTCAGGGCGCAACGATGCAGAAGAAAAGAAATCTTCAAATTTAGATACTGATTCGTATTTTCTCATGGTGTAGTCATAACGGAAACTGTCCGCAAGACCGATCCGGAAAGACAGAGGGGTCAGCCTAAGGTCAGCATCATCCTGTCGGAGAAGTATCCTGTACTCTGCTCTCGATGTAAACATACGGTAAGGCTCATCGACTCCTTTGGTAATAAGATCATCTATAAGTACACCAATATATGCCTGGTCTCTCTTAAGAATAAAAGGATCTTTGCCACAGACCTTCAGATGAGCATTAATACCAGCCATAAGTCCCTGAGCTGCAGCCTCTTCATATCCGGTAGTACCGTTTATCTGACCTGCAAAGAAAAGATTTTCAATGGTTTTGAGCTCAAGAGAAGGCCTCAATTGGGTAGGATCAAAATAATCATATTCTACGGCATATGCAGGCCTGAAAATCTTTACATCTTCCAGACCTTCGATCTGGTGTAGAGCTTCAAGCTGCACCTGAAGAGGAAGAGATGAAGAGAAGCCCTGAAGATAATATTCATTGGTCGACCGTCCTTCAGGCTCAAGAAAGAGCTGATGGGAATCCTTGTCAGCAAAAGTTCTGAGCTTGTCCTCTATGCTTGGACAATATCTCGGTCCTATGCCTTTGATCTTGCCAGAGAACAAAGGAGAATCCTTGAATCCTGAACGGAGAGTATCGTGGACACGTGTGTTGGTATGGAGGACAAAGCAAGGCATCTGCGGAGTTCCATTCTGTACAGTTGAAAGATACGGCAGATACGAAAACTTCTCCGGATGATCGTCACCAGTCTGAACAGGTAGCTTTGATGTATCGACAGAAGATATGTCTATGCGAGGAGGTGTACCAGTCTTCATCCTTGCGGTAGCAATGCCCATTGAAACAAGTCGCGAAGTAAGGCCATAGGATGAAAGCTCCCCTATCCTTCCTCCTTCAAAACTGTTCTGTCCTATGAAAAGCCTGCCGTCAAGGAAGGTTCCGGCGGTCAGGATAACTGCCTGAGATTTGAATATTGCACCAGTAGTCGTGCAGATGCCCGAAATACGCGAGCCATCAAAAAGAAAATCAGTGGCAGTATCTTGATAAATATCTATGTTACAATTAGTTTCAAGCAATTTTCGCCAGTTTAGACTGAAATGGAGTTTATCACATTGAGCGCGAGGACTCCACATGGCAGGCCCCTTTGAACGGTTAAGCATCCTGAACTGCAGAGTTGATGCATCGGTCACGATGCCGGTATACCCTCCGAGGGCATCGATCTCACGGACGATCTGTCCCTTGGCAATTCCGCCGACTGCAGGATTGCAGGACATCTGTGCAAAGCGGTTCATATCCATGGTCACCATAAGGACAGAAGAGCCCATCCTAGCAGCAGCCATCGCAGCTTCGCATCCGGCGTGTCCTCCGCCGACAACAATTACATCATATCTGTCAGAATACATCAGGCAAAAACAATTTATAGATAAGATTACATGGACCGCACACAGGCAGTCCTGGCAAGGCCATGAAGAAAGTATACAAAAGATAATACTTGAACACTAAAGCAGCTCCCGCAGCGAGAGGTAATAGTTCTCCTTGGAGCGCATCTCCCGGGTCTGCTCTTCAGTATGGTCATCATATCCGATTATGTGCAGAAGACCATGTACAATGACACGGTTTAGCTCATCATTGAACTCAGTTCCATACTCAACAGAATTCTCCTTTACACTGTCAACACTTATGAAGAGATCACCGGAAAGCCTGTCACCCTCTCTATAGTCGAAGGTGATTATGTCCGTGAAGTAATCATGGCTGAGATACCTCTGATTTATGTCGAGGATATAGTTATCGGAACAGAATATGACAGAAATGTCTCCTATCCTGCATATTTCACTTTCAGCAACCAGTTTAAGCCACTTTCTCGTAAGTGTCTTCTGCTTGAATACGAACTTTGTGTCTTCAAAATAGAATGATATCATCTGAATCCTAGAAATTTTCCGCAAATCTACAACATATAAAGAAAAAATTATGAAATAATAATTATTATTTCTAACTTTACCGGGCAAAATGGAAAATAAAGCACAAGTAATATGGAAGTTAAGAAATCAGAAAAAGCAAGTCTTGAAAACAAGAAGCTGCTGTTTCTAGAAATCGGACTCATCGTGTCGCTTCTGATTGTCTACATGGCTTTCGAGTGGACAACTTCAGAAAAGCAGACAGTTGATGCCCTGGAGGAAACGCCTCAGCTAGTTGAAACAGAAGAAATGGTTCCGATCACAGAGGAGACCCCTCCACCACCACCTTCTGCACCTGCAGTACCTGTTCTTTCGGACCAGATCGATATCGTGGACGACGAGATCCAGGTCGATGATAACCTCTTCATGAGACTTGAGGACCAGCCTGATATGGGTGTCGAGATCATGGATTACGTAGAATCAGTTGAAGAGGAAGTTGTGGAAGAAGAGGCTATTCCTTTCATGCTCGTTGAGGAGAAACCTTCATTCATGGGAGGTGACGCAAATGCCTTCTCAAAATGGGTCAATGAAAGGCTCGTATATCCTGAGATCGCAAAGGAAAACGGAGTACAGGGCAGGGTTACTCTCCAGTTTACTGTGAATGCAGACGGTACAGTAAGCAATGTCAAAGTCCTCCGTGGCGTAGACCCATCTCTTGACAAAGAGGCAGTCAGGGTGGTTTCGATGTCTCCTAAGTGGACTCCAGGAAAGCAGAGAGACCGTGCAGTCAAAGTGACTTATACATTCCCTGTTATCTTCCAGCTGAGATAACCAGAACTCAGGAAAGACAGCAATGAAAATATCGATGGTGACCGGAAGAAGTTTTGGTCACCATCTTTTTTAAGTATAGCCCCGATTGAAAACAAATATTTCCCTATGGCAGAAGAGAAATACAGAGAAAAAGCGATTTTTGTAGGCGTCATAAAACAGAATGACAACGAAAGACAGGTACTTGAATACCTGGACGAACTTCAGTTTCTTGCTGAGACAGCGGGAGCTGAAGGAACACGCAGATTCATTCAGAAAGTTGACAAGCCTGACCCAAGAAGCTACATAAGAAGTGGAAAACTTGAGGAAATAAAGCAGTACATCGAAGAAAACGAGACTGATGTTGTCATTTTTGATGACGAGCTGACCCCTACCCAGCTGAGGAACATAGAGAGAGAACTCAACTGCAGGATACTTGACAGGACAAATCTGATACTTGACATCTTCGCACAGAGAGCGAAGACAGCCTATGCCAAGACACAGGTTGAACTTGCACAATATCAATACCTGCTTCCAAGGCTTACAAGGATGTGGACCCACCTTGAAAGACAGAAAGGAGGAATCGGAATGAGGGGTCCTGGAGAGACTCAGATAGAGACAGACCGCAGGATCATCCAGGACAAGATTGCAAAACTGAAGGAACAGCTTAAAAAGATAGACAGGCAGATGGCCTCACAGAGAGGCAACAGGGGTTCTCTGGTAAGAATCTCACTTGTAGGATACACAAATGTAGGGAAGAGCACACTGATGAACCTGCTTGCAAAAAGTGACGTATTTGCTGAAAACAAGCTGTTTGCGACACTTGACACTACAGTGAGGAAAGTTGTCATAGAAAATGTGCCTTTTCTCCTCAGCGATACAGTAGGATTCATAAGAAAACTTCCTACACAGCTTGTTGAAGCATTCAAAAGCACTCTTGATGAAGTCAGAGAAGCTGACATACTTATGCATGTAGTTGACATATCACACCCTAACTTCGAAGAGCAGATGCAGGTAGTCACACAGACACTCAAGGAAATAAACGCGTCAAACAAGCCCGTATTCGTCGTATTCAACAAGATAGATGCATACAGATATGAAGAGTACGACGAGTTCTCCCTAGAGCCTAAAAAGGCCGAAAACTACACTCTTGATGAGTTCAAGAAAAGCTGGATAGCAAAAGAAAATACTCCATGTATCTTCATATCCGCAAAAGACAGGATAGGGATAGACAAACTCAGAGCCGACCTGTACAAGATGGTCGCTGAAATACACGCAGGACGATATCCGTTCAACAATTTCCTCTGGTAAAACAGCATATTGCTTGCAGAAAACTGAAAACAGTTGACTTCAAGCAAAAAAGAGATAAAAAAAGAAGCTGACCGAATGGCCAGCTTCTTCTGTCATAATAGAATATCAGATACTATTCCTTGAATTTAGCTGAGATGAACTGTCTGTTGAGACGTGCGATATGTGAAATAGTCACATGTTTAGGACACTCCATTTCACATGCCCTGGTATTTGTACAAGCACCGAAACCGAGCTCGTCCATCTTGGCGATCATGGCCTTTGCACGTTTGGCAGCCTCTACCTTTCCCTGTGGAAGAAGAGCAAGCGAACTTACCCTGGCAGCCACAAAGAGCATTGCTGAACCGTTCTTGCAGGTTGCTACGCAGGCACCGCAACCGATGCATGCAGCAGCGTCCATACTCTCTTCAGCAGTCTCGTGCGAAATAGGAATGACATTTCCGTCAGGAACACCTCCTACATTCACAGAGATGAATCCACCTGCCTGCATGATCTTGTCAAATGCCCTGCGGTCTACGACAAGGTCCTTGATTACAGGGAAAACATTGCTGCGCCATGGCTCTATGGTGATGGTATCTCCATCCTTGAACTTGCGCATATGAAGCTGGCAGGTTGTAACTTCATCGTCTGGTCCGTGTGCACGGCCGTTGATGTAGAGTGAACATGCACCACAGATACCCTCACGGCAGTCGTGGTCGAATGATACAGGACCGCTGCTCTGGCATCCCCTCTCAACAGCTACCGGATCCATGCCTTCATGGATGAGCTGCTCATTGAGAATATCGAGCATCTCAAGGAAAGAACTGTCAGGTGAGATATTCTTTACCTGATAGGTCTCAAAATGCCCTTTTGTCTTGGCGTTTTTCTGACGCCATACTTTCAAAGTCAAATCCATTTCAATTAGTCTTTATAGTTTCTGGTAGCTATCTTGATGTTTTCATATACGAGAGGCTCCTTGTGAAGCTCAGGCTCCTTGTCCTGTCCCTTGTATTCCCAGGCAGCGACATACATGAAGTGCTCATCGTCACGCTTGGTCTCGCCGTCCTCGGTCTGCATCTCCTCACGGAAATGTCCTCCGCAGGACTCTTTGCGATGGAGTGCGTCGCGCGCCATCAGTTCACCGATTTCAAGGAAATCAGCAAGTCTGAGAGCCTTCTCAAGCTCCTGGTTGAATGTATCGGTCTCACCGGCTACATATACATCGCTCCAGAATTCCTTGCGGAGCGCCTGGATAAGCTCAATGGCCTTCTTGAGACCGGCTTCATTGCGGGCCATGCCTACATATTCCCACATGATATGGCCGAGCTTCTTGTGGATCTCATCTACAGTATGGTGTCCCTTGATGGACATGAGCTTATCGATCTTTGCCCTGACAGCCTTCTCAGCCTCATCAAATTCAGGAGCCTTGGTATCAGGTACCGGATACTTGAACTGGCCGGCAAGGTAGTCACCTATAGTGTATGGAAGGATGAAGTAACCGTCAGCCAGACCCTGCATGAGGGCAGATGCACCGAGACGGTTTCCGCCGTGGTCGCTGAAGTTGGCCTCACCTATCGCATAGAGTCCAGGGATAGTTGTCTGGAGATTGTAGTCTACCCAGAGACCGCCCATTGTGTAGTGGATTGCAGGATAGATCATCATCGGCTCCTTATAAGGATTGCTGTCAGTGATCTTCTGATACATCTGGAAGAGGTTACCGTATCTCTCGCGGATCTTCTCTACACCGAGTCTCTTGATTGCAGAGCTGAAGTCAAGGAAGACAGCAAGTCCGGTCTCATTGACACCGAAGCCGGCATCGCATCTTTCCTTTGCAGCGCGGGAAGCAACGTCACGAGGGACGAGGTTACCGAATGCAGGATATCTGCGCTCAAGATAGTAGTCGCGGTCTTCCTCAGGAATCTGTGAAGGCTTCACTTCCTTCCTGCGGAGTCTCATAACATCTTCCATCTTCTTAGGTACCCAGATACGTCCGTCGTTACGAAGTGACTCGGACATAAGGGTAAGCTTGGACTGCTGGTCACCATGGACAGGGATACAGGTAGGATGGATCTGTGCGAAGCAAGGGTTTGCGAAATAAGCACCTTTCTTGTAGCACTGCCATGCTGCTGATCCGTTGCTGTTCATTGCATTTGTAGAAAGGAAGTATGTATTTCCATATCCGCCTGAAGCTATGACAACCGCATGTGCGCCGAATCTCTCAATTTCTCCTGTAACAAGATTCCTGGCAATGATACCTTTGGCCTCACCGTTGATAAGGACGACATCAAGCATCTCATGACGTGGATAGCTCTTTACCGTACCCTCGGCAATCTGACGGTTCATAGCCGCATAAGCTCCGAGAAGAAGCTGCTGACCGGTCTGGCCACGGGCATAGAACGTACGGCTTACCTGGGCACCTCCGAAAGAACGGTTTGCAAGAAGTCCGCCGTACTCACGTGCGAAAGGAACACCCTGTGCAACACACTGGTCAATGATATTTCCGCTCACTTCAGCAAGACGGTAGACATTGGCCTCGCGGCTGCGGTAGTCACCTCCTTTGATGGTCTCATAGAAAAGACGGTAAACGGAGTCATTGTCACTCTGGTAGTTCTTTGCAGCATTGATACCTCCCTGTGCGGCGATAGAGTGTGCGCGACGAGGAGAGTCACTGATGCAGAAGACCTTTACATTATAACCGAGCTGACCCAATGTTGCAGCTGCAGATGCACCACCGAGTCCGGTTCCGATGACGATGATCTCGAGTTTCCTCTTGTTGCCAGGATTGACAACCCGAAGCTGAGATTTATGCTTTGTCCATTTTTCAGACAAAGGACCCTCAGGAATCTTAGAAATTAGTTTTTCGGCCATTTTATATCGATTAATGAAATTTCGGCACAATTTTAAGCAATTTTAGGCGAATTAACAATTAATTCAGCCATTATCAATCCTTCATGGCATATCCGGAAGATCATCTTCAAGAATGTAACTCTTGAAGGACTTGAGATATAAATTGAAGAAACAGGACGAGATGCCCATATATCTGCTGATGTATTCCTTCACTGAAATCCTGCCCTTGATATAATCAGACCATATCGGAAGAAACAGTCTGCTTATCCGGTCTTCACAGTCGCGGCTGCATGAAATCAAAGACAGGGCCCCTCCGAGACCACGGATCACAGGACGCAGATCCGCATATCTGGACATGCTGCTAACATCACTGGTGAAGATATATCTCTTCTTGAGCCATGATGACAATCCGCAGAATGAAGAATCCCTGCACAATCCTTCAAGTGATTCGGGGACACATTCAATGGCAGATACAGGTACAGGCACAGCCACCGAACACGGAGGATATCCGAGTGCAGCCCACATCACACAGGACTGAGGATCATCACCTTCCCGTGCCCCTGTTATCACAACCGATGCTGAAGTGGATTTCCTGGGTATGAAATCCTGGTCAACTGCAAGACCAGTAGTGCCGGCGAAAAATGCCGCGGAATCCCTTATAAGATCTATTCCGAGTACCTCATGACGATACGAGCGTGACAATGAATCAATTATATCAAGTGCTCCAGCAGAGGCAAGAGAACCGGAACGTTCCATGCCAGCGAATATCACAGAAGCGGTCTTGTACCGTTCCACTCCTTTCCACCGGTCCTCAGGGCCGGAAAGTGAAAAATTTGTCACTACCATATATCCCCCGGGACAGTCATTGACGTCGATCTTGTGCCATGAGAAATTACCTGTCTCGTACCAGGCAGCCCCTCCATGGGCATCGATGCAGCCGAAATTGGCTTCTACTCCCATAGGCCGGGACAATGTATCAAGGAAATGCTCGAAATCCTCAAGTGTGGCGCATATCTCAAGAGCCCTGTACATAACTCTCCCCTCCCTGTCCATGGAGGATGCCGGGACATCGTCATCCTTTAGACAATATGAAGCGGTGTTCATCACTGCAAAGCCTGCTGTATTTACGCCTATCCAGGACTCCCCCTCCGTACACCCGGTGTTTACAAGAGATATGAATGAATATTTCTCCCCCTTATAATGCCTGACACTGTTTGCCAGAGAATCCGTGTCCCGGTTCTTCCACATCAACGGACGTCCGTCGGCCCTGGCACGGCCTGATATTATTACGGATGTGCATGCGTAAGCCTCCTGTACGGAGGTCAGCACCAGCAGAGAGAATACTGCCGAAAATATATATGTAGCAAATCTTTTCATGACGGCAATGTACCAGATGTCAGATCAATGAAAGATAACCGATATCGTAATGAAGAGCTTCAGAACAATGAAGGAGCGGAATCGTCACCGGAGATCCTGTCGAGTCCGAGATGGGTGTATGCAAGCTCCGTGGCTTCCCTGCCCCTCGGAGTCCTCACTATGAACCCCTCCTTTATAAGGAAAGGCTCATATACTTCTTCAAGCGTCCCCTGGTCCTCACCCACAGCGGTGGCGATAGTGTTCGCCCCCACAGGACCGCCCTTGAATTTGGTGATTATGGTGCGGAGTATCTTGTTGTCGATTGCATCAAGCCCACGCTTGTCTATATTGAGAGCATCAAGGGCATACCTTGCTATGGCTATATCTATATGTCCGTTTCCCATGACCTGGGCGAAATCCCGGACACGTCTCAGAAGCGAATTCGCGATACGAGGAGTTCCACGGCTCCTGAGCGCTATCTCATAGGCAGCATCATCTTCGATGCCGATCTTGAGTATAGAAGCACTTCTCTTGACTATATGAACAAGAGTAGAAGTATCATAATACTCAAGTGCGAACGTGATGCCGAACCTCGCACGCAGAGGAGCTGTAAGCAGACCGCTCCTTGTAGTCGCTCCAACAAGGGTGAACGGATTGAGGGAAATCCGCACCGACCTTGCTCCAGGTCCCTTGTCTATCATGATGTCAATGACAAAGTCCTCCATGGCGGAATAAAGATATTCCTCGACTTCCGGAGAAAGACGGTGTATCTCGTCAATGAAAAGCACATCTCCTTCATCAAGAGATGTAAGCAGACCGGCAAGATCTCCCGGCTTGTCAAGTACCGGACCTGACGTTACCTTCATGTTGACCCCGAGCTCATTTGCTATTATATGTGCAAGAGTAGTCTTGCCGAGACCTGGAGGGCCGTGGAAAAGTACGTGATCGAGGGATTCCCCTCTCATCTTTGCGGCCTTTATGAATATCTTGAGATTGGCTACAGTCTTATCCTGGCCGGTGAAATCTTCGAGTTCCTGAGGCCGTATGATTCCGTCAAAATCTTTATCTTTGTCTGAATTTACATCGTGAGGATCGAAATGTCCGTTCATTTTCCAAGCCGATTAAATTTTTGCCGCGCGGCAACATCATCATTAAAATCATACAAATATAATCTTTTTATATTTCAATTGATGTTGTTTATATTTGTGTGAATATGTTGACAAGATTTGTATTTAATTGATTATTAAATATTTATAATTACATATAATTGTTAAGAACTGTTGTTGGAACTTCTTGTTAAATTGTTGAGGAAAAATTTTGAATTTGATTTCTGTTTCTGCCTATAATGATTTATGTAAAAAGCACAATAAACTTTTTATCAGTTATCACCAGCTGTTTCAACACGTTTTCAACAGATTTTTGATGATTTTCAACAGGGTTATCAACAAAGGGCATCTGAAATGACCATAGGTAAGAAAACAACTGAGAGACTTTCTGAGAAACTCAAGGATTCTGATGAGATATACTGTTCCGGACTCCTGCTTTCGGCAAGATGGTTCGTACTTTCGTCTGTCGCGGACAAAGGAATACATCTGGTGGTCCTTCCTGACAGGGAAAGTGCCGAATACTGTGCTTCTGATTTCTATAACCTGATAGACGGGGACAGGGTATTCTTCCTGCCGGATTCCGGGAAGAACCTGGAAAGGAGCAACTATAAGTCATCCCTGGGCGTGCAGAGAACATCTGCCATAGGAAAGATCGGCGAATATTCCGGTGACGGACCTCTTGTGATAGTCTCTTATCCGGCTGCAATTGAGGAGCCTGTCCCTGGCGCTGACAAGATAAAGGGATCGGTGCTGAGACTGCATACCGGCGATGAGGTAAGCCATGACAGTATCGCCCAGACGCTTTTTTCAGAAGGGTTTGAAAGAGTTGATTTTGTGGCGGCTCCAGGTCAGTTCGCTGTCAGAGGCGGCATCATAGACATATTTTCATTCTCATACAACTATCCGTACAGGATAGGATTCTTCGGAGATGAGATTGAGAGCATAAACATCTTTGACTGCAATACGCAGCTTTCTGTAGAAAAGACAGATGAGGCCACGATCTATCCTGACCTGGCGTGCGGAGAAGGTGATGAGATGACATATATATATGACAAGCTCCCTTCTGGTACTACAGTATGGATGGATTCGTCCGACATGTACCGGGAGAGGCCGTTCTATTCCCCTCTGCTGTCGTACAGGCATGTCTTCCTTGATACTCCCCTGTCTGCACAGCAGAGGGACGATGTACTCAGGTTCAGCATTGCTCCGCAGCCTGTGTTCAACAAGAATTTCGAACTTCTTACAGCTGACATAAGGCAGAAGATAGAGACCGGCTACAAGGTATATATATATGGAGAGAAAGAGTCTCAGCTTGACAGGCTCAGATCCATACTGAGCCAGAACGGAGGCATACTTCCGGAATTCTGTCCCGGAAAGAACATACACAGCGGTTTCATTGACAATGAGGACAGGATATGCTGCTACTCAGACCATGAGATCTTCGACAGGTTCCACCGCGTCAGCATCAGAAGAACGGTGGAAAAGAGCGAACAGCTTACCATAAATGACCTTACATCTTTCAACATAGGCGACTATGTGGTCCATATTGACTATGGTATAGGTATCTTCGGTGGACTTGTAAAGATGAAGGATGACAAGGGCCGTATCCATGAGGTGGTCAAGATCTCATACAAGGACAATGATACTGTCTTCGTGTCTGTCCATGCCCTCCAGAAGATATCACGCTACAAGTCCAAGGATGCGGAGCCTCCGAAGATAAACAAGCTCGGCTCGAAGACATGGCAGAACCTCAAGAACAGCACGAAGTCAAAGGTCAAGGACATAGCAAAGGAGCTTATACAGCTCTACGCAAAGAGAAAAGCTGCGAAAGGCTTCGCATTTTCACCGGATTCATATCTGCAGCAGGAGCTGGAATCTTCATTCATGTATGAGGATACTCCTGACCAGGAGAAGGCTGTCAAGGCTGTCAAGAGAGACATGGAGGATGATTGCCCTATGGACAGGCTGGTGTGCGGAGATGTAGGCTTCGGAAAGACGGAGGTGGCCATAAGGGCTGCTTTCAAAGCCGTTGCGGACAGCAAGCAGGTCGCTGTCCTTGTACCTACCACGATCCTTGCCCTCCAGCATTACAATACGTTCTGCGGCCGTCTCAAGGATTTCCCTTGCAGCATAGACTATGTCAGCAGGCTGCGTACTGCAAAGGAGATACAGGATATCCAGGAACGGCTGAAGAAAGGTACTCTTGACATAGTCATAGGCACGCACAAGCTTCTGGGAAAGGGATTTGAGTTCAAGGACCTGGGTCTGCTTGTCATAGATGAAGAGCAGAAGTTCGGTGTGAGCGCAAAGGAAAAGCTCAAGCAGATGAAGCTTTCTGTAGATACCCTTACACTTACAGCTACACCTATCCCGAGGACACTGCAGTTCTCTCTTCTGGGGGCAAGGGACCTTTCAATAATCAACACTCCCCCGCCAAACAGGATACCTGTACAGACTGAGATAATGCTCTTTGACGATGACGAGATAAAAAGCATCATAAACTATGAGCTGAACCGAGGCGGACAGATATTCTTCGTCCACAACAGGGTCGAGGAACTCCAGTCCATAGAAGATATACTGCACAGGATGGTACCTGACATGAAGATATGTACAGCGCATGGACAGATGGAACCTAAGGTCTTGGAGAACAAGATACTGGACTTCATGGCCGGGGACTATGACATGCTCCTGTGCACAACAATCATAGAAAATGGTCTGGACATACCTAATGCCAACACCATCATCATCAACCAGGCTCAGAACATCGGCCTGAGCGACCTTCACCAGCTCCGCGGGAGGGTCGGACGCTCAAACAAGAAGGCTTTCTGCTATCTCATAGTGCCTCCTATGACGTCCATGACAGAAGATGCAAGGAGAAGACTCAAGGCAATAGAGGCTTTCTCTGATCTTGGAAGCGGGTTCAATATCGCCATGCAGGACCTTGATATCAGAGGGGCCGGAAATCTGCTCGGTGCTGAGCAGAGCGGCTTCATATCCGACATGGGTCTTGAGACATATCAGAAGATATTGTCTGAAGCTATGGAGGAACTAGGTGTCGAGACCGGCATAGCTGCTTCCAAGTCCGAGGATTCAGGAGTCACCGACTGTACGATAGATACCGATCTCGAGGCAATCATTCCTGACAGCTATATCAATGTCACCGCAGAGAAGATCAGGATATACAAGGAACTTGATTCTCTTTCTGATGAGCGTGAGATAGAGAGGATGAAGCATAAGATGTCAGACCGTTTCGGCAAGATGCCTCCTGAGACAGAACGGCTTTTCGAAATAGTCAGGATAAGGAATCTCGGGCAGAGGCTCGGCTTTGAGAAGATAATAATAAAGAACGGCATTGTGATAGCCTTCTTTATTTCAAATCCAATGTCAAAGTATTACAGGTCAAGGAAGTTCGCCGGTATATTGGACAAGATACAGGAGAATCCTTCCCTGTATGAGCTCAAGCAGCCTGACGGAAGGTTGAGGATAATAATGAAGAATGTACCTTCTGTAGAGAAAGCATATTCACTTTTGGCGCGACTCTCGTAGGCAAGTTATGATATTATTTATAAATTTGCATGATGCAATTTAATGTGACATTGTGGGCAATCTTGTAATTGATATTGGGAATACAGCCTTGAAGGCAGCCTGGGCAGATGGCGTCACCCTCGGAAAGACCTTCCGGTATCAGGGTGAGAAAATGTCAGACTTCATATTGTCACTGGTTTCTAAAAACAAGCCTGATGTCATTGTAGTCTCATCTGCAAGAGATATAACTGACCGTGAGGAAAAGGTCTTCAGGGACAACTGCCGGGTCGCTGTCCTGATGGATCCTTCCCGCAATGATGAAGCGGCTGCACATGGACTTCCCCAATATCTTTCCGCCGACAGGACAGCTTCCGTGATAGCTTCAAGATATCTGTTCAAAGGGAAAGGTTGTACTCTTTTTGATTTCGGTACAACACTTACAGTAGATTTCCTTGATTGTGAAGGAAACTACTGCGGAGGAAACATTTCATTGGGATGCAGGACACGCTTCAAGGCTCTGAACAGGTATTCAAAGTCACTTCCTCTCGTGGATACTCCTGAGCATAATGTGATTACACCTGCTTCAGGACTAGTTGCCTCAATTGAATCAGGAATAGTTTCAGGCATAATATTTGAAATCGAGGGATATCTTGGGCAATTCCCTGATAATATTAGTGTTTTTACAGGTGGCGATGCGATTTATTTTGCAAAAAGAATGAAAAACTCCATCTTTGTAGTTTGCAACCTTGTTTTAATTGGTCTGGCTTTAATAGCTGAAGATTATGTCCAAGATATATAGCAGAATATTCTTTTTGTGCCTCAGCTTCATATGCGGAGTTGTGTCCTATGGACAGACCAATGGTGCGTATGGTTCATTTTCACCATATTCGATATATGGTATCGGTAATCTTCAGAAAGAGGGCACTGCGTATAACAGGAGCATGGGTGGCGTCGGTATAGCCAACCGCAGCAAACGGTTCATAAACATAATGAATCCGGCATCCATAACTGCGAGGGATTCGCTTTCGTTCATGGCTGATTTCGGCCTTTCCGAGACCAATACGGTATACAGGCAGAATCTGGGAGGGTCAATGCTGACATCCGGCAACAATACTTTCAATATCCACGACTTCATAATAAGCTTCCCGATATACAGGTCATCAGCCTTCATGGTCGGGATTACTCCGTTCAGTGATGTCGGCTACCGGTATTCATCGACTGTGACGGACCAGGACATAATAGGCAATACCGGTAACATTTCCCGCAGCAATTATGGCGAAGGAAGCATATATCAGGTATTTGCAGCTGGTGCGGTGACATTCTGGAGAAGACTTTCCATAGGAGCAGAAGCCATATACTACTTCGGCTCGATAGACAAGGTGTACAACATGAATTTCACAGATGATTCCTACAGGTCTGTGAACAACGGATACAACCTTTTGCTCAGAGGTATTACGGGAAAGTTCGGAATACAGTACGAGCAGCCTCTCGGAAACAGTATTTCCCTTACTGTGGGAGCTACCTACAGGCTCAGGACCAATGTAAAGGGACGTCTGACCGATTACAGCTATGCAAATACATCTGAGACAACTGATACACTCAAGAACAATGTCAACCTCCTTGATCCTGCTGATGGTATAAGATTTGGAGATGAACTCGGTGTGGGAATATCGCTCAAGGGTGGAGACAAATGGAGCGCCGAAGTGAACTATCTGATGTCAGACTGGAGAAAATCAGGAATGTCCGGTATGGATGGCTTCTCTGCGAACGGTACATCTGTATTCACTTCAACTGTCTCTCATTCAATAAGGGGCGGATTTGAAATAGTCCCGAACAGAAATGACATCAGGTACTATCTGAAACGTTGTGCCTACCGGGCAGGAGTGTATTATGACACTTCATATTATCTGTTTGACGGAAATATGGTCAACTCTCTTGGCATTACACTTGGAGTGACACTTCCTGTATTCAGGTGGTATAACGGCATTACTCTCGGAGTCGATTTCGGCCAGAGGGGAAGCCTGAGGAACAACATGGTCAGGGAAAGATATGTTTCATTTGCCATAGGTTTCAACATACACGACCTCTGGTTCCAGAAACCACGATATAATTAATTGAATTAAAACTATAATTATGAAGAAATTACTTTTTACTTTGGCAGCTTTGCTGATTGCCGGCAGCTTTTCAATGTCAGCTCAGGGAAAGTATGGCCCTGACAGTGCTGAATGTATCAAATACCTTTCCTATTACAAGGAGTATTTCAAACAGAAAAGCTATGATTCAGCTCTGCCTAACTGGAGGAAGGCATATACTCTCTGTCCTCCTACAGCCAGCCAGACTATGCTCATCGACGGTACTACTCTAATGAGATATCTCATAGGAAAGAATGCCCAGAATACTGTATACAGGAATGCCCTTATCGATACTCTTCTCAGCATACATGATACACGTGCACAGTACTATTCAAAATATGCTGTGACTGCCATGAACAACAAGGGTACAGATATCATCAATTACCTGAAAGACAATCCTAAGGAGCAGTATGAAGGTTTCAAGGAAGTCATAGCTGCAAACGAGGAGCAGACAAAGCCGAATATCCTTCTTTTCATGATCAATACCGCAGTATCACTCTATCAGGACGGTCTCCTGGACGGTGATGCAGTGCTCAACGACTATGAGGAAGTGCTTGCCCTCATGTCAAAGATGAAGCCGTCAAATGATATTGAGAAACAGCAGAATGAAAAGGTAAAGAAAGATATCGAGAGCCTGTTCATTTCCAGCAAGATAGCTGACTGCGACAAGCTTATCTCACTCTTTACCCCTAGATTCGAGGCTAATCCGGATGACCTTGAGACTGTAAGCAGCATCGTCATGATGATGGGATCGACTGAAGGATGTACTGACAATGACCTCTTCCTCAAGGCAGCAACCAAGATGCATCAGCTCAATCCTTCATATACTACAGCATACTTCCTGTACAAGCTTTATAACTCAAAGGGAGACATTGATTCAGCAATCAAGTATATGGAAGAAGCCATAGCATCTCCTGAGTCAGACAATCTTACTGATGCAGAATACTATTATGAGCTTGCTACAGCATGCTTCAAGGCAGGAAACAATGCCAAGGCCTTCAAGTCTGCCCTTGATGCCATTGATCTTGATCCTTCATTTGCCGGTAAATCCTATATGCTCATCGGAACAATCTGGGGCTCTCAGGTATGTCCTGGCAACGAGATCGACAAGAGGGCACCATATTGGGTAGCAGTGGATTACCTTATAAAGGCACGCAATGCTGATCCTTCGCTCGCAGAAGAGGCAAACAAGCTCATTGCACAGTACAGTTCATTTTTCCCTCAGACTGCTGAAGCATTCATGTACAACATCACAGACGGTGATTCGTATACTGTTTCCTGCGGTGGCATGAGAGCTCTTACAACAGTGAGGACACAGGAATAGGTTTTGACTAGAATATCACATATTGCAACAACGGCAGCAACCGCATTTGCGGTTGCTTTCGTTGTATATTCATGCAAGAGCAATCTGGGTGTAGCGGATTCGATAGATATTGATGAAACACCTGTCCAGACTGTGGATGACATGTTTGTCGTCCAGTCTGAAAACGGTATCCTCCAGATGAGGATGGAAGCTAAGCTTATGGAAAGGTACGACAGGGATACCATGTCTTATGAGCTGTTTCCGGAAGGTTTTGCGGTGTACGGATACAATGAGGAGGGACTACTGGAGACGGAAATCACTTCTGACAATGCCAAGCACGAGAAATTTGAGGATGACGACAGGGAGACATGGCAGGCATTCGGCAATGTCGTGGTGAAGAACATCATAAAGAAGGAAGTGATGGAGACGGATACCCTTTACTGGGACAGGAAGAACGGCAAGATATATACAGACTGCTATGTCAGGATGTATTCACCGGACGGCCTTATCCAGGGGTATGGAATGGAATCAGATGAAAGGGCAAGGAACACGGTAATACTTAAAGTGTTTGACAATTTTGCCGTTGTCGTGCAGGATTCGACGGAAACCGACGTTGATACTGTGAATTTTATAGGTCCCATACTAAAAAAATAGTGAGTATTTGCCGGAAAATTATTATCTTCGCAGCCCATATTGAATCAGTAAAAAACAATAAATCAGATAAAGAAGATGGCGGTTCTTGAAAAAATACGCGTGAAGCTCGGTGTGTTCATCACCGTGGTCATTGCAATTGCGTTGCTGTCGTTTATAATCGATCCTACGACCCTCGAGGCCGTATCAAATTCAATGTCATCAAAATATGATGTCGGAAGCATAAACGGCAAGAATATTTCGTACCAGGATTTTGAGAAAGACATTGAGTATTTCACGAATCTCAATGAGATGATGACTGGCTCCTCAGTTCATTCAGAGCAGCAGATAGAGTCCATCAGGAATGCAGCATGGCAGTCTCTGATCGACAAGTATCTCTTCGTAAGGAATGCGAAGGATGCAGGTCTTGCTGTCGGTGATGCTGAAATGCTGGCCCTGACTACAGGTGACATGGTGTCTCCTCTCATTTCCCAGGATCCGGCTTTCTTTGATGAAAGCGGCAGCTTCTCCAAGGATAAGTTCGTACAGCTGGTGCAGCAGAGGCACAATGATGCTTCAGGAAGCATAAGCATGTACATAGAATATCTCCAGAACAGCATCTACAACCAGCAGTTCTATGCCAAGTATGGTTCTCTCTTCACTCAGAGCAATTTCGTGAATCCTCTGATGCTTTCAAGGCAGATAGATGAGAACAACAATACGACAGATGTCGAGTTTGTCATGGTGCCTTACGGTTTCCAGACTGATTCAACCATCGTAGTATCTGACAGTGAGATCAGGTCATATTACAAGGCTCACAAGGACATGTACCGCCAGAATGCCAGCCGTGACATCGAGTATGTTGTCTTTGAGGTTGTTCCTTCTGAGGACGATATCAATGCTGCAAACGAGGAGGTTCTCAAGGTATATGATGAATTTGCAGCTACTGGCAAGGACGACATGAAGGGATTCCTTCTCAGAAATTCCGACAGGCCTTATTCAGAATACTATTACAGACCAGGTGAACTTACTTCATTGTCAAAGGAAGTGAACGACTTCGTATTCAATGAAGGTGAAGGTACCTCGAAGATATTCAGGAAAGACAATGTTTTCTATGTTGCTAAGGTCCTTGACACAAGGATGGTCCCTGACTCAGTGTTTGTAAGACATATACTTCTCCAGGGTGAGCAGGAAGCTCTTGCCGACAGCCTTGTGACTGTACTCAACAGCGGACAGGAATCATTTGCAAACGTTGCTGCAATGTATTCAGCTGACCAGAATCCGAATGTTGCTGAAAGGGGAGACATCGGCTGGATGACCCAGACTTATATGATCCCTGGCATGGAGTCAGTGATGACTGCACCTGTAGGTAAGATCTTCACGATAGACACTCAGTATGGAAAGCATATAGTTGAAGTTACACGCAGGACTGAACCGCTTCTTAAGAAGCAGGTAGCCATACTTGAAAAGACAGCCCTTGCAAGCAAGGAGACATTCAATACATACTATTCACAGGCAAATGACCTTGCAGTCAAGTCAAACGGAAAATATGAGGATTATCTGAAAGCTGTCCAGGAAGGTGGTCTTTATTCACATCCTGTAAACAGAATGGCTGAAGGAACTGACCGTTTCGGTGCAATTGACGGTGCTAGGGAAGTTTCAAGATGGGCCTTTGATGCCAAGAAAGGCAAGGTTTCAGAAATCATAACCGTCAACAACAACTACTTCTTCATTGTAGCTTTGAAGGGTATCCACAAGGAAGGTTATGCTACTGTAGAAGAGGTTGCACCTTCAATCAGGAATATCCTCTACAGGGAGAAGCTCGGAGAGAAGAAGGCGGCTGAAATAGCTGAAAAGATCAAAGGTCTTGACAATATGCAGTCTATAGCTGATACACTCGGTACTACAGTAAGCACAAAGGACAATATAACCTTCGCTTCACTTACTTCACAGGGACTTGATCCTAAGTTCATCGGAGCAGTCTCTGTTGCAGAAGTCGACAAGATCTGCGGTCCTCTTGCAGGCAATATAGGTGTCTATGTATATAAGGTTACTGCACACGATACAGGCTCCTTCTATACAGAAGATGATGCAAAGACAAGAGACAGCCAGATGTCTCAGTACAGTCTCCAGATGCTTGTTCCTGTCATGATGCAGGATGCTGATGTGAAAGACAACAGAGTACGTTTCTATTAGCATAAATCCATCTTTTACAGATATTTCAAGCAAGGCTTCCCGGGTCTCCGGGAGGCCTTGTTTTTTATTGTGATGTCGCCGGCAAGATAGCTGTACCATGATATGAAAAAGCCGGCCCGGGATTCGGGTCGGCCTGTCGATATCAATGGGGAATCTGCCTTTGGATCCTGTCATCAGACATTGAAGAGGAAGTGCATGATGTCACCGTCCTGGACAACATAGTCCTTTCCCTCGATATAAAGCTTTCCTGCGGCCCTGCAGGCAGCTTCAGACTTCATCTCGACAAAGTCATCATACTTTATGACTTCTGCCCGTATAAAGCCTTTTTCGAAGTCTGTGTGGATTACTCCGGCAGCTTTCGGAGCCTTGTCTCCTTTGTTGATGGTCCATGCACGGCATTCATCTGCACCGGCTGTGAAGAACGTCTGCAGATTGAGGAGGGAATAGGCTTTCTGTATGAGCCTTACGACACCTGACTCTTCCAGCCCCATCTCCTCAAGGAACATCTGGCGCTCTTCATAAGTCTCAAGCTCGGCAATGTCAGACTCGATCTTCGCTGCTATGACAAGTATCTCGGCATTCTCATCCTTTACTGCCTCACGTACTCTATCTACATAGGTATTTCCATGGGCTGCAGACGCTTCGTCAACATTGCAGACATACATCACCGGCTTGTTGGTGATGAGGAACAGATCCTTTGCAAGAAGCTGTTCTTCAGGTGTCTCCAGCTGGACTGTGCGGCATGATTTTCCTTCAAGCAAAGCTTCCTTGTAGCGGAGAAGGAGTTCGCAAAGTTTCTTCGCGTTCTTGTCTCCTCCGGCCTGAGCCTGTTTCTGTACTTTTGCAAGCCTGTTTTCAACAGTCTCAAGGTCCTTCAGCTGTAGTTCCATATCTATGACTTCCTTGTCTCTGACAGGATCTACGCTTCCGTCCACATGCACAATATTAGGATCATCGAAGCATCTCAGCACGTGGAGTATGGCATCTGTTTCACGTATGTTTGCAAGAAACTGGTTGCCGAGTCCTTCTCCTTTGCTGGCACCTTTGACGAGACCTGCGATATCTACTATCTCAACTGTAGCCGGTACGACTCTCTTCGGATTGCAGAGCTTCTCCAGTACTTCAAGACGTTTGTCCGGTACGATCGTGGATCCGATGTTAGGTTCTATTGTACAGAAAGGGAAATTGGCGCTCTGTGCCTTCCCTGAGCTGATGCAGTTGAAAAGAGTGGATTTTCCCACATTGGGCAGTCCCACTATTCCACATTTCAGTGACATGTGATATTGATTTTAAAAATTTCTACAAGAGCGGCAAAGTTACTAATTATTCGCCCATTTCGCCACATTTTTCTTTTTTTGGCGACTATTTCTGATCTGCATTGCCAGATTTGTATGTTCATAGTCAAGACAGTAGTCCGGTCCGGACAATAACAGAGGAATTCAATATGGTGAGATTTCCGGTCCATATTTCATGCAGATCTGCAGTAATGTTGTCTCTTTGTGCTGCAGTGTGTATTTTAGTATCATTCCATGGATGTTACGGATATGCAAGGAATGGCTATCTGCAGCATTCATCCTATCAGGATTCCACACATCATGTGCTTGTGATGTTCTGGAATCTGGAGAATTTTTTTGACTGGAGGGACGGAGGATACAGCGCTTCAGACAATGAGTTTTCTTCCTATGGGCAGAGGCATTGGACAAAGGGACGTTTCTATGCCAAGTGCGATGCGGTTGCGAAATCACTCATGTGGACAGAAGGGGAGTACGGCAGGATACCTGATGTGATAGGAGTGGCTGAAGTGGAGAACCGTCTTGTGCTGGAGGCTCTGCTCGGAAGCACTTCATTGAGGAAATACGGCTATGCTATAGTCCATCACGACTCTCCTGATTCCAGAGGAATCGATGTTGCCCTGCTATATAGGAAAGATGTGTTCTCACTTGCAGGGGAGAGGCCGGTAAAGGTATCGGGAACCCCTGCATTCTCTACCCGAGACATACTGTATGTGTGTCTTGAACCTGCTGCAGGAGGCCGGCCTGTCCATTTCCTTGTAAACCATCATCCTTCAAAATATGGTGGAGAAGAGGTATCTGTACCGCGCAGAAGGGTTGCTGTGGAGACAATGCTGTCGGTTTGTGATTCTGTGTACAGGACTGGGCCGGGACCGCATGATATAATCTGCATGGGTGATTTCAATGATACTCCAGACAATCCTCTGCTGGATTTTGGAGACGGTCATCCCGGAAGCGGAGACCTTGTGAATATGGCTGTGCATCTTTCAGAAAGAGGTGAGGGTACTATCCGCTATCAGGGCAGACGGGAGATGATAGATATGTTCATAGTCAGCCCTGGCGTCGCATCCAGGTCCGAGATGGAGGTCTTGCACATTCCTTTTCTTACAGTGCCTGACAATGCTCATCCGGGAGACAAGCCTTTCCGTACGTATTCAGGTCCTGCATATATCGGGGGTGTAAGCGACCATTGTCCGATACTTTTGAAAATAAAGGTTGTTTTATCGGATGATATTGGTATATTTGGAAGATGAACTGCATGATTTGACACCTGTCAGACAAGATTTGACTGAACTATAAAACCTTATAATAAAATGAAATCCAGGATATCTGAAAAATTCAGGACTCTTTTTGGCCACGACGGCGAATTCTTCGCGTCAGCAGGCAGAATAAATCTAATTGGTGAACATACTGACTATAACGGGGGCTTTGTATTCCCGGGAGCGATAGACAAGGGGATCATGGCTGAGATAGAACTCAACGGCACGTCAAAGGTGTGTGCTTACTCCCTTGACCTGGACGAATGTGTAGAGTTCGGGCTCGAAGAGGAGGATTTGCCTCAGCAGAGCTGGGCAAGATATGTGTTCGGAGTGTGCCGTGAGATCATCAAGAGAGGCGGCAGGATAGGCGGCTTCAACACTGTCTTTGCGGGCGATGTTCCTCTCGGAGCCGGAATGTCGTCTTCCGCTGCCCTTGAAAGCACGTTTGCCTTTGCACTCAACTATCTCTTCAATCTCGGCATAGACAAATTCGAGCTTGCGAGGATAGGTCAGTCGACAGAGCACAACTACTGCGGCGTCAACTGCGGAATAATGGACCAGTTCGCATCAATCTTCGGCAAGAAAGGCAATCTCATGAGGCTTGACTGCAAGACTATGGAATACAAGTATTATCCTTTTGATCCGAAAGGATATAAGCTTGTCCTGCTTGACTCAGTCGTAAAGCATGAGCTTGCTTCCTCAGCCTATAACAAACGTCGCCAGTCATGTGAGAATGCTGTGGCTGCGATAAAGAAGAACCATCCTGAGGTAGAATACCTGAGGGATGCCGACATGAAGGCTCTGCAGGAAGTCAAAGGAGTGATTTCCGATGAAGACTACATGAGGGCAGAATATGTGATAGAGGAGATCCAGAGGGTGCTTGATGTCTGTGATGCACTTGAGAAAGGTGATTATGAGACTGTCGGACAGAAGATGTACGAGACACACTATGGCATGAGCAAGCTTTATGAGGTAAGCTGCGAAGAGCTTGATTTCCTCAATGACGTGGCAAAGGAATGCGGTGTCACCGGCTCACGTGTCATGGGCGGAGGCTTCGGCGGATGTACCATCAACCTCGTGAAGGACGGTCTCTACGACCATTTCATCGCAGAAGCCGTGTCAAGGTTCAAGGAAAGGTTCGGTCATGAGCCTAAGGTCTACGATGTAGTGATAAGCGACGGAGCCAGGAAGCTTGAGTAATCTTCCCGGCATGATGCTTCAATAAGCCGTACGAACGGTCCTCAGGGACCTATCCGATATGAGATGCAAGCCAGGTGGAGTCGATCTGTTCGAATCCTTCGCCTGGCTTTATCCGTGGATTGCGCTGCATGATTCCTTCGCAGTCTTCGTAGACATTGTATCCGATGCCTACGGCCTGCATCTTGCCTTCGGAAGGGTACATGAATGTGATGGTCCTGTCTCCGTCCTGGCCATCCAAAGAAAGAAAATGGAACGTGGAAGAGGCTATTGCCGCAGCCTTTTCCTTGTCAGGAGTCTTTGACACGATCTCCATCCGGGTGACGTACTTGCATATCTCTATCACCGCGTCATCAAGTCCGGCATCGAATATGAGTACCTTTTCCATCAGAGAGCCAGTGTCCTTTACCTTCCTGAGCCTGTAGTCTCCTATGGCCTTTGCGTGGAGGGTAATGGAGTTCATCTGGGTCTCTGATATCTCTATGCCGTCAGGCAGGAGCCAGATCATGACCTTTTCGGCAGGATCATGGTAAAGGGTATCGTATTTTGCAAGGTTGTTCTGTCCGCAGGACGGACATTTCCACAGGAAGAGGGATCCGTCCTTTACCTTGTCCTTAAGCTCAGGATTCTCAGATACGTTTATGCTTCTGTAGACAGTTATTTCATTCTTGTTCCCGCATCTTGAGCATGCGGCTTCAGCTTTTCTTATTATAGACATATCATTTCTGGTTTCGGTTGCCAAATATAGGAAACAGTTTTGGATTTATTGTGATTTTGCGTCCGGACAGGTCCTGAGGATTTGGAATAATTATAAATAGCGGCTATATTTGTCCGTTTCGCGTCCTCAGAAGCAGGATGTCAAGTGTACTTTAAACCCAAACATATCCTAAAAATGAAAAAGTGGCTCAGACAATTTGCTACGGAAGACTGGATCATAGTCTTTGCCGGAGCTGTCATTCTCGCTCTTGCCATTGCATTTCCAACCTTGATGCCGGAGATGCCCAAGACCTTGAGTTCAACCCAGGACTGGCTTTCTGCCCTATATATGTTCCTTTTCGTGCTTGTGCTGACATATATCACATCCGCAGCATTGAGAAGGCCACTCAAGGGAATTTTCCTTTCGCTGCTGGTGATATTTGTCCTTACCCTTGCCGCCCAGCTGCTGGCTTCGATACCCGCGGTAAAGGAGCTTGGCTTTGAGTCTGTCTTCTTTGCTGTGATCCTGGGACTTATTGTCAGCAATGTATTCAAGGTGCCGGACTGGCTACGTCCTGCAATACAGAGTGAGTTCTATATAAAGATAGGCATTATCTGCCTCGGTTCCACCATCCTTTTCAAGGAAGTCCTCGAATCAGGTATATTCGGTCTCGCACAGTCTCTGATAGTCGTATTCACAGTGTGGTATTTCGCTTTCTGGGTGGGAAAGAAGATGAATGTCGATCCAGAGATGCGTACCATGCTTTCTTCGGCAGTTTCCATATGCGGTGTCTCTGCTGCGATAGCGACCTGCGGAGTGATAAAGGGAGACAACAAGAAGCTTTCCTACGTGATTTCACTTGTACTTATCATAGCTATCCCGATGATGTATCTGCTTCCGTGGCTTTCAGGACTGATGGGCCTGAATGAAGAAGTGGCAGGAGCATGGCTCGGAGGTACAATCGATACCACCGGAGCTGTGGCTGCTTCAGGCACATTGATAGGGGATACCGCCGCAAAGACGGCAGTCATCGTGAAATCGTCCCAGAATGTCCTGCTTGGAGTGGCAGCATTCGTGATTTCACTCCTGTGGTCATACAGAGGTACAAACCATGTTGAAAGACCTACGGCCGGCGTCATCTGGGAGAGATTCCCTAAGTTTGTAGTGGGCTTCATCCTTGCATCACTTGTCTTCAGTTTCTGTATGGACGAACCGACCGCCAAAGCTGTAGGCACTGTGACCAAAGGATTCCAGAACACTCTTTTCAGCATAGCTTTCGTGTGCATAGGACTTGAGACAAGATTTTCCGAGATCTTCGGGAAGGAAAACAGGAAGCCTCTCTATGTGTTCCTTATCGCACAGGGGTTCAATATCGTATTTACCCTTCTGATAGCATGGATAATGTTCGGGCTTGTAAAGCCTCTGTTCTGATCTGACCGGTTGCCTGGCCCGCCCGGAGGCCAGGTCTATTCAAGTTTGTCGTCTAAGGCAATTCAAATGTCACTACAGGACCGATGTAGTGATGGTTGAGGTCTATGCCCCGGCTCCTGAAGCGGTCGAATGATTTTCCACCGTTATATGACCATGTCAGTCCTATGTTGATAGGTGTGCCTATCCAGAAGAAGCATCCGAATTCTATTTCCAGGGTAGCACCTGCGGAGAAAAGGTTTCCGCCTTTGAAGAATGTGTAGTCGAAGTGCGGGGTAAGGATAGCGCGTTTGCCATAGAATGCAGGACCTATGCTGAAGTCTCCCAGGTAGATAGGGATGGCATAGTCAGCAGTCAGCTTTGCACTGTATCCGTACCGGAGAATCTGGTCCCTGAGGTCTGCCCTTTCAGAAAGTCCCCTCGGCAGGGTACTTGTGATGCCTGTGTCGAAGATCGCATCGTCAAGGAGCTGCTTCTGGTACAGGGCTGTAAGCCTCAGTCCCTGGCTGTGTGTTATGCCTGGAAGATAACCGTATGCATACATGTATGCCACAGGAGAGAACCATTTTGCCAGGCCGGCGTTGAGCGATATGCCTGTTTCAATTCCAATGCCCCAGTCCGGGTAGATTTCAGATGTAGCAGAGTTGCGTATCACATATGCCCTTGCTGAAGCTGATATTGTCTGTGCCGGGATCTTCTTGCCGTTCTCTGAACTGCTGTATGACAGCCATCCCGTGGATGACCCTGAGGCCGAGACGATATTGTAGAAATTCCTGCCGGTATGATAGATATCGTTGGAAATGGAATATGATACCTGAGGTATCACCCCTCTGGACCAGCCTCCTGACGAGAAATTGAACGGGATGTAGGCTGAAATCTTGCCTCTGACGTATGGTCTTGATGATTCAATGGAAGTCATTGACATCATGATCATGTTGCCTATGTAGTCATTGAAAGAATAGTCAAGCGCCGACCTGTCGTTGAAGTCGACTGAAGCTTCTATCACAGGATAAAGCCCTGTGTAGGTGAATTCTACATGTCCGGAATGTTTCCATTTGTTCCAATGGTACGGATTCCTGTGGGCGGAATATCCGAAGTTTGCGGTCATTGTGCCGAGATTGTTCTGGATCAGAGCTGCCGCTCCCAATGAAGCCATCTCATATCCGTAGTCATAGCTCACGTCCATTATCCTGTCGGCGTTGAAATATACCGGAGCCCAGGAATGTATGTTGAACAGATGGTCGAATTTACGGTATCTCTCTGGCTTTGAGAATATTATTCCAGTCTCCTGTAGTGCAGAGCTGTCTGCATCCTTGTCCTGTCCGGTGTTGAGGCAGCGTCTTGCCTCTGCCAGAGCCTTTTCCTGACGTGAAAGCTCATCTGCAATCCTGTAGCGGTGTATTTCGCTGAAGGATGTCTGCCTTTCTTCGAGAGAGTCTGCAGAGATGGCTTTCACGGGCTTTCCGTCGTGGCGGAGAGCTACATAATATAGCTGCGAGCCGTCAGGGCTGAAACAGAAATCGGTTGCTCCATACTCTGTTGAAGTCACCTGGAAGAGGTCACCTTTGCCCGGATCCAGCCTGTAGAGTTCGTTTACTCCGTTTTTGTCTGATGTGAAATAAAGGCTGCCGTCGTGTGGCCTCAGACGCCGGATCTTGACAGGCTGAGGTCCAAGCACTGTCTCAAGGTCGGGGAATCCTGAGCCTGTATCCGCCTTTTTCATCTCCAAGGAATAGAGTCCGTAGCCCCTTTCAGATATTCCGCATATATAGAGTCTGCCATATGCGATAACTGCTTCTGTCGCCTGGATCGAGTCAGGCATGCTTATGTAGATGTCACGGTGCCCGGATGCCATGTCATATATCTCTATTCCTGAACCGCCTTTCACCGGATAGTCTATGGCTGTAAGCATCATCCCGTCAGAAGATACTGAAGGACAGAATTTCTTTCCTCCGGAGACAAATGTGCTTTTCCTCTTCCTGTCCAGGTCATAGCATCTGATGACAGAATGTGTCTCCTGTGACCATCTTTCATCGTCGATATATTCGCTCCACCATATCTGTCTGCTGCCTTCCGAATGCCACAGCGGGCTCGAAAGCGATCCTGAAGAAGTAAGGATGCGCTCCTTCCCGGACGGAAGTATCATAACAAGGGCGGAGGATTTCCCCATGCTCTGCCTGATTGCATAAAGGGTATCGGATACAGCTGTGAGATCCGAATAACGTGTGTATTCTTTGCGTTGCCGGCTTATCTGCTCCGCATCGATGAACGGAGCCCTGGCAGCCTTTTCTTCAGTCCAGATGTCATGGTAAAGCTGTATGGTGCTCCTGAAGGCATTGCGGAAATCCTTTCCTGTATATTTTCTTGTTATTGTAGAATATGAAAATACATCGTACGGCCTTCTGGACACATATTCAAGGTAGTCTCCCATGAAATCAGGAGATCCTGATACATATCTGATGCCGCTTATGGTCATGTATCCCAGCGCATAGTGGTCAGGAGTCCAGTACCTGAAGGATCCGTACCTCCATCTGTTCCAGTTCCTGAAGTCACCATTGTCAAATGCAGCCATGTAGTAGTTGAGGAAATCGGCACTGCGACCTCTTCCGGCATCTGTAAGAGCAGTTTCGGCTACTACAGCATCTCCTTCCAGCATCCATTTGCTGGGGTACAGTCCGGACATGGCTCCGGCGAACATTTCTCCGGTAAGCCAGTAGAACGGCTTGAAGACATTGTCCCTGCCGAACTGTATCTGTGCGGCATGCCTGGATTCGTGGATAGCGAGCATCTTCACCCATGGCATAGCCTCCGCTCCGTATCCTTCCGGTGAAGTGAAAAGGTCCATCCGGACAGGAGCCCATGCTACAGAACCGTTAGACATGGCATTGTATGCATGCAGTATGACCGGCATCTTCCTTGACATAAGCTCACCGGGGACATATCCGGCACTTCCGGACACAGGTATACGGTATTTTTCCAGTTCGGTTCCGTAGACCTTGGCCAGGGAATCCAGGCCTTCCGGATAGATTATCTTGTACGAAGGACTTTCAATGCTGGACCACCTTATCCTTCCCGGATCGTCACCTACACTGTAGAACTGGGCTTCCATCTTATGGCAGAATCCCAATAATACTATTATTATCAATAATTTAACGTTTCTCAACATCATAAAGAACCGCCTCTTGGATAAGGCGGTGGTAAAGCACTTGCAAAAATAGTGATAAAACGCTCAATTTTTTTATTAATTTGCCGGTGATTCAAAATTTTATAATCCATGTTTTCTGAAAAATATATTCCATTGATATTCTGCATATCTGCAATACTGTCATCTTGCGGTTCAAGCCAGGTGGAGGAAAGGAATTTCCCTTTTGTCAAGGTTCCTTCCGTCATTTCTTCCGGAGAGGAAGCTTCATCCTATACTGCAACATATTTCTGGGATGATTTTACAGATACTTCCAGTGTTTTCCATGACGATTCAAGCCATGTCAACGGTGTCAGTACAGATGATCTTGAAAAGGCTTTACTCAAGAGCTGAAGCCTTTGAAAAAGCAGATACTGCATCAGTCCTTTTCGAGACCTTGTGCGGCTTTGCGGAAAAATATTTTTATGACCCTAATTCCCCTTTCAGGAATATCGCTTCTTTGGACCGCCACCGAACGCAAAGCCGACATTGAGTCCGAGAAAAGAGCAGTAGGGCCGGATTCTCTTGTATTCAAGGGTTATGCGCAGGTGCCCGAAGAGTTCGATCCCGGCCCTGGGGTTAAGCACAAAGGCGGCTTCCTGCACATGTCCGGAGCTTATCCCCATGCTTTCGACGGCAGCAGCTCCGACACCTAGTCCGATGAACGGTGCTGCTGTCCTGCCGGGACGCCAGTTCCAGTCGGCAAAGAAGATTCCTCCTGCGTTGAGGTTTACGGCAAGGTTGTCTTCCTTTCTGCTGAAAGAGCCTGTTACAGCCTGTATAGATATATCAAACGGAGTCATCGGGAAATTGTGCCTTGCTTCGATAAACAGTACCATACCGGGCTTTGCCTGGTTTCCGGCATATTTTCCGGCATAGGTGAATCCGCCTCCGACCTCGACTTCAATTCTTCTGACATTGTTGCCGCCGGCAGATACGGAGTATCTTTCTCCTGTTTTCCCGGCAGCTGAAGCCTGTCCGGGAGATGAGACAAGAAGCATGATGACTGCCAGTGCAGTCATTGATATCCTGTGTATGGGGGTAGATGCCATAAGGGGAAAAGTCATAGCTGCAAATCTACTCAACAACCGGATAAAAACAATGAAAATCCATATCTTTGCAAAGAATCCGGGCCAATGGACCGGCTGATAATCCAGATAAAACTGAAAGACATGGAAATAGAAAAGGAACTCTGGGCAAGGACGCCCCAAGGGAAGGAAATCTTCAGATATACCTTGAAGAACAGGAACGGATCTTCTGTGCAGCTGTCTGACATAGGAGCCGGAATCGTGGCTATAAATGTGCCGGACGCAAACGGGAAGATGGCAGACGTGGTCCTCGGATATCGTGATCCGATGAGCTATTTCGGAGACGCCCCTTGTGCAGGCAAGATCCCTGGACGGTATGCCAACAGGATCGCAGGCGGCCGTTTCGAGCTTGACGGCAAAGTCTATGAGCTTCCGGTGAACAACGGGCCCAACCATCTCCACGGAGGACCTGAGGGCTTCCAGAACAAGGTCTGGGAGAGCCGCATTGAAAACGGGGGAGTGGAGTTCATGTACTACGCCGAAGACGGAGAAATGGGATATCCGGGAGCACTGAAGGCTGTGGCCCGCTACGAATGGAGCGAAGACAATGAGCTCAGGCTGACCCTTACAGCTCAGTGCGATGCCCCTACAGTCATCAATCTGACCAACCATGCGTATTTCAACCTGAATGGAGAAGGAAGCGGCACTGTCCTCGGGCATGAGCTCAGGCTCAATGCCTCGGAATATCTGCCTTCGGACAGTACCCTTGTACCTCTCGGCGAAAGCTCTCCTGTGGCCGGTACACCTATGGATTTCATTGTGGCAAAGCCTCTTGGCCGGGACATACGTCAGGAGTTCCCTGCACTTGAATACGGGAAAGGATATGACAGCTGCTGGGTGATAGACGGCTACGAAAAAGGCCAGATACAGGCAGCTGCGGAGCTCTATTCTCCGGAAAGCGGAAGAGTGCTTGAAGTGTTCACTACACAGCCTGGTGTGCAGGTATATACCGGCAACTGGCTTTCAGGCTGTCCTGTCGGCAAATGCGGAAGGAGCTATGAAGACTATGAGGGTGTCGCCATTGAGTGCCAGCATTTCCCTGATTCTCCGAATGAGCCGGAATATCCTTCCACAGTGCTGCGTCCAGGCGAAGTCTACGAAGAGGCTATCATCTTCGCTTTCAGCATAAGGGAAAACGGCAAAGCCGGAGAATGACTTCTGCATTTTGCTGCCTGATATTTGAATTGAAGCTACCTGTATGAAACAATATCTTGACCTTCTGCGCCATATCCGCGAGCATGGCGTCATGAAAGAAGACCGTACCGGAGTCGGTACGCAGAGCATATTCGGCTATCAGATGCGCTTTGACCTGTCCGAGGGCTTTCCTCTGCTCACAACAAAGAAAGTACACCTGAAGTCCATCATATATGAGCTCTTGTGGTTCATAGCCGGAGACACCAACATAAAGTATCTTAAGGACCACGGCGTGAGCATCTGGGATGAATGGGCAGACGGGAACGGTGACCTCGGGCCTGTCTACGGACACCAGTGGCGCAGCTGGCCTGCCCCTGACGGACGTAGCATCGACCAGCTGTCCAATGTAATAGAAATGATAAAGCGCAGCCCTGACTCCAGGAGGATGATCGTCTCAGCATGGAATCCTGCAGAGGTCGACAAGATGGCGCTTCCTCCTTGCCATACTCTATTCCAGTTCTATGTGGCTGAGGGGAGGCTGTCCTGTCAGCTGTACCAGAGGAGTGCCGACGTATTCCTCGGTGTGCCGTTCAATATCGCATCCTATGCCCTTCTTACGATGATGGTTGCCCAGGTATGCGGACTGCAGTCTGGCGAATTCATACATACCACAGGCGATACCCACATATACAGGAATCATTTCGACCAGGTGGCCCTCCAGCTTTCAAGGGAGCCGCGCAAGCTGCCTGTGATGAAGATCAATCCTGATGTGAAAAGCATCTTCGACTTCAGGTACGAGGACTTCACCCTCGAAGGATATGACCCTTGGCCGGCAATAAAGGCACCGGTGGCCGTGTAGGACGCGGTTTTTTCCGGCAGCAGGAATAATTGACGTATATTCAGCAAATCAGAATACACCGGCATTATGATACCGTACGGAAGATAAGCCGGAAAAGCTATAGATCCAGCAGAATGGGAAAAGACAAACTCAGGAAATTCAAGGAGAACGAGACATTCTCCTGTCTTATACAGCCTCTCGCCGATGATCTTATAAGCCGTCAGGGCGAAGGCATCTCATACAAGGACCATCCTCTCAAAGGCCATTGGGGGGAAAAGGTCTTCCATAACCAGAATCCGATAGTGGTCGAGCTGGGATGCGGAAAAGGAGAATACACCATAGACCTTGCCTTGCGCAATCCTCTTTGCAACTATATCGGGGTGGACATCAAGGGCGCCCGCCTCTGGAAAGGAGCGAAATATGCCGAAGAGAAGCATCTGCCGAATGTCGCGTTCCTCCGCACCAGAATAGAATTCATAGAAGCCATGTTCGGGAAAGAGGAAATATCCGAGATATGGATAACCTTTGCCGACCCTCAGATAGGAAGGGAGAAGAAACGCCTTACTTCACCTCTTTTCCTGTCCAGATACAGGAATTTCCTCAGGAAAGGGGGAATAGTGCATCTGAAGACAGACAGCCGGTATCTGCATGAATATACACGTGCCGTGGCCGAGCAGAATTCCCTGGAGATCCTGGCCTCTTCAACAGACATATACGCCAACCGTTCAGATGAGAAGCTGCTGTCCTCTCCTCTTGCATCGGTGTGCGGGAAAGACGCCGTGGATGCTCTCTTCCAGGTGCAGACTTTCTATGAATCACAGTATCTTGCCCAGGGCATCCCTATTACCTATCTTGCCTTCAGGATCAACCATGACGGCGACTATATCAGTCCCGACTGGGATCCTGACCTCTGGGAACGCTGATGAATACCGCTCCTGCGGCGGACAGAACCAAAAGCAATATCAGTACTATCGATGAGGCGCGGGACAAATTCTCTCCTACAGCATAGGAGCGTGGCTCGAATCTCATCACTATCTCATGTTCACCTGCGGGGATGAATGCTCCGCGGAGTATCCAGTCGGCCCTGAAAAGCGGTGCAGGCTTGCCGTCGATTGTGAGTGTCCATCCGTCCGGATAATAGATCTCGCTGAAGATCACGGCATTTTCTGAAATGCTCCTTGACTTGTATCTGAGCTCGTTAGGTGCATATGAAGTCATCCATATCGAGTCTGCCGGTGCATTGTCGGTGCGTGGCAGGGCACTGAGTGAATCCAGCCTTTCCCTTGCCCACAGGAAGTCTTCCCCGATGACCGCGCTGTTCCTTAGGTCTGTGGAGCCGAGCAGGGCGATCTCCTCGTCAGGAGAAGCAGCAGGGGTGCATGAACGCACCATCCAGCAGTTGCCGAAGGCATTGGTGTTGACAACAGGAGGATATTCGGCGCCGATTACTATGTAGCGTCCGTTGAGCATCGAGATCACAGGTACAGGAGGAAGAGAATCCTGGATGTCCTGTATCGTGGCGGAAGAGTTGACTGTCCTGACAAGACTTGCTATCTCTCCGTTTAGGTACCTGTCGATCAGGTCCTGGTATCTCTGCATCTTGGCTGGGCTGTAGCCTCCTATGGACTTGTGCCAGTAGCTCAGGTGGGAGTCGTTGAAGGTGTTGACACTGATGTCTATCACCCTGTAGTCAAGCGACTTGTCCTGAAGGATGACCTTGTCTACAGGCCTCTGCGCAAACTGTCCGGAGAATTCCCTCTTTGATACGAAATGCTCCTTGTTGAGGTATCTCTTGCCTACAGGGAAAAGGTCTATGGCCACAAGGACAGCCATGGTGATGCCTGCCGCCATCATGCCTTTGCTCTTCTTTGAGCTTGAGAAGAAATATACCGCTCCGGCTGCGCATAGCACAAGTACAAGGCTCCGGATGGCATCGTGCACAAGCATTGTCTTCCTGTCCGCTGCAAGGGCTGAAGTCAGGATGTCAGGAAGAGATGAGTCTGAAGCTGAGGTGAATGTTCCGGCTATTCCAGGCATGAGTGCGAATATGAGGCAGAAGCCACCGGTCACGGCCGTAGATATGATCAGGCCCTTTCTGAGTTCCTCCTTGCCGTATCCGGCCTTGAGTATCCTGTCAAGTACGATGAATCCGAGTATAGGCAGGGTGACCTGGAGTACGACAAGTGCCATTGACACTGTGCGGAACTTGCTGTAAAGCGGAGCATAGTCAAACCAGAGTCTTGTGAACCACATGAAATGGCTGCCCCACGCAAGGAACACCGCTATGACGGTAGCTATGACAAGCCACCACTTCTCTTTCCTGTCGTAAAGGCACAGGCCCAGGATGAAGAGGAAAATGGTGACAGCTCCCATGTACATAGGCCCGGCAGTGAACGGCTGCGGCCCCCAGTACAGCGGCAGATGCTTTATGACATTCTCCACATCAGGCTGTCCTGCGTCCCTGAGAAGCTTTTCCGTCTCTGAATCCTTGAAATTGATTGCGCCGGAAGATGATCCACCGTTGAAGTCCGGGATCAGCAGATTCGGCGTCTCCTCTATGCCGTAGGACCATGCCGTGGCATAGTCCAGGTCAAGTCCCTTGGTATTCTCTGCTTCGTGTTCCGGTGTGAGCTCAGACCCTCCCCTCATCGTGTATGGGGTGTAGCTCATCGTAGGAAGCAGTTTGTTGGTGTTGGTGGCGATTCCTATGCAGCCTATTACAAGCAGAAGTGCAGAGGCGGAGAAGAATCTTCCGAGCTTGCTCCTGTCTTCCTTCCGTATGCACAAGGCTACAAGGCTGACCAGGGCATAGATGAAGATAATTATCGCGAGGTAATATGTTATCTGGGGATGGTTCGCCTTGATCTGGAAGCTGAGGGCGAAAGCGAAGAGGACAGCTCCAAGTACAGTCAGCGGCAGCCACGACATAAGTCCTTTCTTGCCTGTGCCGGTTCCTGCACCCTTCATTGCACTCCGGTAGGTGAACACCATTGCGGCAAGTACCCATGGCATAAAGGCTATGGCCTGCATCTTTGTGTTGTGACCCACCTGGATGATCTGCATGTTGTAGGAGCAGAAAGCCACCGCTATGGCTCCCGCTATCGCTATCCACCAGTTGACCCCGAAGGCAAGCATCAGGAGGAAGCCTCCGAGCAGCGCAGCAAAGATATATGAGGCAGGTCTTGCTCCTCCGAGTATGAAATCATAGACAGGAGCGGTCCAGTCTCCCTTGAAGTCATCGTACATGGTGACATTCGGCATTCCTCCGAACATCGAGTTTGTCCAGGCCGTGCGGTCATGGGGGTGTGCTGCGTTGTGGGTGATGGTCTCCTGGGCCATGCCTCTCCAGCCGGATATGTCCGACTGGTTGACTATCTTTCCGCTGAGCACCTCCGGCACGAATGCGTAGGCTATGACTATGAAAAGCACTATCGTACCGATGAGTGCAGCTGTTTTCATGAGAAGGGATTTCTTGTCCATGATATGGATTTTCCTTTTTATGGTTACTGTGTCTGCGCTGTTCATTACTGCGCTGTGTCTTTCTGCTGGTGCTGGCGGTGCTGCCTGCTGCCTTCCAGAAGGGATTCCATCAGTGTGGCCATCCTTCCTGCAAGTACTTTTCTCGAATACTGGGCTATGCTTCCTTCCTCATTCTCGAGCCCGCCTTCCTTGAATGATTCCCAGCAGGAGTCAATGTATGATTCCATCCCGGACCTGTTGTTCCAGTCATATACTACGCCGGCTTTGGTCCTGTGCAGGATTCTTGCCATTGCACCGTCTTCCTGACCTATACCCAGGACAGGCCTCCTTGAAGCAAGATACTCGAAGAGCTTGCCTGGAAGCACTGCCTTGTACTCAGGTTCCTTTCTCAGCGGCAGTATGAGCAGGGAAGCTCCTTTCTGTTCCCTTACGGCTATCTGGTGAGGCTGGTATCCGAGGTCAAGCAGATTCTCATCCAGTCCGCAGCTGCGCATGGACGAGATGATCTCCCTGTCGGTCTTCCCGGCGAGCCTTATGCGGAGCATCTTCTTGAACAGCTTGTCTTTCCTGCATTTCTCCCCGAGTATCTGCCAAAGAACATCCGGATTGCCGTCCGATGCGAACAGACCTGTGTGCACTATGTTGAAATATCCGTCCGGCTCCACTACCTGCTCGAAGTCACTTTCATCATATCCGTTGGTTATGAGTTCCACCGGAGTGGATGTCATGCTCTGGAAGTCCTCCTGGACAAGCGGCGACACTGCCACTATGACGGAAGCATCGTCCAGTACCTGCTTTTCAAGCTTCGTGTGCTTTCTTGTGGCCCATCTGCTGAGCTGCAGGTGCTTGAAATAGAACATCCTTGTCCACGGGTCTCGGAAGTCTGCAATCCACGGGATACCGGTGGCTATTGACACTTTCCTGGCTATCAGGTGCATCGAATGAGGCGGTCCTGTACTTACTATCACATCGACAGGGTGCTCCTTGAGATATCTGCACAGGAATCTTGCCGAAGGACGGATCCACAGGCATCTCGGGTCCGGAATGAAAAGGTTCCCCCTTATGTACATGGATATTTTCTTCAGGAAGCTTTTCTTCTGGGAATTGATCGGATTTACTTCACCGTCTGAAGCCTTTCTTCCCCCTGTAAGCTTCCGGTAGATGCCATATGGCTCGAATATATGTCTTCTGATGACTTCGGCGCATTCAGGGATTTCCTCTTCGAGGGTCTTGTCTGTGGTCGTCAGATCGGGATTCTCCGGGGTATATATGACAGGCTGCCATCCGTATTCCGGAAGGTATTTGGAAAACTTCACCCATCTCTGTACTCCGGAGCCTCCGGAAGGCGGCCAGTAATATGTGATGACAAGAACTCTTTTCATAGCGGTCTGCAGTCCTTCTGGACATCAGTAAACAATCTTGCAAACTTACTAAAAATTTTTGTTGACCCTCTCCAAGACTTGCTGAATAAGTTGTAAATTTGCTATCCTTAACGATACGGAAGATGAAACAGGACAAGATAGCGGAGACCCCGCTGATGAAACAATATTTCAAGGTGAAGGCAGAGCATCCTGAAGCAGTGCTGCTGTTCAGGGTAGGCGACTTCTACGAGACCTTTGCCGACGATGCCCTCATAGCCAGCAAGGTGCTGGGCATAGTGCTCACGAAGAGGGCGAACGGTTCTGCTTCATCAGTGCCCCTTGCAGGCTTTCCGCATCATTCGATAGACGTATATCTTCCTAAGCTCGTGCGGGCAGGATACAAGGTTGCCGTGTGTGACCAGCTTGAAGACCCTAAGCTGACAAAGAAGATAGTGAAGAGGGGAGTGACAGAGCTCGTGACCCCGGGAATTGCCTTCAGCGACCAGCTTCTGGAGCAGAAGGAGCACAACTATCTTGCCGGCCTTACATTTGACAATGACCGCTGCGGAGCAGCCTTCCTGGATGTCTCCACAGGTACATTCCAGGTAGCTGAAGGTACACTGGACTATATAGGGACTCTTCTTTCGTCGTTCGCACCGAAGGAGGTTGTGGTGCCGAGAAGCTATGCAAAGGGTGTGAAAGAGAGGTTCGGCGACGGTTTCTATATCTCTACCCTTGACGAATGGGCCTTCGTCTATGAGGCCTCTGTCGAGAAACTCAAGAAACAGCTTAGAGTGGATTCCCTCAAAGGTTTTGCCATCGACGGATTCCCTCTCGGGGTGACTTCGGCCGGAGCTCTGCTCGTCTATCTTGAGCAGACACAGCATACCGGACTCAGGAACATCTGCTCGATCTCGCGCATAGATGAGGCGAAGTTCGTCTGGATGGACAAGTTTACATTCCGCAATCTTGAGATCTTCTCTTCTGCGGCTGGAGGTGAAGGGGTGTCGCTGGTGTCTGTCATAGACAAATGTTCTTCTCCGATGGGGGCAAGGCTCCTGCGCAGTTGGCTCGCCATGCCTGTCATGGACCTCAAGGAGCTCAATGACCGATACGATGTCGTGGAATATTTCACACGGCACGGCGATGATCTGCTTAAACTGCAGGAGCATCTTGGCAATGTGGGCGACCTTGAGAGGATAATCTCCAGGGCTGCGGCAGGAAAGATCGCACCGAGGGAAGTCATGCAGCTGAAAAGGGGACTGGAACAGACCGCTCCTGTCATGGAGATCTGCCAGGGCAAAGACGTGGCCCATCTTGACCAGATGATGTCGTCCCTTGACGTATGCTCGGCGCTGCTGGACGAACTTGGACGCACAATGTGTGCCGACCCGGCATCGGCCATAGGCAAGGGAGATGTCATAGCTTCCGGAGTGGATGAAGAGCTCGACTCTCTCCGTAATCTCGCCCGCCACAGCAAGGACATCCTTCTTGAGATACAGCAGAGGGAGATGGAGGAGACAGGCATCACATCCCTGAAGATAAGCTACAATTCCGTGTTCGGATATTACCTTGAAGTGCGCAATGCCCACAAGGACAAGGTCCCTGAGACATGGATCAGGAAACAGACCCTCGTCAACGCCGAAAGGTACATTACTCCGGAGCTCAAGGAATATGAAGAGAAGATTCTCGGAGCCGAAGAGAAAATATATGTACTAGAATCAAAGATATATGCAGCTCTTGTGGAAAAGATCCAGGACAATATAGCATCCATCCAGAAGAACTGCCGCATACTCGCACGCCTCGATGTACTTGCCGGCTTTGCTGAACTTGCCGTATCCAACAGGTATTGCCGTCCTGTGATGAACGACGGCTATGCCATAGACATCAAGGCCGGAAGGCATCCTGTGATCGAGACCCTGATGCCTGCCGGAGAGGAATTTGTGCCTAACGACATCTTCCTTGACAACAAGTCGCAGCAGATCATTATCCTTACCGGTCCGAATATGGCCGGTAAATCCGCCCTTCTGCGCCAGACAGCACTCATTGTCCTGCTTGCACAGATCGGCTGCTTCGTGCCGGCGGATTCCGCAGAAATAGGCTGGTGCGACAAGCTTTTCACCAGAGTAGGGGCTTCTGACAACATTTCCCGCGGCGAGTCAACCTTCATGGTGGAGATGCTGGAGACTTCGATGATCCTGCACAATCTCTCAGCACGTTCACTTGTCCTTCTGGATGAGATAGGAAGAGGAACATCGACATACGACGGCATGTCGATAGCCCGAGCCATAGTCGAATATATCCATGAATACGGCCATGGGGCGAAGACCCTCTTCGCCACACATTACCATGAGCTCAATGACCTGGAGAACATCTATCCGAGGGTCAGGAATTTCCATATAGCCGTGAAGGAAGTCGGCAAGAATGTCATTTTCCTCAGGAAACTCAAGGAGGGAGGAGTGGCCCACAGCTTCGGTATCCATGTGGCCAGGCTTGCCGGCATGCCACGCCAGGTGATAGAATCTGCGGAAAGGACTCTGGCTGCACTTGAAAAGGAAGAAAAGGATACTGCTGCCCTCGGGGAAGCCTCTGAAGGACAGACGGCGGATTCAACTGCAGAATCTCCGGCGGGCTATCCTGCTGCGACCCGGAGCGGAGTGAAGAGAATGCGTGCCCACAATGTCAAGGAAGGCCGCATCGAGAGCGACGGCTCACTCCAGCTGTCATTCTTCCAGCTTGAGGATCCTCTTCTTATGTCACTTCGTGATGACCTCAATGCCGCCGATCTCAACAACATGACCCCTCTGCAGGCTTTTGACCTGCTCCGAGACATGAAGGCAAAGATGGGTATCTGAGAATCGTTCCTGGGAATCGTCCTATTTGAGCAGGTTGGTCAGGAAGATCACAATGATGGCAAGAGGCGCTATATACCTGATGAGAAAATAGACAGGTGCCGATACAAGGAGGTTTCCCTTAAGAGAGCCTCCGTTTGTGAATTCATCCAGCACATCTTTCCTTTTCATCTTCCATCCTGCAAAGAGGACTATCAGAAGGGCACCTATAGGCATCAGCCAGCCGGCAGACAGCTTGTCAAAGAAGTTGAATATCGAATTGCCGAATATTGTGATGCCGGAAAGTCTGCCGAATGATAGGGAGCACAGTATGCCCATGACCCAGATGACAGCAAATACTGTCCATACCGACGCTTTCCTTGAAAGATGCTTTTCTTCCACAAGCCATGCTACACCTACTTCCACAAGGGATACAGAAGATGTGAGTGCCGCTACCAGAAGGGCTATGAAGAAGAGTATCGCTATTACCCCTCCGAGCGGCATATTGGCAAATATGAACGGCAGTGTCTCGAACACAAGGCCCGGCCCTTCCTGCGGATTGAGCCCGAAGGCGAATACGGCTGGCATTATCGCACAGCTTGCTATCAGGGCAAATACAAGGTCGGCTACGGCTGTCCAGGTGGAATTGGCTGCAATATTCTCTTCCTTGCGTGTATATGATCCGTACGTGAGTATTATCCCGAATCCAACTGAGAGCGAAAAGAAGCCCTGCCCGAGCGCAGCGGCGCAGACTTCAGGTGTGATCTTTGAGAAATCGGGACTGAACAGGTATTTCAGACCTTCAGCGGCACCGGGAAGTGTAATTGACCTTATGGCTATGGCTATCACTGTGATGAAGAGGACTGGCATCATTATCTTGCCGAATTTCTCGATACCTTTGTTCACTCCTCCCAGGACTACAGCGACTGTCAGCAGGAGGAACACCAGATGCCAGAGCAGGGGGGCCCATGTGGATGTGATGAAGCTGTTGAATATCATGCCGAGTTCTTCCCTGGATGCTCCTCCGGTGAATGAGAAGGTACATGCCTTGAACAGATATTCAAGCGACCAGCCTCCTATGACGCTGTAGTATGAGACGACTATTATGGGGGTGGCTACCATCAGTATTCCGACCCATTTCCACTTCGTGCCGGGAGCAAGTTTCTCAAATGCCCTGAATGCGTTCGTGTGGCTTCTGCGTCCGATGATTATCTCTGCGAAGAGGATCGGAAGGCAGAGCAGGAAAGTGAAGACAATATAGACGAATATGAAGGCGGAGCCTCCGTAGACTCCGACCATATAAGGGAATCTCCAGAGGTTTCCAAGTCCTATGGCCGATCCGGCCATGGCAACAAGTACTCCGAATGTACTCTTGAAATGTTCTCTTTCCATGTTGTCCGGTGTATTTCTGTCATCAGCTATGCCTTCAGCTATTGCGGCGTCTGATGTAGGTGACGAATTCAAATCCGTATCCTGTCTCAGGGTCCTGCCTGAGGTCTGACCGTTCAGATACAATCCATGCTGACGGATCTATATCAGGAAAGAATGTATCTGCATCAGGGATATCGGTGTGGACATGAGTTATGATGAGCTTGTCGGCATACTCCATTCCCTGTCGGTAGATTTCACCTCCTCCTATCATGAAGCATCTGTCGGCATCGGCTGCTATTCTGAATGCGTCTTCAAGGGATGCCGCATACACAAGGCCTGTCCCCGGTATCGCCGATCCCGTCCCCGAAGGGCCGGAATAATGTCCGCCGGCATTTGCTTCATCGGCATTGTCAGCGGCTGAACGGGACACGACGATATTGAGCCGTCCGGGCAGTGCCCTGCCGATTGATTCGAATGTCCTTCGGCCCATGACCACAGGATAGCCCGATGTCTTTTCCTTGAAGAACTTCAGGTCTTCCCTTATGTGCCAGAGCAGAGAGTTGTCTTTTCCTATCGCCATGTTGTCGGTGACAGCTGCTATGATTACCTTTTCCATCTGACTTGTATGCCTATACCCCTCATGTCGGGAAACCTGTCTTCGTTGCCGACTGTTATGCATAGATTCCATATGCCGTGCTCGACCGGCACAAGATCTCTTCTGTACGGGATTATGTATTCTTTTGAAAATGATGATGACTGGCTGAACGAATCCTTTGCTGCAGCAAACTTTTCCGCATATTTCCTGCCTGAAGGAGAAGTGTAGACCATATTCATCCGTATTGAGTCTGGCATTGATGCAAACTGCTGCATGCTGCAGTCTATCCTGGTGTAGAGATCGAGGTCATATGTGCATAGCGTGTCGCTCATGTCTATCATGAAACAGTAGCTTCCGTTTTCTTTTGCGGATGCTTTCCTGAATTCTTCGTAGGCATCAGGCCGTGAGCAGGCGCATAAGAGCAATGCGGCAATGCACATATATCGGACAGCCCGGATCATGTCAGTTTCCTCCTTTGTCAGCCTTGTCGGTCTTTCCGTTCTTGTCGTTTCTGTCCGGTTTGTCGTTCCTTTCAGGTTTCTGGGCATTAGGTTTCCCGTTTCCGTTCCTGTTCTGTCTGTTTTTGTTGCGCTTCTGGTTGTTGCGGCGTTTCTTCTTTGCTTCGTCGAATCTTGTTATGCTGTCGTCCCCCACTGCCGATATGAATTCAGGAGTTGCAGGAGTCGGCTCGGACTTGAGAGACTCAGGCTTTTCTCCGTTACGGTTCATTGCTAGGATTTCCTTGACTTCAGAAGCAGGCAGAGGATAGAGATTGGCGAATGACCCCTGTTCATAGGAGAAATACATTGTCTCCTTGAGGATGTCTGTCTTCATGAGGTAGGCGAAGCCGTCCTGAAGCTCGAGAGGTCCGCTGAGCTTAGGTATCCTGGACTGTGCGTCAAGGTAGGCCGCTGTCTCATAGTTGAGGCAGCATTTCAGCTTGCCGCACTGTCCGGCAAGTTTCTGCGGATTGAGAGAAAGGTCCTGACACCTTGCAGCGGATGTCGTGATCGAAAGGAAGTTATTGATGTAGTTCGAGCAGCACAGCTCTCTTCCGCATACACCGAGTCCGCCTATAAGGCCGGCCTCCTGGCGGGCACCGATCTGCTTCATCTCTATCCTTATGCGGAATTCTTCTGCAAAGACCTTGATCAGCTGCCTGAAGTCTACTCTTCCGTCGGCAATATAGTAGAAGATGGCTTTCGTTCCGTCTCCCTGGAACTCAACGTCTCCGATCTTCATCTCCAGGTTGAGTTCGGCTGCTATCTGACGGGCCCTTATCATTGTCTCATGTTCCCTGGCTATGGCTTCCTGCCATTTTTCCAGATCGAACATCTTGGCTTTCCTGTAGATTTTCTTGAATTCGGCAGTCTTCGGGTCAATCCTTCTGCATATCATCTGTCTTGCTACGATAGGACCTTCAAGTGTCACTATCCCGAGGTCATGTCCGTTTGCCGCTTCCACTATGACAAGGTCCCCTGTCATTATGGTCTGTCCTGAGGCATTGATATATATGCCTTTCCTGGTATTCTTGAAGCGGACTTCAAAGAAATCCTTGAACTGTTCCTGCCGTATTCCGGACATCCAGTTGTACACTTCCTGTTTGCAGCACCCCTGCCTGTATGTACAGTTGAGTTCTCCTTCTTCTGTGCGTTCGACTGTACATCCTCTGGAACAGTCGAACTGTTTTGTCTCATTATCTTGATTCATGGTGCTATACACTTAAAAATAAACGGTTGGCAAGGTCGCAGAACACTATCTTGGAATTCACGTTCCTGTCTATCAGTGCCGCTGCCTTGTCTAGATATCCCAGGACCTTTGTACAGAATCCGGGGCCTGTGCTTTGTGCCGCTTCAGTAAAAAACTGTTTTTCCTGGGGCGATATCCATGCTATCTGAGGCATGTTCTGCTGAAGCATGAAAATCTTTCTGATGCACTCTCCTGCAAAGTTACAAAAAGCTTTCTGTTTTTCTCTGGAATCCAATGCAGACATTGCCTCTCCTGCCTCCAGGGCTGCAGACAGGTCTTTCTTTACGGCAGCCCTCAGAAGGTCTGAGAAAATGTCCAGGAATTCGTTTTCAGTCTCCTTGCCGGAAAGGTCGGCAAGAGCCTTGCCGATGCTTCCTCCGCACAGTCCGGCCTCTATCGATGCTTCTTCGTCTCCTGCTCCGGAATATCTTGCTATTGCGGCAGCTATCTCTTCTTGTGGCTGAGGCGGTATCCTTATGCTCTGGCATCTTGAGAAGATTGTCTGGAGGACTTTTTCCGGGGCATGTGTGATGAACAGGAATAGTGTCTTCTCAGGCGGCTCTTCCACTATCTTCAGCAGGCGGTTGGCCGCTTCTGCATTCATTTTTTCCGGAAGCCAGACCAAGATGGTCTTGTAGCCGTCTTCGACAGCAGTGAATGAGAGTTTCTCCAGTATTGACTTGGCTTCAGCTACCGCTATGTTGCCGGACTTTCCTTCTATTCCGAGAGCTCGGTAGAGGTCATTTTCTGTAAAATACGGATTCTTCAGCACAAGCTCTCTCCAGTATCTGATATATGTGTCAGATGTCGGTTTCGACGAGCTGTCTGCCTTTGATCCTCCGGTGACAGGGAAGACAAAATGTACATCAGGATGTATCAGCCTTGACATCCTGATGCATGAAGGACATTCACCGCATGAGTCTCCGTCATGATGGTGACGGCAGTTGAGATACTGGATGAAAGCCAGGGCCAGTGCAAGTCCGCCGCAGCCTTCATTTTCGTAGAAAAGCAGGGCATGAGGAACTCTTCCGCTGTCTGCCATAGAGCGGAGCACCTTCTTTATGTCTTCATGTCCTGTTATCTCTGCAAATCTCATGACCTGTCCTTTTTCCGGCTCGGATATTTTCCAGCTATGCTGACATTTGGGCCTAAGAACGTCTTTCAGCCACAAAACGTGCAAGCTGTGCAAGATATTCCCTGTCCCTTGACTCAGGGAGTTTCTCCAGTGCGGATGTGGCTTTTCCTATATATTCTTCAAGTACAGTCCTGGCGTAGCCTATCCCGTCATATTCCCTGACGAATGCAAGTATCTCTTCACGTATCTGTCCGCTGTCTCCGGAGATCTTCTTTATCTTTTCCCTGATTTCCTGCTCATTGGTCTTGCCGGCTTTTGCAAATGCTCCGAGAAGAGGAAGTGTGATCTTCTGTTCCAGTATGTCAACTCCAGCAGGCTTGCCTGTGTCCAGCTCCGGCGAGTAGTCGAAGATGTCGTCCCTGATCTGGAAGGCGAGTCCCAGGGATATTGCAAAATCCTTTACAGCAAGGATTGTCTGTTCGTCCGCGTTTACGGATATGGCCGCTGATACTGCCGCGGCTTCAAACAGAGAGGCTGTCTTGTTGAATATGATCCTGAAATAGTCCTTTTCGTCAGTATCTCCGCTCTGAGCTTTCTGCAGCTGGAGAAGCTCCCCTTCTGCAAGATCGCTCAATGTCCTTGAGAACAGCTTGATGACCTTGGCCATTTCCGTATGGCTGTCAAGTATCAGGTGCATGGCTTTTACAAGCCAGTAGTCTCCTATCAGCACAGACACGGACGGTCCCATCATTGACCTTATCGTAGGCATGCCACGTCTCTGGTCACTGTCGTCAGCGACATCATCATGAAGCAAGGTCGCATTGTGGAGAAGTTCTGCTCCGGCGGCATACCTGCAGCTGTCGTCTTCAGCTCTGCCGCATGAACAGGCTCGCGCCACCAGCAGCGCTATTATAGGACGGAGCTGTTTGCCTGAATGCGACAATATTGACCTGTTGGTCTTGTCCAGCAGGTCAATATCACTTTTAAGAGAATCAATTATATAGTTTTCAGTCCTTTCCCAGTCTTCTCCAAGATATGATTTTATTCCGTTGAGGTCCATGTCATTTACGCTATTCTTTTCAGAAAAGGAAAGACACCGAGAGCGTCAGTCCCTTGAAGGAACTTCCGTTTCCGAAAGCTCCTTTTGTGTACCATCCTGCCTGTGATGATGTATCTGTATTCTCATCAGCTCTGTATACGGAACTGAAGTTCCAGTTGTATCTTCCGATCACCTGGAATCTCCATATTTCTATGCCGATTCCGACACCTGCTCCATATTCCATCCTGGCAATCCCGGCTCCTTGCCATATGTTTTTTCCTGCAAAAACCTCTGTCCCGGCGGCACTGCAGTACAGCTCGTTGTTCACACCCACTCCGATATATGGAGTGACGTCCAGGAAGGGCCTGAAAAGCAGGAGATCCGGACCCCACTGGAATGATACCGGAAGCTCAAGGTAACCGATGGCAAGATCCAGATCCGCTCCCTGTAATCCCTCTATGGATCCGACTCTCGCACCCTTGACATGGTAGACCAGTGACGGCTGTATGGAAAATCCCAAAGGCAGCTTGAACTGGCAGGTGACACCTGCATTGAACTTTGTCATTGTACCCCTGTTCATCGTATTGGATGCATGCGGGAATGAAAACCCACCTGTCACTCCGTATTTTATCTGTGCAGCAGCATCAGGAGCTGCAGAGAACAGGAGAAGGGCGATGGCGGTTAAGAAGAGTATGGAGCGTCTCATGATTGTTGCCTGTAGTGTTCTTGGTACTGTAGATCCTTTGGTTATGGCCCTTTGGCCTCTGTCTCTACAGAAGGGAATCTATCTTATTTGCAAGCTGTGACTTCGGCATGGCACCTACGAGCTTGTCCACAAGCTTGCCGTTCTTGAAGAAGAGCAGGGTAGGGATGCTGCGTATGCCGAACTGCATAGGGATGTCCTGGCATTCGTCCACATTGCATTTCCCGATGACGGCTTTCCCTTCGTATTCTGCCGCAAGTTCTTCAACTATAGGGGCAAGAGCCCTGCAAGGGCCGCACCAGGTGGCCCAGAAGTCTACCATAACGAGTTTGTCGGTATTGATGATTTCTGCAAAATTTGCATCTGTCACTGTCTTTTCCATTTTTCCTTTATTTAGAGTTGTATTTCGTTGTCAGAATATTATTGCAAGAGAGATGGTATAGCCGCTGAAGTTAGACTCGTTGAATATCTCCTTGAATGTCTGTTCGGCGAGATCAAAGTTCGCCAGGCTTCCAAGACTCCAGTTGTACTGTGCCGATACCTGGAAGTGCCAGAGTTGGACACCGAGTCCTGCAGCAACTCCGTATTCGAACCTGTTTATGTTTTTCCATGAATACTGGTTGCCGTCCTTGTCCCTCAGATCCTTCGAGATGGCATAGCCTATATATGGAGACCCTTGGGCAAATACCCTTATGTCTCCGTCCTTGAACCTAGGTCCCCACTGTATGTGGACCGGAACTTCAAGATATCCCAGACCGAAGGAACTGTCCTTTATATCTGTGAGCTTGGCTCCCTTCACATGGAAGAGGAGCTCCGGCTGAACCGAAAACCATAGAGGAAGGTCTATCTGATAGAGAAGTCCGGCCTGATATCCGAGATAGTTCTTTGCATCAGTCACATTGCGCATATTGGAAAGATTGACTCCTCCCTTGATGCCGAAGCCATCAGCCTTTGAAGTAAGAGGCAAGAGTGCAAGTACTGTTGCGATGGCTGCAATTCTTATCATTCTGTTCATGGCTGCATTGTCTTTATATCTTATGCAAAGATAATAAAATGAATATTGATTCCAAGAGATTTGTCATAGCCTCCGGTCTGCCCGCGGAAAGCATATCTTACAGGATGCCGAAGTGCTTCAGGGCCTTTGCTATGCCGTCATCATCGACTGATGCCGTCACATGATCTGCCGCTTGTTTGACATCCTCGGATGCATTGCCCATTGCTATGCCGGTACCGGCGGCCTTGAGCATTGATATGTCATTCCCTCCGTCTCCGAAAGCCATTGATTCTTCTCTGGAGAAGCCGAAGTACCTGAGTACTGCGTCTATCCCGTCTGCTTTGGACAGTCCCTTGGGATTCAGGTCCATGAAAAGCGGATGCCATCTTGACGGCTCAAGTCCGGCCTCGAATCTTTCCAGCATCCTGGCCTCGATATCCTTGTCGGCAAATATAGTGAACTGGAATACCGGCCCATCAGTCATTTCCATACATGAGATATCCGGTATCTGAGGAAGCTTTATCATCGAGAAGATCTTTTCTGTCATTGCATTCCTCATGTTGATGGCAACGGTCTCTTCTCCATATGTCACGCACGGGATACCTTCTCTGTCTGCTGTCATTGCTATGTTCCTTGCCGTCTCCGGATCTATAGGTGTCTTGCTGATTGTCCTGCCGTCGACTGTTACCAGGGCACCGTTCATGGCTACATAGCCGTCAAAAGGAAAACCGCTCAGGTTGTCCATGGTAAGACGATGTCTGCCGCTGGCTATGAAGAGTCTTATGCCTTGTTTCCTCAGTCTGTATAGACAGTCCATCGTGCTGTCTGAAATTGTATGTGTACGGAAACTTACAAGTGTCCCGTCTATGTCGAAGAAAATTGCCTTTGTCATATTTCAAGCCATTCGTATTCGCCTCCCCATATCTCCAGGAACCGCATGAAATCAGAATTGCTTATGATGACCCCTGATGTGTTCTCGCAGGGGTGGAAGCTGAGTCTTTCGGCCTTCTGCAGGTCCTTGTCAAGGAAGAGCTTCACCCTGTGGCCGTTTTCAAAGAGTTCCTTCGGGTCAGCCGATGAAGCTATGTCCATGTCATTGATAAGACCCATCGGGGATACTGAGCCCGGCAGAAGTCCAAGGCATCTGACCATCCTTTCCGTGGATGCAAAGGACAGCTTCCCCTGGCGCAGAATGTGTTCAAGCGCATGTATGTCAAGGTCCTTGTGGCATTCCAGCACCACAAGATAATGTCTGTTGCCCTTGTGGTTGCGGAAGAACAGGTTTTTGCAGTGGACCGCATCTTCATTTTTCCAGTATGCGATCGCTTCAGCGATTGTGGGAAGAGGAGGATGGGTGTGCAGTTCGTATGATATGCCGTGCTCCTGGAGGAACTGCAGTGTCTTCTGTCTTCTTGCCAGCCTGTCCTGCTCCCCGTCAGTCATTTCTTCTCCATGAGTCTTCTTCTCTATCGTCTTTTCTGTCATCTTTGCCGTCATTTCGAGAGACTTCTGGCGTGGATTACCGTCTCATGCTTCGGCTTCTGGGGATGCTGGAGCATGGCCGGCTTGCACCACTTCAGACTATAGACCAGAAGGACTATGCCGGCTATGATGAAAGGTATGCTTAGCAGCTGTCCCATGTTGAGGGCCATGCCTTCTTCAAATCCGACCTGCGGCTCCTTGATGAATTCGATCAGGAATCTCATGCCGAAAAGTACGATGAAGAATATGCCGAGAAGAGTGCCGCTCTTGAGTTTTTCAAGCCTGTTCTTGTACAGTCCCAGAAGTGCAAGGCCGAGGATGAGATAGCTGAGCGCCTCATAAAGCTGCGTAGGATGCTTAGGCTCTGTCTCGCCCCTGAGGGAAAATATGAAGCCCCATGGAAGAGAGGTGACATCTCCGTAGATCTCCGAGTTGCATAGATTGCCGAGCCTGATCAGGGCTCCTGCGAAACATACTGTGATGCAGAGCCGGTCAAGCAGCCAGAGCATGTCGAAGCCATATTTCCGTCCATAGTGATGTGAGAACCACCACATGGCAAGAATCAGCGCTATCGTGCCTCCGTGGCTTGCCAGACCGCCTTTCCATACCATGAAGATCTCCCAGAAACCTTTCCAGCTTCCGAAATAATAGTCCGGCTGATAGAATATGCAGTGGCCTAGGCGGGCTCCTACTATTGTTCCTATGAGCAGCGTGTACAGAAGCGGATCAAGGAGCTTTTCCGGGACGCCTTCTCTCTTGAAGAACCATTTGAAGATGAACCAGCCTATGAAGAACCCTGATATGAACAGGAGGCTGTACCACCTGATTGAAAATGACCCGATATGGAATATCTCGGGATTCATGTGCCAGTTTACAAACAGAATGTCGAACATTGTACTTTAGTGTATTATGCTGTTTCTCCGTCTTCTCCTGTCATACCGGTGAAATCCAGGCAGGCGGATTGGCAAAGATAGGGATTTTGTACGTAAAACAGAAGAGGCCTGCCACAAAAGCAATTTGAGTACGCTCCGTCTTAAAAAAGAGAGTGACCGGAAGAACCATACGGCTTCCGGCCACTCCGATATCATTTTTCTGCCTGGAGGCAGATGCTGTTATTCGCGGATTGCTGCGATACCAGGAAGTTCCTTTCCTTCGAGGTACTCAAGCATTGCACCACCGCCTGTTGACACATAGCTTACTTTCTTTGCGTAGCCCATCTGTGTAACTGCCGCTACAGAGTCACCGCCTCCAACGAGGGTGAATGCTCCGTTTTCAGTAGCCTTGGCGAGGATTTCTGCAACCCTGTTTGTACCCTTTGCGAATGAAGGGATCTCGAATACGCCTACAGGACCGTTCCAGAGGATGGTCTTTGACTTCATGAGGACATCTTCCCACTCTGCGAGTGTGCTAGGAGCTGCATCGACACCCTCCCATCCGTCAGGAATCTCGGTGTTGTGGCAGATCTTGGTGTTTGCGCCTTCTGCAAATGCGTCAGCGATGACAACTTCCTTTGAAAGATAGAGCTTTACGCCTTTCTCCTGGGCTTTCTTCAGGGTGTTGAGAGCCACCTGGAGCTGGTCGTCCTCACAGAGTGAGTTTCCGATTTTTCCGCCCTGGGCCTTTACGAATGTATATACCATTCCGCCGCCGATGATCATGTTGTCGACAACATCAAAGAGGTGCTCGATGATACCGATCTTTGAAGATACCTTTGCTCCACCGATGATAGCGGTTACAGGACGCTCAGGGTTCTTTACTACTCTCTCGAGGGCCTTGATCTCACCTTCCATGAGGTAGCCGAACATCTTGTCGTTAGGGAAGTATTTTGCTATGAGAGCTGTAGAAGCATGTGCCCTGTGTGCAGTGCCGAATGCGTCGTTGACATAGCAGTCACCGTAAGAAGCGAGCTTCTCGACGAATTTCTTCTGGCTTTCCTTTACGGCAGCCTTTGCAGCCTTCTTCTCTTCGTCAGAAGCATCGTCAGCAAGTCCTCTCGGCTTGCCTTCCTCTTCTGCGTAGAAGCGGAGGTTTTCAAGTACGAGAACCTCACCTGGCTTTAGGGCAGCTACCTGCTCGTCAGCCTTCATGCAGTCCTCTGCGAATTTCACAGGAACACCGAGGAGTTCTTCAACACGGCCGAGGATATGTTTGAGAGAGAATTTCTCAGTCACTCCCTTCGGACGTCCGAGGTGAGACATGATGATGACTGAACCGCCTTTCTCAAGGATTTTCTTGAGGGTCGGGACAGCAGCCCTGATGCGGGTGTCGTCAGTGATCTCGAACTTCTCGTTGAGAGGAACATTGAAATCTACTCTGACAAGAGCTTTCTTGCCAGTGAAATCGTAAGTATCAATACTCTGTTGCATAACGTTATTTTGTTAAAAGTTGTTTCTTTCCGACTGGCGGCAAATATAGCAAAATATACCGAATAATACTTATTTTTGCACAATTGAATTGTCAGACAAGAAACAGCACGGGCAGATGATAACAGTAGAGACACCGGGAGAGTTCTGGAAAGACTATGAGCTCCTTGATTCAGGAAATTTCGAGAAACTTGAGAGATTCGGCAGATTTGTACTTTCCAGACCTGAGCCGAAGGCCCTCTGGGGCAAGACCATGTCGGATGCAGACTGGGCAAGGGCCGCTCATATACGCTTCAAGCCTGGGGCCGGCTTCGCAAAGGCGGGCAAGGAGGACAGCGGCACATGGGAAAAGCTCAAGAAGGCTGATGACCAGTGGGTCATCCGGTATGCCGGCGGACAGGAAGGCCTGTCATTTTCCCTTCGTCTAGGGCTTACCGCCTTCAAGCATGTCGGAGTCTTCCCTGAGCAGGCCCCGAACTGGGAATACATCTACAGGAACACCAGGGAGCTGGTCGAGGCCGCTCAGCGCGACGGCCGTCCGAAGCCAAAGGTGCTCAATCTCTTCGCCTATACCGGAGCTGCTTCCCTTGCCGCAAAGGCAGCCGGTGCTGATGTCACTCATCTTGACTCTGTACGGCAGGTCGTGACATGGGCCAGGACTAACATGGAGCTGAGCTCGCTTGACAATATCCGCTGGATAGTCGAGGATGCCATGAAGTTCGCCCGCAGGGAAGCACGCCGCGGAAATCTCTACCAGGGCATAATACTTGACCCTCCGGCTTATGGCCACGGTCCTGACGGAGAGAAATGGAAACTGGATGAGTGCCTTTTCGAGATGCTCAGGAATGTCTCTGCAATACTTGCCCCTAAGGACAGTTTCCTTGTCCTGAACCTTTATTCCAACGGCTATTCTGCAGTCCTTGGCGAGACCCTTGTGCGGGAAGCATTCGGCCTCGGACACACAAAAGACAAAAGTAATCCCGAAGAAGGCATCAGGCTTGATTCGGGTGAACTTGTCCTTGATGACCGCTTCGGGAAAAAGCTTCCTCTTAGTATTTTTGTGCGCATGAGGCGCTGACAGTTCCTTGCCGGACCAGTGGCAGGGCGGCTTAGGATGAGGCCGTCCTGAACCGTGCCGGATCTGTCATCCGGATCATTTTTCCAGATTCTTTGCCGCTTCTGCGACTTTCCCTGCCAGGGCGACGAAAGCAAGTCCGTCCGGCCTGTCTGAAAGAGCTGCAGGAGTGCCTTCGTCTCCGTTTTCGCGTATGCTCTGTACGATAGGTATCTGGCCGAGGAGAGGTATGCCGTATTTGGCTGCCATCTGCTCTCCTCCGTTCTTGCCGAAGATATAGTACCTGTTTTCAGGAAGTTCGGCAGGAGTAAACCATGACATGTTTTCGATGAGTCCCAGGATTGGCTTTTTTATGCCGTCGTTGCGGAACATGTTGACTCCTTTCTCCACATCAGCAAGTGCCACAGCCTGAGGGGTTGTGACAATGACTGCCCCTGTGAGAGGAATGTCATGCACGAGACTGAGATGTATGTCTCCGGTTCCTGGAGGCATGTCGATGAGCAGAAAGTCCAGTTCGCCCCATCTTACCTGCAGAATCATCTGCTTCAGTGCGTTGCAGGCCATCGGGCCTCTCCAGATCAAAGCCTGTTCCGGCTTTGCGAAGTAGCCTATGGACATCCATTTGACTCCATATTTCTCAAGAGGGAGGATGACTTCCTTGTCTCCGTCCATGAAGGCCTGCGGCTGGTCATTCTCTGTGCCTGTCATCTTCGGTACCGAAGGTCCGTAGACATCGGCATCGGCCAGTCCTACCTTATATCCGAGCCTGGCGAGTGCCACAGCGAGGTTGACGGCGACGGTAGATTTGCCTACTCCACCTTTGCCGGAAGCAATCCCGATTATGGCCTTGACATTGGCAAGCTCTTCTGTGCCCAGGTCAAGTCCAACAGGCTTCTTTTTCGCTTCCTCGCGAACGATCGTCTTCACTTCCACTTCGGTCCCCGGGGCGGAATGTCTTATGACAGCTGCCTTGGTGCTGCCGATAAGGTATTCGGCAAGCGGGTCGCGGTGTTTAGGGAATGCGAGGGTGACTGTCACCTTGTTACCTTCGCATTCCACCTTGTCCACCATGCCGAGCTCTACGATGTTCCTGTCTCCTTTTGCAGGATGCTGGACATCATAGAGCATTTTCATTATTTCATTCTGTTTCATCTGTTCAGTATGTTATCTTACGATATCCATCTCGTCAAGCAGATAGCCTGCACCTCCGAGCTTGTCCATGATGAAGAGGACATAGCGGATATCTACGTTTATACATCTCTGGAGATCGGGCTCGAACATGATGTCGCTGCTCATGGATTCCCAGTTGCCGTCGAATGCAAGGCCTATGAGCTGGCCGTCGGCATTCATTATAGGACTTCCCGAGTTTCCTCCTGTGATGTCATTGTTGCTCAGGAATGCTACCGGCATCTTGCCGTCAGCCATGGCATAATCCCCGAAATCCTTGTCTTTCCACAGCTGCTTGAGCTTCTCAGGCACGACGAATTCCCAGTTGTCCGGATCTTCCTTTTCCATGACTCCGTCAAGGGTCGTATAGTAGCGGTATATCACGGCATCTTTCGGAGAATATCCCTTCACTGTGCCATAGGTAAGCCTCATCGTGAAGTTTGCATCAGGGTATGAAGGCTGGCCTTTCTTCCATTCGAGAAGGCCGGCGGTGTAGTCTTTCTGTCCCTGTGCAAGTTTTTCTAAGCTTGCCTTCCTGTCGGGATAGACTGAGTACAGTGTAGCGGATGCCGATTTCGCAAGGGCAATGGCCGGGTCATCGAGTATTTTTCCTGGGGCATTGCCGGCTATGGCTTGGGACAGCTTTTCTTCCGAAGAGAACACGCTCGCGTCGAAGAGAGAATCCACATAGCAGTCGAGATCAGCCTTGGCGAAGTCTATGCCCAGGTCTTTCAGGAAGAATGTTGAATCCACATGGCTTCGGTAATATCCGAGCATGGCCTTGGCTACTTTCCTGTCGGTCGATACGGAGTAGTCCTTGTAGAAGCTCTGAAGTGCTGCAAGTGCATCCTGGAGAGCAAGGGCAGAATCCTTTGCCTCGCTCTGGTCAAGTGATGTGCTGGCGGCATTGCTGAATATGGTTGCGGCTCTGACCAGTTCTATGTTGAAGACCGATTCGATGACGGTACGGTAAAGCATATTAGCTGCCTTTCCTTCTTCTACACCTTCACGGATGGTCTCAAGTGCGTTGCCGTAGGCCTTGACCCTTTTCGGGCTTGCATTTACCCACTGCATGAAATCCTCCTCTTCCTGCTCGGCTCTTCCTATTACATCAAGCTTTGCAAAAGCCTGCTTCATGCCGATCCATTTCTTCCATCCGTTTGATGATCCTGCATATTTGCTTGCATACTGGATCTTCACCTTAGGGTCAGCGAGCATGTCTTCCATGAGTATGTCCTGGCGGATTGTGCGTGCTTCGATGGATATGTCCTGCATCTCAAGCAGATTGATCAGCTCAGGGGAAGTATAGAACCTGTTGGTCCTTCCGGGGTATCCCATGATCATGGTATAGTCCCCTTCCTGGACACCCTTGAGTGAAATGGTCAGGAATTTCTTTGGTCTGTACGGCACATTGTCCTCGGAATAGTCGGCCGGATTGTTGTCCTTGTCGGCGTATATCCTGAACATGGAGAAGTCTCCTGTGTGGCGCGGCCACATCCAGTTGTCGGTGTCGGCGCCGAACTTGCCTATGGATGAAGGCGGTGCGCCCACGAAACGGATGTCCCTGTAGGTCTTGTAGACTATAAGGTATCTTACATTGTCATTGTAGAAGGACATTGTCTTTATGGTGCAGTAAGGGTTGGCCTTCTCAGCGGCTTCAACAAGCTGCTGTTCCTTTGCCTCTATGGCTGCATTTACGAGAGAGTCACGTGTCTGCTGGTTCTCGGATGCATATTTCCTGAGGGCTGCGTTCCTTGCCTTGTCCACGTCGTTTGTGATGTCGGTCATGCTTTCAAGGAAAGTTACTGTTAGTCCTTCGGCGGGAAGTTCCTCGCTTCTGGACATTGCCCAGTATCCGTCTGTCAGGTAGTCGTGTTCGACTGAACTGAGTTTCTGGATGCTTGCATAACCGCAATGGTGGTTGGTCACGAGCAGGCCTTCATCTGAAATCACCTCTCCTGTGCATCCGCCGCCGAACTGTACGACAGCATCCTTGAGGGAAGAGTGGTTGATGCTGTAGATGTCTTCAGCCGTGAGCCTGCAGCCCATATCTTCCATTGTCTTGATGTTCATTTTCTTAAGGAGTGGAAGCATCCACATTCCTTCGTCAGCTGCCATGCTTGCCGAGAATACGGCAAAGACAGTTATGACGCAAAGCAATTTTCTCATTTCTGTACTTTTGATTTATTGTGTATTTTGATCTATTGTGTCTTTATTCCGGGATTCTTTCTGCAGAATTCCTGGTATTGTTCTGCAAAGATAACACTTCCTGCGGATTGACGGACACCACTTCCTGCGATTGACGACAAGAAACTGGACCGGGGTCAGAAAAGGGAAGGCTCCAGCTCCTTGGGATGGAAGCTTCGCCTGTGGTAAGGTGTAAGCCCGTATTTCCTTATGGCCTCAATGTGTTCTCTGGTAGGATAGCCCATGTTTCGGTCCCACCCGTACTGTGGATACTCCAGTGCCAGCCGCTTCATGCATCTGTCCCTTTCTGTCTTTGCAAGTACCGAGGCTGCGGCTATGTCCATGAGGGTGGCGTCACCTTTTATTATACATGTATATGGGATGGTGTCATATCCTTTTGTGAGAGCGATGTCTCTCCACGGGTCATGATCCTCGCCTTCAGGGAGAAGACTGTATCTGCGGAATCGGTTTCCGTCGACCGCAATGGCATGTGGCCTGATGTCAAGCGACATGACGGCTCTCCACATGCCTGCTATGGAAGCGTTCAGTATGTTGATCCTGTCGATTTCTTCTGCAGATACCTCTTGTATGGAGAAGGCGACGGCATTTCCGGTTATGAAGTCGCGTACTGTGTCCCTCTGCCTGGCAGTCATTTTCTTGGAGTCGTCAAGCAAGGGGTGGAAGAATCCGTCCGGGAGTATTACGGCAGCGGCAAATACAGGTCCTGCAAGAGGCCCGCGGCCGGCTTCGTCGCATCCGGCTTCAAGAGGATCGTCTCCCAGGCGGAGCGCAAGTCTATGTTCAGCTTTTCTGTTCATCTGCTGTGTCGGGTCAAGACTGCAAAGATAATGTTTCTGTACGGTCTTTTGTCGCAGGATTTCATCCTTTGCTTTCTCCGGCCAGCGTTTTTTTCAACATCCCTATGACTTCGTCCTTGGTCCTGACCGTTTCCTTCAGTGCGGCAATGTATTCTTCAAGGAACTTTATCTGGGATCTCAGCCTTGCTTCCTCTGCCGTGTGGCCTGATTCTATGTCTTTGATTCTGGTGTCGTAACTTGCCTTGATGTCGGAGAGTGTATCTGCCGTGTTTTCTCTGTCGCTGCCGAACAGCAGTTCTTCTGTAGATATCCCGAGGATTGAGGCCATTTTTTCAGCATTTCTGCTTATGAGCCTTGTCTTTCCTGTCTCTATGTTTCTGTATGCTGTCCTGGATATTCCAATCTTTTCGGCCATCTCTTCTTGAGAAAGCCCTGCTTCCTTACGGTGCTTAAGTATGTTCCCTTTGGCGGAATCAGTGTTCATAGCAGATCGTGAGATTAATCACATATGAACAAATTTATGCCAGGGCATTTTTATTTTAAGGCAATAATTTATTGCCAATGATAAGATGAGATTATCAAAAAAAGAAAAATCATCAAAAAAAAGAAAAAAATATATCCCAACTCAGAAAAATGTTGTCCTTGTTGTTGCTGTTTATGTGCTGTAATTTCATTTTTGCAGATAAAAAAAGACAATGAAAAGTGCCGATATGGAAAATTATTTCAAGCTCTTCTCTATCCTTATGGATAAGGAAAAGGTATATATGGATCCTTCGTTGACTTTCGGAGACGTCTGCCGTTGGATCGGAGTCCGGAGCACCGCCTTTGACAGGTGGCTGATGTCGGAGCTGGGCTTCCATGGCGATGATATTCTGAAAGCATACAGGGGTGCTGCATCTTCATATTTTTGGAAAAAATACGGTATTTTGTTATAAAATAGTGTTGATTTTGCTGTTTTATTTCATTAAATTTGCAAGGATGCACTTCCGTGGTGCGCGATATGAAACAATAACCAGTAATCAATAAGTAAAATGAAAGCTTATTCAACACAAAACATCCGCAATGTGGTTCTTCTTGGCAGCACAAAGTCAGGCAAGACCACATTATCTGAAGCCATGCTCTTTGAAGGCAAAGTCATCGACAGAAGAGGTACTGTCGAGGCAGGTACTACGGTTTCGGATAATTCTGAAATAGAACAGAGCAACCAGAGGTCAATATACTCTACACCGCTATATGCAGAATTCATGGACACAAAGTTCAATATAGTGGATACTCCAGGGGCGGATGATTTTGTGGGAGGAGCAGTGTCTGCATTCAAGGTATGCGATACCGGTATCCTTCTTGTCAACGCCCAGCAAGGGGTTGAGGTCGGCACAGAGATCTTCGCAAGGTATGCTGACAATTACAATGTGCCTCTGATCATGGCCATCAATCAGCTCGACGGCGAGAAGGCTTCGTGGGACAATACACTTGAGACAATGAAGGAAGCCTTCGGCGGCAAGCCTGTGATAATCCAGTATCCGGTCAATCCGGGACCTGCCTTCGACGGGTTCATCGATGTCCTCAAGATGAAATACTATCATTTCAAGGATGATAACGGTACCAGGGAAGACCTTGAGATTCCTGATGCATACAAGGACGAGGCGCAGGAGCTCCGTTCGGCTCTTATCGAGAGGGCTGCGGAATACGATGATACCCTCATGGAGAAATTCTTCGATACAGGTGTGCTTACTGAAGATGAAATCCGCAAGGGACTCGGTATAGGCCTCCGTGCCGGTGAGGTGATGCCTGTATTCTGCCTTTCTGCGAAGAAAGACATAGGTGTGAAGAGACTCATGGAATTCACCATCAGGACTGCCCCGTCTCCTGCAGAAAGACCGTCTAAGACTGTGGATGGGCGCGAGATCGAGTGCAAGCAGGATGCTCCTACTTCACTTTTCATATATAAGACGGCCGTCGAGTCGCATCTGGGCGAAGTAGCATATTTCAAGGTCATGTCCGGAGAGCTTACCGAGGGTCAGGATCTTGAGAATCCTGCTACCGGAGACAAGGAGCGTATCTCTACAATCTATGCCGTAGCCGGCAAGAAGAAGGAAAGGGTGACTGACCTTTATGCAGGAGACATCGGATGTACGGTGAAGCTGCGCAATGCAAAGACCAATGTCACGCTTTCACAGCCTGGCACTGAGATAGAGTTCCCTCCGATTGTCTTCCCTGCACCTAAGTTCCGTACTGCCGTGAAGGCCAAGGAGCAGAAGGATGAGGAGAAGATGGGTGAAGCCCTCGCCAAGATGTCCGCTGAGGATCCTACGATCATCGTTGAATATTCAAAGGAGCTCAAGCAGACCATACTCAAGGGGCAGGGTGAGCAGCATATCAATATCGTCAAGTCGAGACTCAAGAATGAGAACAAGATAGAGATCGAGCTCTTCCCTCCGAAGATATCCTACAGGGAGACAATCACCAAGGTGGCTACTGCAAGCTACCGCCACAAGAAGCAGTCCGGAGGAGCCGGCCAGTTCGGTGAAGTGCATCTTCTGGTATGTCCTATCGTAGAAGGCGTCGATGCTACAAACCGCTTCAGGATCGACGGCAAGGAAATGGTGCTGAATATAAAGAACAAGGAGTCCTACGACCTTGACTGGGGCGGAAAGCTTGAATTCTACAACTGTATCGTCGGTGGCGCCATAGATGCACGCTTCATGCCGGCCATCCTCAAAGGTATCATGGACAAGATGAGCGAAGGTCCTCTGACAGGATCCCTCGCCAGGGATATCCGCGTATATGTCTATGACGGCAAGATGCATCCTGTAGATTCCAATGAGATCTCCTTCGTCCTTGCCGCCAGGAATGCATTCAAGGAAGCATTCCGTAACGCAGGCCCGAAGATCATGGAGCCGATCTACAGCCTTGAAGTCATGACTCCTTCAGAGTATATGGGCGCCTGCATGTCAGACCTTCAGAACAGAAGGGCTCTCATAGAAGGTATGAGCAGTGAAAAGGGTTTTGATGTCATCAAGGCGAGAGTGCCTCTTGCAGAGCTCTACAAGTATTCTACTGCCCTGAGTTCACTCACTTCAGGAAGTGCTACATTCACTATGCAGTTCGCTGATTATCAGCCGGTACCTGGAGATGTCCAGGAGAAGCTGCTGAAGGCGTACATGGAGCAGGACAAGGACGAGCAGTAGAAAGCCGCATTGTCAATAAAGGAAACTGCATTGTCAATAACTGGAGAAACCGACCCGAAAGCGATTTCGGATCGGTTTCTCTTTTCAGCAAGAGGCTATATTATTACGTCAAGGTTATGTTTTCGCCTCTATCCGTTCTTAGGACGGGCTTCGCCTTTACGGGGCCATTGATGCTCAATCCCAGCTGTCTGTCCTGAAAGGAAATGCCGGCAGATTACGGCTTCCTGTAAGGTTTCCCGGCCGGGTTGAACGCTTTCCTTATGCAGGAAGCCCGGAATATACTTGCCGCCTACGGCAACCATCCTTCGTTCGTGATGTTTTCTCTGGGGAATGAACTCCATTGGGATGTCTCCCTGATGAGGAAATGGACAGATGAACTGCGGAGTGCCGACAGCCGCCATCTGTATTGCTTCGGATCCAACAACAATCTCGGCTGGGAAGGACCGTAGGAGGGAGAGGATTTCTTCGTAGGCTGCCGTGTCGGCTGGGGTGAAGGCTATTCGTCCCATGTGAGGACCACATTTGCCCTTGTCGATGCTGAAGACTGCGGCATACTCAACGGTACACGGCCCGGGACATCCGGTGATTACTCCAGGGCCATCTCCTCCAGCCGGGTCCCTGTGATAAGCCATGAGAACTGCCAGTTCCAGATATATCCGGACTATTCCGAAATCGGAAAATATACAGGAGTCCTCTATCCGTACAATCTTGAGATTTTCCGCGACAGGCTGTACTCGGCAGGTATGGGCGGAATGGAAAAGGATTTCAGCCTGGCGTCCGGGAAGTTTGCCGTGGAGTGCTTCAAGTCCGACCTTGAATATGCCTTCCGTACCCCTGGCTTCGGAGGATTCCAGATGCTTGACCTACAGGATTATCCGGGACAGGGGACGGCGCTTGTCGGGGTCCTTGACGCATTCATGGACAGCAAGGGGATAGTGACTCCGGGAGAGTTCCGCTCGTTCTGTTCCCCTCTGGTCCTGCTCGCCGGATTTGAAGATTATTGCCTGTCCCGCAGGGATTCCCTCAAGATAAGGCTCATGGTAGCCAATTATACGGAAGAAGACTGGCGGACTCCTCTGATGTGGAGGATTTCTGTCTCTGATGCCAGGAGCCTTTCTTCTGGAGAGCTTGAAGGGAAGATGCAGATGTCGGGAGTGATTATGGCAGACATACCGCAGGGAGAAGTGGCTGATGCAGGATGGATATATGCCGCAGCTGAGGAGTTTGCCGCAGACCTTCCTGAAGATGCTGCCTTCTGCCTGGAGCTGGACCTTTTTTCCGGAGACTATGCCAACTCATGGAAGCTCTATGTCTATCCGGATGATATCGAGGACAAGATATCTGTCCATGTGGCCACAAAGGCAGACAGCACTCTGTCCGCTATGCTGGAGTCCGGATGCAGGGTTGTGCTTTTCCCTGACCACAAGGACATTGAGGCTCGTTCGGTGGGAGGACTTTTCATCACGGACTTCTGGAACTGGTCGATGTTCAAGACAATCTCGGAGAATGCCGGGAAAAGTGTTTCTCCAGGGACTCTCGGAGTGATAAATGACCCGTCTCACCCTCTTTTCGGGCTTTTCCCTAATGAAGGCCGCAGCAGCTGGCAGTGGTGGAGCATCTGCCGGGCTTCAAGGCCTCTGATCGTTGATGAACTACAGGGATATGATCCTGTTGTGGAAGTGATTGACAATATTGAGAGATGCCATAGGCTCGCCATGGTCTCTGAGTTCGCAGTAGGCAAGGGTTCTCTACTTGTATGCACGGCCGATCCAGAAGCTTTGTCCCGGACTCCTGAAGGCAGAGCTTTCCTCGCCTCGCTCATGCACTATGCGGCTTCAGAGGATTTCTCTCCTGCTTACTCTCTATCCTGGGATGCCCTTCTGGATATCCTGTACGGCAGTGCAGAGACAAGGGATATCCGCGGAGTCGACAACCAGACCGACTATAAGGAATTCTCTGAAAACAGCCGTGACTGATTCTCTGGAAACAATCAGGACTGTTTCTCTGAAAAAAATCCGGAGCCTACAGTCCGAGTTCGACCTGGAAGCGAAGCATCCACCTGTCGTAGTCCGGGCTCATTGCCTTGTTGCGGTAGTTGTATGAGAGATCCATTTGGAGCTTGAGGCTGTGCCTTATCAGATAGCGTGTAACACCTATTGTGCTCTGGTTCCAGCTTGCGTATCCCAGCAGCGGCTGTATGCCGGCATCCGGCAGCATTGTGGAGTTGCGCAGAGCCACTTCCCATTTCCTGTCGAAAAGGTAGCTTGTCTGTACGTTGACTCCGCAGCCTGTGTAGATGAAGTTAGGTGCTCCGTCCCCAGACGGTATTATTCCGGAAGCCTGTCCTGGAACATGTCTTCCCATGAAGTCTGTGACGAACGCGAAGCCTCTGTATTTCAGTATGAAATCAAAATAATACGAGCCTATGTCACGGGGCGAAGGAAGGAGAGAGCCTTTCATCCCCTGGGTACGCAGGGCATTGTCGTTGAAGATGTATGCTCCGGCCAGCATTATCTTTGGTGTCTCTTCCCATACTACATCGCCTTCAAGAAGTTCACCATTGCCGTGGAAGCGTCCGAGAGGGTAGAATTCCAGGCGTCCGTTGTAGGCAAAGCCCGCTGTCGAGGATGTGTTGAAATTTCGTCCTTCACCGAGTGTTACCGAACCTTTTGCCGAGAGGGCAAATGAATCGAAATCCCCGTAGTTGTATTCTCCGAAGAATCCGAAGTCCCTGTCTCCTCCGAACTCGCTGTTGACTATGCTCCTGTCAATGAACTGCAGTGCGCTGGAAGAATTGACCCTTGCGCGGTTGCCCTTTATCTTTGTCTGTCCGAAGCCTATGTTCCATGACGGTCCCGGCACATAGTAGACTATGGCGTCACGGATGAGGTTCATGTTGCCGTTCGGAATGATTTCTGTGTCGTAGCTGCTGAATCCTAGCTGTATCGAATATACTATCTTCGGGGAGAATATATAGCCGTCGAATCTCAGGCGGAGTCTCTTGACCTGTGCGTCGGTCGAAGTAAGGGTCATGTTCCTGTTGAACGAAAGGCCTACCATGTTCTGCATCCTGAAGCGGATGGTCATCTCGTAGGAATTGTTCTTGGGCCTGAATGTGACTCCTTTGCCGACTTCGATGTTCGGGAGGTTCATCAGTCTTTCCATTATGTCTGTCTTTCCTCCGTCGAGCGAATCTGTCACAAATGTCCGGAAGTCTTCAGCGGACATCTTCCTTTTCCCGTCCTGGACGGTCCCGTTTTCTGTTGTAGTCTCTGTCCGTGCTTCCTTGCCGGACTCATGGTCTGTAAGGTCTTCCTGTCTTGCGGAAGAGAGTACCGGTGCGGCTAAAGAAATGACGGCTGCTGACAATATGCAGGATGCTGTCCTGAGAATGGAATTGAATGCATGAGCTCTTGTGTCCATAGTCTGTGGCTTTTCTGGTCTGAGGCTATAAAATCATGAGTCTATAAATGAAACTGCCAAAATATGGTCTGAAAATGAAATGGAATTGAAATTCCAGCCATAGATTGCAAAATTCGCTATTTTTGTTAAATGAATATTACAACCGACAGATAATTTCACATTTTATACACAGAAATGATAGAATCACTGCTCATCCCGTACATTTCGGAGAAATTCGCGGCCGATCCCCGCTACCGGGCCGGCCATATAAGGGTCATCAATCCTCTTCCCGGAACAAGGATCCTAGGACTCCACATCCCGGAAATGAAGAAAGTCGCCAGGGACCTTGCCCGCTCTCAGGATGCGGAGCTGCTTCATGGAAGGTTTCTGGCAGAAAAGGACCTGTCCCACGAAGAAAAGACTGTCTGGGGGCTGATGCTCGACTATATGAAGGTCCCTCTGGAAAAAAGGTTTGAGATGTTTTCCGGTTTCGTTCCCCGCATAGACAACTGGGCCGTCTGCGACACAGTATGCGCGGCTGCCCGCTGGGCGTCACCTGTGGATGCCGTATGGAATTATCTCCGGCGGTGGTGGGATTCCGACAGGGAGTTTGAAGTGAGGTTCGCCATCATCATGTCCATGACGTGTTTTCTTGATGAGCATTGGCTTCCTGAGGTCTTCGGCAAGATTGACTCACTTGATTTTTCCAGGATATCGTCTGATTATGTCAAGGGCCGCAGGCCTGCCGAGGGCACGGTATCAGGCCCTGCCCCATACTACGTGCGGATGGGGACTGCATGGCTTCTTGCTACAGCTCTTGCGAAATTCCCTGACATGACAAGGGCCTATGTCAGGGACTCGAAACTGCCCGGAGATGTCCTGAAGCTGTATGTCCGCAAGGCGCGGGAGTCCTTCCGGACGAGGACGGTATCTCCGTTCTGATTTTTTTCTCCGTGACTGCAACATTATGTCCGTTTTCTCTGTCAGATATGCAGAAACCAAAAAACAGATTTATTATGGACAGTGTTAGTATTATTGTTCCTCTTGGAGTCTGTGTAGTGTTGCCGGTCCTGGTTGTATGGCTGGTGTCCAGATCAAGGAAGAATGATATCGACAGAAGGACAGAAGTGATGCTCAAGGCCATTGAACACGGCCAGGAGATTGATCCTGAAGCATTCTCATCCAAAGGCAAAGGACGCAGGACAATCAAGATGGCTCTCCTCGGGAAGCTCCAGTCAGGTATCATACTGTTCCTGGTCGGAACAGGCATGCTTATAGCAGCTCCATTTGTTGAAGAGAATACGGCGCTTTACATTGTCGGCGGTATTCTGGTCGCACTCGGTGCAGGATTCCTCGTGTCATTCTTCGTAGGCAGGAAGTGGATGGCACCGGAGATAGAGGCTGAGCAGAAGCAGATCCTTGAACAGGCCAAGGGACAGGCCCCGGAGCAGAAAAATCCTTCGGAAGAGTAGTGGACAAGTCTGAGTTCATAGAACTTGTCTCGCATGAGCAGGAACCCCTGAGGAGGTTCCTGTGCGTGCTGTGCAGGGGCGATTCCTTCAGGGCCGATGACATCGCACAGGAGGCCCTTCTGAAAGCATGGCTTGCCTGTGGCTCATTTGAAGGGAGGTCGAAATTCTCAACCTGGCTTTTCAGGATAGCCTACAGATGCTGGTGCGACAACTTCTCGGCGAGCATAAGGGCTGAAGGTGAGTCGCTTGGACCTGAGGTCCGGGAGAAGGCCGATGAAGACCAGCCGGATGCCTTTGCCCATCAGGATCTGTATCAGGCCATAGGTGAACTTCCTGAAAATGAGCAGTCTGTCATCCTCCTGTTCTATATGGAAGACAAGTCCGTAAAGGAGATAGAGGCGATTACAGGCATGCCGTCCGGCACTGTGCGCTCACATCTTTCAAGGGGCCGTGCCCACCTGAAGAAGTATCTCCGGAAGGCCTCTTCAGAGCGTAAGGACAAAGAAGGGAATATTTGATTCAAAGGAGAGAGTATTTGATTTATAAACAGATTGGTAAAGGATATGTCAACAGACAAGGAAATAAGACGGTTCATGAAGGACAATATGCCCCGCGTCGATGACGGAGGCAGATTCATGGAGGAACTGTCAAGACAGATTGACCTTCTGCCTCAGCCTTCACATGCTGCGCACCAGACAGCAGAAGAGAAAGCGGCTGTGGAAAAGGTCATGGAGACAGCCCGCAGACTCAAGAGAGAGAATCTTGCAGGTGCCGTGTCAGCTGCCATTGTTGCTGCAATAGTGATTGCAGCACTTCTCATTCTGTATCTTTCTTCTCCTGACATCAGACTTGCCGTCGGCAGTCATCTGGAGTATGTCATGGCCGGTTTCTCTTTGATTGTGCTTGGCGCCGCGCTCCTGTCCCTGATGGGCGAACGCATCTGATCCTCATGTCAGAACTTCAGGGCAAGGGCAATGAAGTCTTCTACTCCGAGCCTTTCCGGCCTGAGGTCAAAGACAGGGTCGGAGGCGAATTCCGCCGTCTGCTCTGGAGTCCATCCTTCCTTTGCAGCCTTGGCGTTGATCAAGGTCTTGAGGGAGTTGCGCATGGTCTTGCGCCTCTGGTTGAAGGCTGTCTTTACCACTGTCTTGAACATGGCTTCATCACATCCGAGGCTGGTGCGTCCGTTGCGTACCAGACGGATCACCGCAGACTTGACCTTAGGAGGCGGGTTGAATGCCCCTTCGCCTACCGTAAACAGATATTCTATGTCGTACCATGCCTGGAGCAGGACCGAAAGTATACCGTAGGTCTTTGTGCCGGGCTTTTCCGCTATCCTTTCCGCTACCTCCTTCTGTATCATGCACACTACCTGAGGCACTGAGTCCTTGTAGTCCAAGATCTTGAAGAATATCTGTGAAGAGATGTTGTAAGGGAAGTTGCCTATCACGCAGAAGCTGCCCTTGAAGAAATTCTCCAGCCGCAGCTTCAGGAAGTCAGCCTCGATGAGATTGCCGTTGACCTGCGGGAAATGGACGAGAAGATAGTCTACTGATTCCCTGTCTATCTCTACCATCTTCAGATTCAGTTCCGGTCTCTGGAGGAGGAACTGAGTGAGCACTCCCATTCCCGGTCCTACTTCAAGTACATCGGTCTTTGTGTCCGCATTTTCTTCTGTCTGCAGAGCATCGGCTATCTGCCTTGCCGCAGTCAGGTCAGTGAGAAAGTGCTGTCCCAGTGATTTTTTTGGCCTTACTTCCATTTTTCTTTGTCTTTCGCCGCAAATATAGGCAGTTTTATACTATTTGCAGGCATTGGGTATGATTATATTTATTACTTTTGTGAGATTTTAGACCCTAGAAAGTATAAATTCATATAAATATGTACAGAACACATACTTGCGGTGAACTCCGCATTTCTGATGTCGGAAAGACTGTCACTCTGGCCGGATGGGTGCAGAGGACAAGGAAGCTCGGAGGCATGACATTCATCGACCTCCGCGACAGGTACGGTATCACACAGCTCGCACTGGACGGTACCGCTTCAGAAGAGCTGGCTGCGACAGCAAATTCCCTCGGCAGGGAATATGTCATCCAGGCAACGGGAGAGGTGATCGAGCGTCAGAGCAAGAATGCAAAGATGCCTACCGGAGACATCGAGATAAGGCTCAGCGGGATCAATATCCTCAACAAGGCCCAGACTCCTCCTTTCACCATCGAGGATGTGAGCGACGGCGGCGAGGAGCTCCGTGCAAAATACAGATACCTTGACCTCAGGAGAAATCCTCTGAAGAAGGCCCTTGAGCTCCGCCACAGGCTTGCTCACGAGGTCCGCAACTACCTTGACTCCCTCGGGTTCATGGAGATAGAGACCCCATACCTCATAAAGTCCACTCCGGAAGGTGCACGTGACTTCGTGGTGCCTTCACGTATGAATCCGGGACAGTTCTATGCCCTTCCTCAGTCTCCGCAGACTTTCAAGCAGCTGCTTATGGTCGCAGGCTACGACAGATATTTCCAGATCGTGCGCTGCTTCCGTGACGAGGATCTGCGTGCAGACCGTCAGCCTGAGTTCACACAGATAGACTGCGAGATGTCATTCGTCGAGAGAGACGATGTGCTCGATACATTCGAGGGCATGATGCGTACCCTTTTCAAGAATGTACTCAATGTGGACATACCTAATCCTATACCTCGCATGAGCTGGTTCGATGCCATGGACAACTACGGTTCAGACAAGCCGGACATCAGGTACGGGATGAAGATACATGAGATCACATCCGATGTCCAGGGACACGGCTTCTCTGTATTTGATTCAGTGGAATATGTCGGTGCAATAGCTGTCGAAGGCCTTGCTGGCTACACAAGGAAGCAGCTTGACGAGCTCACCGAATGGGTCAAGAGACCTCAGGTCGGCGCCAAGGGACTCGTATATATCAAAGTCAATCCGGACGGAAGCATAAAGTCTTCAATTGACAAGTTCTTCACTCCTGAAGAGCTCAAGGCAATCGCCGAAAAGACCGGCGCAAAGGCAGGAGACCTCGTCCTTGTGCTCTGCGGACCGAAACGCAAGACACAGACTATGCTCGGAGTGCTCCGTATCGAGATGGGCAACAGGCTAGGACTTCGCGACCCTCATGTCTTTGCACCTCTCTGGGTCATCGATTTCCCTCTTCTTGAATGGGATGACGAGACCAACAGGTTCTATGCAATGCACCATCCGTTCACTGCCCCTAAGCCTGAGCAGCTGGATCTCTTCTACAGCGACAAGAAGGAAGACCTTGAGAAGGTATGTGCCAATGCCTATGACTTCGTGCTCAACGGCACCGAGCTCGGAGGAGGTTCAATAAGGATCCATGACTCACAGATCCAGCAGAGGATGTTCGAGGTGCTCGGATTCACTGACGAGGATGCGCAGTACAAGTTCGGCTTCATCATCAATGCCTTCAAGTTTGGTGCTCCGCCTCACGGAGGTCTTGCATTCGGCTTCGACCGTATGTGCGCTCTCTTCGGCGGCCAGGAGACCATACGTGACTTCATCGCCTTCCCTAAGAACAACCAGGGCCGCGATGTGATGATCGACTCTCCTTCATACATCGACCAGATCCAGATGGACGAGCTCTGCCTTGTCTCTACAGCAAAGAAAGACAAGTAGAAGAGACTCTACAGATAAAATAGGGACTGTCGTAAAAAGAATAAAAACTTTATAACGAATTGATTGCCAATGTAATATAAAATTTGTATATTAGCTAAAGATAAAAAGAATACCTCCAATTGCCCTAGAAAAGCCAAATTTGGAGGTATCGCAAAAATTAATCTGCATGGCTAAGGTACAAAAATTTCTCTGAAATATCACCCGATCTCCCTTTCACGGAGTTCGATTTTTATGAATTGTATAGGCGGACGTTCGAGACTAGCGAGCTGGGAAAAATCAGGAAGAGGCTGCCGCTTGGTGAGATGGCAGAG